>JBBSMD010000014.1:0-28304 GCA_038233355.1 Propionibacteriales bacterium
CCGAGCCGCCGCTGCCCGAGCCCGAGCCGCCCGAGCCGCCGCCCGATCCGGAGCCGCCGCCCGAGCCGGAGCCGCCGCTGCCCGAGCCACCGTCCGAGCCACCGTCTGCGGGCGCCCGGCTGACCGGGTCGACGACCGGTGCGACCGCTGACTCCTCCGACCGGTTGAGCTGGAAGGACCAGCCCTCGAAACCTCCCGGGATCGGCGTGCTGGCAGCGGCGCCCTCGTCATAGCTGTATTCCCAAGGGCCGCCGTTCTCGGCCTGCCAGTAGCCCCAGTACGCCTGCTGTGGTGGGGTGCGCTGGCACTGCTCGATGTAGCCGTCGCGATAACCGCGCACATCCAAGACTTCCTGCGGACCGGGGCGGCCCTGGATGCGGCAGATGAATGCCGTGCCGTACTGCCGGGTGCCCTCGATGCTGAAGCCTGCTTGTTGAAGTGCGGTGACACCGTTCTCGGGCGGTTCGTCCACGCAGCGCACCACGACATCGCCGCCGAGCGCGGAGAGGTCGACGACGACCGTGACCCCGGTCCGGGTGGTGCACGAGCCCGGCAGTCCCGGCTCGGACCGGACGAGTGCGGGGACCGTTGTGGCACCGGTCATCGGACTAGCCGCCGCGGTCGGAGCAGCCATGGCGATGGTCGCTCCGGCGGCGGCACCGATCCAGGTGGCCCACCGTGGGTAGGGCATCGTCAGCGCCGGACCAGGCGGCTGAGCGGCGCGGGCTTGAGCGCGAACACCGCCTGCGTGGTCGCCCGGCGGAACTGGTCGCGGGTGCTCGGCGTGATGCCCTCGTCCAGCGCCTGGCGCAGCCCCTCGCGGTCGTACGCGATCGCGCCGATGTCACGACGGGCCGGGCCGCCGTCGACCCTGCGGCGGGTGATCTGGAGGCTCGCCACCCAGCGGGCAGCCTTGCGGACGGCCTTGCCGTGCAGGGTCAGCGCGAGCGCCTGGACGGCCAAACCGGTGCTGTTGGTGTTGGACCTGGCGATGTCGGCGCTGGAACGAAAGCTGCCGTTGCGCCGCTGCGCCTTTGCCAGCCACTTGCCGCTGCGGGTGATCAGGCCGTCGCGCAGGCCGGTGCCGTTGCGGTCGGCGGCCACCATCGCCTGGATCGCCAGCGACGTGGCGTCCACGTTCGCCGCGCCACCGTTGCTCTTGCAGCTGCCGCGGCGGGTCATGTCCAGCCGGAAGTACCCGCCCTTGCAGCGCTGGCGCAGCAGGAACTTCACCGTCGAGCGGGGCGCCCCCCCGCTGCGGGCCAGCCCGATCACCCCGTACGCCTGAGTGATCGTGTTGGAGTAGTCGGTGCTGCCGGAGTCCTCGAGGCGGCCCTCGTCGGCGCCGCCGGAGTCGATGAGTCGGCGCAGCTCGCCGCGCAGGTTGTGACCGCCGAAGGAGCGCGAGTTGGCGTCGAGAACCTCTGCCGCGACCAGGGTCTTGCCGGTCGCACCGGCCGAGCGGTCACCGTTGTAAACGGTGTAGTCGTCGACGTGGTTGCGTACGGCCCGACCGACCCGGCCGGACGCCTGCGCACGGTCGGAGTCGGCCGCGAGCGCGAAGAGCCCGTCGACGGTCAGACCCCAGTCGACGTAGTCGAACTGGTCGTTGTAGAAGTGCCCGTTGTCGAGCTGGGTGACCAGCCAGCCGGTGGCGCGGGTGCGATCGCGGTCTCGGTCGGCGGCCTGGGCCGGGGCGGCAAGGGTGGTGGTGGCGAGCGCCAGCGCGGTGGTGGCTACGACGGTGCCGGTGAGGCGGCGCAGGGCGCCGCGGGTGTCCTGGTACATGGGGGACCTTTCGGGTGAGCGGTCCCAGGACGGACAGCCGCCCGGGCAGAGGCCCCGGAGCAGGTGGACCCCGACCCTGTGACCTCGACAGATGGAGCCGCTCGCCCGCGCGAGTCGATCCGACTTGCGGCCTCGTCAGGTGACGGAGCCGCCCACGGCTGCGGGCCAGTGCCGGACTTAGACCGGCTTCCTCCCGCGCGGGAGTGCTGTGGAGTTGTGACGGTCACGCGCGAGCACGACGACCGCGGACGAAACGTAGCAGACCGCGCACTCCCCGTCGCCGGCGAGGTGTCTCGGTGGCTGCGCCAGCGGTCAGCGACAGGACGCGGTCGGCGACGGCGGCTACCGCGGCGTCGACGTCCCCGCTCGACTTGTCACCGTCAGAAGGGGCTCGCGGCCCTCCACGCGGTGACAAGTCGGTGGAGGCGGTGCCGCGGTCGCGCTCGACCGCGTCGAGACCGGCGAGGGCGTCGCGCGCCGCGCGTACGACGCCCTCGGTGTCAGTCGGCGGCACCGGTGCCTCGGTGAACCGCCCGGTCACCGGCTCCAGCTCGGTCAGGTCACCGACCACGTGGGCGCCGCTCCGCCCGACCAGGTCGACGGTGTGCCGGGCCCACCGCACGGCCAGGTCGTGCGCCGACTCGGGCAGCGGCACGGCGGTCTGCGCCTCGCGGGCGGCCAGCACCTGCTTGCACAGGTGGTTCTTCACCAACGACTCGTACGCAGAGAAGTCGAGGTGCCCCTCGAGCCGGCGGTTCACCCGCCACATCAGGTCGGCGGCGTGGTAGTCGAGTGACTCGTTGGCGCGCTCGTCCGGCGGCGGGTAGCGCTCGGCGTCGAGCCCCAGCACGCCGGCGAACCGTGCCCAGAGCAGCCCCGGTCGCGCGCCCGGCGGGGGCACGGTCAGCACGTGCAGCCGGTCAGGGGGCATGACGCGCGACCACACGGACAGCACCCGGTCGCTGTCGAGGACCCGGCCGTACGCCCGAGCGGCCGGGGTGTCGAGGTGCTGTCTGTGCGCGTCGCCGCCGGGCGCCAACCGGGCGGCGGTGGCGAGGTACTCCGCCCACGAGGCCGTGCCCCGGTTCTGCGTCCACTCCTGCCACGCCGACGGCAGCACCCGCGCCGGGTCACGCAATGTCAGCACCGCCTCGACCGGTGCCGGGGTGAGCGACTCGACGACTGCGCGGGCGTGAGCCAGGTCGGCGAAGGAGAGGAACTCCATCGACAGCACGGCCACCTCGCCGTCGTACGTGCGCAGCCGCTCGGCCATCGCGGCCCAGCGCCCCGGCTGCACCCCGGCCACCCGCATGTCGAGCGCGTCGCGGACGGCGCGCACCTGCACCTGCCAGCTGGGCTCGCACGGGTAGAGGACGCCAGCGTCGGCCAGCGCGTCTGCGTGGGCACCGAGGGCGGCCTGCACGGCCGAGGTGCCGGTCTTCATCGCCCCGACGTGCAGCACGACCCGGGGATGGGCCACGGTCGACCTCCTTGCTGCGGTCGACGTCATCCTGCCACCGAGGCTGGAGGCGTCCGCGACGGCTGGCGTCTGCGTCGGTGGCGGTCAGGGCACGGCCGATCGTCGTCGCCGAGCCCAGCGGACCGGGCACCTTCACGGCTGGGCGGCGGAGCTCGTCCGGACGGGGGGCTCCCCGCAGACCGGTCCCCTTCAGGGCTCACCCGGAGCGAGCCGGTCCCTCAGCGCCCGCTGGATGGGCACCGCGTGGCGGTCCTTCACGCCTTGGTCCATGCCGCCCACTCGAATGCGCGCGTCCAGGTCGCGCAGCGCGTCGGAGAGCCGCATCAGGTTGTCCAGGTCACGAGCCGGAGTGACGTCCACGTCGCTGGTGAGCCGCGGGGAGCCGTGTGCCACCGCCGCGAATCCGCCGACGACGACGTAGCGCACGTGATGCTACGTCATCAAACGACCCGCTCCAGCTGGCGAAGCCACTCGGGATGTTCACGGAGCGGTAGCGAGGGTCATCGGATGCGCGCTCGCATGGACCCACCTGCGGACGTAACCGCCATGCACGAGCCGTGCATCGGCTAGGGCTCTTGCGCGACCACCGGGAGCTGGCGAACGCTTCGGCTCGGGTCGTTAGAGTCGCGGCGGCGACGAGGAGATCTGGTGAGCACAGCGCGGAGTACGACCGGCGACGACCTGCGTGCGCTCGTCGACGACCTGCGCGAGCGACTGGCGGTCGCCCGACGTGGCGGGTCGGCTGCCTCGCGGGAGCGCCACGTCGCCCGCGGCAAGCTGCTGGTGCGCGACCGGGTCGATCGGCTGCTCGACCCGGGCAGCCCGTTCCTCGAGCTGTCCCCGCTGGCCGCGACCGGCATGTACGACGACGCGGTGCCCAGCGCCGGGATCGTCACCGGCGTCGGGCAGGTGTCGGGGCGTACCTGCGTGGTGGTCGCCAACGACGCGACGGTCAAAGGCGGCACCTACTACCCGATGACTGTCAAGAAGCACCTGCGTGCGCAGACCGTCGCCGAGCAGAACCACCTGCCGTGCCTCTACCTGGTCGACTCCGGCGGCGCCTTCCTGCCGATGCAGGACGAGGTGTTCCCCGACCGCGAGCACTTCGGGCGGATCTTCTACAACCAGGCGCGGCTGTCCGGGCGCGGCATCCCGCAGCTGGCGGCCGTCATGGGCTCGTGCACCGCCGGCGGGGCATATGTGCCGGCGATGTCGGACGAGAGTGTCATCGTGCGTGGCGAGGGCACGATCTTCCTCGGCGGGCCGCCGCTGGTGAAGGCCGCGACCGGGGAGGAGGTGACCGCCGAGGAGCTCGGCGGTGGCGAGGTGCACGCCCGCACGTCGGGCGTCGTCGACCACCTGGCCGACGACGACGAGGCTGCGTTGACGATCCTGCGCTCGGCGGTGGCGACGTGCGGTCGCGAGCTGTCGGTCACGCTGCCGCGGCACCCGGTCGAGGAGCCGCACGACGACCCGGCGGGGATTCGCGACGTCGTGCCGGCCGACCCGCGCCAGCCCTACGACGTGCGCGAGGTGCTCCGCCGGGTGGTCGACGGGTCGCGGCTGCACGAGTTCAAGTCCCTCTACGGCGACACGTTGGTGTGCGCCTTCGCCCGCGTCTGGGGCTACGACGTCGCGATCCTGGCCAACAACGGGATCCTGTTCTCCGAGTCGGCGCTGAAGGGTGCCCACTTCGTCGAGCTGGCCAACTCCCGGGGCGTACCGCTGGTGTTCCTGCAGAACATCACCGGCTTCATGGTCGGACGCGAGTACGAGAACAAGGGCATCGCCAAGGACGGCGCCAAGCTCGTAACCGCCGTCGCCTGCTCGGTCGTGCCCAAGCTGACCGTCGTGATCGGCGGCTCGTTCGGCGCCGGCAACTACGGCATGTGCGGGAGGGCGTACGACCCGCGCTTCCTGTGGACGTGGCCCAACGCCCGCATCTCGGTCATGGGCGGCGAGCAGGCCGCGTCCGTGCTGGCCACGGTGCGCCGCGACGGCATCGAAGGACGTGGACAGACGTGGCGGGCCGAGGACGAGGAGGCGTTCAAGGCGCCGATCCGCGAGCAGTACGAGCACCAGGGCTCGCCGTGGTACGCCACCGCCCGGCTGTGGGACGACGGCGTCATCGACCCGACCGAGACCCGCCGGGTGCTCGGGCTCGGTCTCGCCGCCTGCGAGCGGGCGCCGCTGCCCGACCCCTCCTACGGCATCTTCCGGATGTGATGAGCACCGTGCCCTCCGGGTCCACACCGGCCACCGGCCCTATCCTCGGCCCGTTCTCCACCGTGCTGGTCGCCAACCGGGGGGAGATCGCCGTGCGGGTCATCGCCGCTGTGCAGGCGGCCGGGCTCACCGCCGTCGCGGTCTACTCCGACGCCGACGCGACCGCTCCGCACGTGCGCGCCGCCGACGTCGCGGTCCGGATCGGCCCCGCGCCCGCCCGCGAGTCGTACCTGTCGATCGAGGCGCTGCTCGCGGCCGCCCGCGAGACGGGCGCCGATGCCGTGCACCCCGGCTACGGGTTCTTGTCCGAGCGGGCGGCGTTCGCGCAGGCGTGCGCCGACGCGGGGCTGGTGTTCATCGGGCCGTCGGCCGCTGTCATGGAGGTGATGGGCCGCAAGGACCGGGCCCGCGAGGTGGCGGTGCATGCCGGCGTACCCGTCGTCCCGTCCTACCCCCTCCCCGCCGACTTGTCACTCCCACACGACGTCATGGCATCACCAGGCAGTGACAAGTCGCCAGCCGGCCTGGCGGGGCCGAAGTTGTCACTCGCCCACGCTGCTGGAGGGTCGTCAGGGAGTGACAACGTCAGCGGGGACCTGGCGTACCCGCTGCTCGTCAAGGCGGCGGCCGGCGGCGGCGGCAAGGGCATGCGAGTGGTACGCGAGCCCGCCGGCCTCGACGCGGCGGTCGCAGCGGCGCGGCGCGAAGCCGCCGCCGCGTTCGGCGACGACACGCTGCTGCTCGAGCGGTTCGTGGAGCATGGCCGCCACGTCGAGGTCCAGGTGCTCGCCGACACCCACGGCAGCGTGCTGCACCTGGGCGAGCGCGACTGCTCGGTGCAGCGCCGCCACCAGAAGGTGCTCGAGGAGGCGCCGGCGCCGACCATCACCCCGCAGCTGCGGGGCCGACTGCTGCGGGCCGGTGTCGACCTTGCCGCCGAGGTGGGTTACACCGGCGCCGGGACGGTGGAGTTCCTGGTCGCCGGCGACGAGTTCTTCTTCCTGGAGATGAACACGCGGCTCCAGGTCGAGCACCCGGTCACCGAGGCGGTCACCGGTCTCGACCTGGTGGCCCTGCAGCTGCGCGTGGCCGCCGGAGAGGCGCTCGGGCTGACCCAGGACGAGGTCACCGTGACCGGCCACGCGATCGAGGCCCGCATCTACGCCGAGGACCCGTACGCCGGGTTCCTCCCCCAGGCGGGTCGCGCGACCGTCGTGGGGTGGCCGCGGCGGGCCCGGGTCGACCAGGCGTTGGAGTCCGGCCAGGAGGTCGGCACCGCGTACGACCCGATGCTCGCCAAGGTGGTCGTGCACGGCAGCGACCGCGAGGCCGCCCGCGCCGCCCTGGTGCGGGCCCTCGACGACACCGCCGTCCTCGGGCTGACCACGAACGTCGGTTTCTGCCGCGACCTCGCCGCCAGCTCGGCCTACGAGGCCGGCGAGGTGCACACCGCCTGGCTCGACACCGATCCGGCCGCGCAGGCGCTGCTCACGCCGCCGGCTCCGCCGGGTGACGTGGCTCCCCTCGCGGCCTGGCTGCTGGCCCGGCACGTCAGTGCAGCGGCCGATAGTGGTCACCCGTTCGGGAGTGGGGACGGGTGGCGCTCGGCCGGGCCGGCCGCCCCGGTGCTCGTACGTCTCGCCGACCCGGTGCCGGGAGGCGCCCAACCGGCAGGGGCGACGGTGTGGCACGTCGATCTCACCACCGGCGTGAGCACCCCCGCCGACGCCGCCAACGACACCGCCTACCACACCGCCGACGACCCCACCGAGGACCGCACCGAGGATCGCGCCGAGGATGGCGCCGAGCTCGCCGCGCCCGCGCCCGCGCCCGTCACCAGTCACCAGGTGCAGCAGCTGGCCGACCCGGCAGGTGGCCACCACCACCGGCTCCGAGTCGACGGTCACCTGCTCGACGTCACCGCGCTGGTCGACGGGCACGGTGTCGAGCTCACCCGGTGCGGGCACCGCTGGCGGGTCGGAGTGCCCGACCCGCTCGTCGCCGGCACCTCCACCGCCACCGGTGAGGAGTCCGTACGCGCGCCGATGCCCGGCACCGTGCTCACCGTCGAGGTGGACCCCGGTGACCGGGTCGAGGCCGGGCAGCGGGTCGCGGTGCTGGAGGCGATGAAGATGGAGCTGACCTTGACCAGCGGGCGCGCCGGGGTGGTGGCCGAGGTGTTCGCCGCCCCGGGAGACCAGGTGCCGCTGGGACAGGTGCTGGTCACGGTGCACGACCCCGAGCCAGCCGTCGAGCGGGTCGAGACACCCGGCGAGCCGGGGAACGCCGACTCCGCGACCCATGAGCGGCGGACCGCGCCGTGAGGACGCCCCAGGTGGTGCCCGAGACGGGGTTGCCGGCCCAGGTCACCGTGTACGAGGTCGGCCCCCGCGACGGGCTCCAGAACGAGTCGGCCGTGCTGCCGGTGGAGACCAAGGTCGCCTTCGTCGAGCGGCTGGTCGCCGCCGGGCTGCCGGTCGTCGAGGCCACCTCGTTCGTGCACCCGCGCTGGGTGCCCCAGCTGGCCGACGCCGAGCAGGTGCTGCAACGACTTGACCCGACCGGCGGTGTCCCGTTGCCGGTGCTGGTGCCCAACCAGCGGGGCCTCGACCGCGCCATCGCCGCGGGGGTCACCCACGTGGCGATCTTCGGCAGCGCCACCGAGTCCTTCGCCCGCCGCAACCTCAACCGGGGCCTCGACGAGCAGTACGCGATGTTCGAGCCGGTCGTCGCCCGCGCCCGCGACGAGGGTCTCGACGTCCGGGCGTACGTCTCGATGTGCTTCGGCGACCCGTGGGAGGGCGACGTGCCGGTCCAGCAGGTCGTCGACGTCGGTCATCGGCTGCTGGATCTCGGCGCGACCCAGCTCTCGCTCGGTGACACCATCGGAGTCGGCACACCCGGGCACGTGGCCGCGCTGCTGGACGCCTTCGGCAGCGCCGGCACACCGGTGGACGCGCTGGCGGTGCACTTCCACGACACGTACGGGCAGGCGCTCGCCAACGCGCTGACCGCGTTGCGGGCCGGGGTCACGACGTTCGACTCATCAGCGGGTGGGCTGGGCGGTTGTCCCTACGCGCACAGCGCCACCGGGAACCTCGCCACCGAGGACCTGGTGTGGATGCTGCACGGCCTCGGGGTGGCGACCGGCGTGGACCTCGAGGCGCTCGTCTCGACCAGCGTGTGGATGGCGGCGCAGCTGGCACGTCCCAGCCCGTCGGCGGTCGTACGGGCGCTCGGCAGCACGCCGACTGCCGCCGGCTGAGGATGCCGCACGTCGGCCGAACCGGCCGGCTGGCCGGGACGCGCCGACGAGCCGCAGCCCGCCCGATCGGCCCGGCGCACCTGGGCAGCCCGCCTACCGCGGCTACCCTGGCCGCCGATGGACGACCAAGAGCGACCCGGCACCGGCGGCGGCCCCCGGCGACGGGTGTTCGTGCACGTCGGGGCACCCAAGACGGGCAGCACCGGGTTGCAGGACACCTTGTGGCGCAACCGCGGCGTGCTCGCCGAGCACGGCGTGCACTACCCGGCGGACCGCTTCGACGAGCACTTCCTCGCCGCCCTCGACCTGCAGCAGCTCACGTGGGGCGGGCTCGAGGAGCAGGCGACCGGTGCCGTGGAGCGGCTGATCGAGCGGGCCAACGCCAGCGACGGCACCGTCATCCTCAGCCACGAGGTCTTCGCCGCGGCCAGCGCCGAGCAGGTCGCGCGCCTGTTGTCGGCCCTCGACGGTGAGGTGCACGTCGTTTTCTCCGCGCGAGACCTGGCCCGGCAGGTGCCAGCGGAGTGGCAGGAGCAGGTCAAGCACCGGCACCCGCTCACCTACGGGCAGTTCCTGACCGACCTGACCGCCGACACCTCGACGCGACCGGAGACGCGGTGGTTCTGGGCGGTGCAGCGCTGGCCCGACGTGCTGGAGCGCTGGGGAGCCACGGTGCCGCCCGAACGTGTGCACGTGGTCACGGTGCCGCAGCGCGGGGTCTCCCGCGACGTCCTGACCGGGCGCTTCTGGGCCCTGTTCGGGATCGACCCCGACTTGTTGGCCGAGGAGTCCCCCCGCGCGAACACCGGGCTGGACACCGCCGCGGCGGCCGCGTTGCGCCGGCTCGACGAGCGGCTGCCGGTCGAACGGCTGGACTCGCGGCACTACCGACCCCTCGTACGAGAGGCGATCGTGCACACCGGCATGGGCGGGCGCGCCGGACAGCCGCGGGTGCTCCTGCCGCCGGGCTGCCTGGGCTGGGCCGAACAGCTGACCGAGCAGTGGCTCGACCGGGTGCGGCAGAGCGGCTATGACGTCGTCGGTGACCTGCACGAGCTCGTGCCCCGAGCAGCGGCCGACTGGTCGGACCCCGACGACGTGCCCACGCGCGAGCTGCTCGCCGCCACCGAGGACATGCTCGACCTGTCCGTGCTCGACGCAGCCGCCCGCTTCGACCTGCTGGAAGCCGTCCGAGCCGAGCGCGACGCGGCGCTCGACGAGGTCCGCGGCCTGACCGACGAGCTCGCCAGGTTGGGTGACGAGGCGACGCAGCTGCGCGGCGAGGTCCAGGCCGGTGAGCTGGAGGTCCGTCGGGTCTGCGCGGAGCGTGACGCCGCGCGGGAGTGGTCCGCCGAGCTGGTCTGGTTGCGCGAGCACCCGGTCGGCGACGTCAAGCGCCGGGTGGTCGACGCGTCCGCGACGAGCCGCAGTGTACGGTCCGTGCTCGATGTGTACCGTGCCGCGCGCGACCGGTACCAGCGCCGGGAGCCTTCCGGTGAGTGACCGCCAGCGAGACGACGTCTCGACGCGGGCCGTCCGCCGGCTGGAGGAGATGGTCGGTGATCGGGTGAGCGAGGAGGCGCGCACCGACCTGATCGCCGGCTTCGTGCTTGGTGAGGTGCTGGCCCGTCGGCCACCGGCTGCCGACGCCGACGTGGACACCGTGTTGGCCGAGCTGGTCGGCGACCTGCTGGTCGAGCAGTCCCGCCGGCAGGGCAACCGGCCGCTGCCCGGCTCGATCACCGACTGAAGGAGGCTGGGCGCATGGCACCGCGCACGGTCTACGTGCACGTCGGCCCGCTCAAGACGGGCACCACGTACGTCCAGGGCGTGCTGTGGGGCAACCGCGCCCTCCTCGCCGAGCGGGGGGTGTGCCTTCCGCGCCGCAGCTTCGGTCAGCAGACCGTCTCGGTGATGGGGCTGATGGGCAAGCGGATGCACCGGGACGCCGGCACCGACCCGGCGCGTGGGCGGGCCAAGTGGGACAAGCTCGTCGCCGAGGTGCAGGCGTGGGAAGGCCCGACGGCCGTCGTCTCGATGGAGTTCCTCTGCGAGGCCAAGGAGCCGGCCGTACGCCGCCTTGCCGCCGACCTGGCGCCGGTCCAGGTGCACGTCATCTACACCGCCCGCGACCTGGTGCGGCTGGTGCCGGCCATGTGGCAGACCCACCTGCGCAACAAGATGACCCCCACGTGGCGGTCCTACCTCGACTCGCTGCGTGACCCGGCCGACCCGAGCGAGCTGTGGGGCAAGCGCTTCTGGTCCCAGCAGGATCCCGCCCACGTGCTCGACCGCTGGGGCGCCGCCGTGCCCCGCGAACGGATACACGTGGTGACGGTCCCGCGCTCGGGCAGCGAACCCGACCTGCTGTGGCGCCGGTTCGCGTCGGTCCTTGGAGTGGACCCCGCCGGTTTCGACCTCGACGTCCCGCGGGCCAACCGGTCGCTGGGGGCGGTGGAGTCGGAGGCGCTGCGCCGGGTCAACCAGGCCGTCGCCGACCGCGTCCCCGGTCCGGTCTATGCCGACCTGGTCAAGCGGTTCGTGGCGCGCGAGGTGCTCGAGGACGAGCCGAACGCCCACCCGCTCGTCCTGCCCGCGGCCGACGTGCCGTGGGTACGCGAGCGCAGCCGGGCGCAACAGGCGGTGTTCTCCGGTTACGAGGTGGTCGGTGACCTGGCCGACCTCTGCGCCGACTGGCCGGCCCGCCCCGACGTGCCCGCGCCCGACGACGTGGCCGAGGCCGACGTTCGCGCCCTGCTCGCCCGCCTTGCCGGCGAGATCGTCGTGGAGATGGCGCGCCGGCAGGGCAACCGTCGGTGGGATGGTCCGCGCAGCACCGAGCAGCCACAGCCCTCCCCGGAGGAGCTACGGCTGGTGGGCGTCCCCCTGCGTCCCGGCGGCCGGCGCCGTGGTGGTGCGCTGGCGGGACGCGCCGCGAGCAGGGCCAGGCGGCTGGTCAACCGGGTCCGAGCCCGGGGTTGAGCCCGACTCGCCGTGCGTCGTAGTCCCCTGGCGCTGTGGCGTCGACGGCGCGCTCAGGTCGCGCCGTCGAGGTGGGATGGCAGGCCGAACAGCGGGAAGAGTCGCTCGGTGCCCAGGAAGAACGTGAGCTCGTCGATCCGGCCGTCGCGCAGCTCGAGCACCTGCAACGCCCACGGGTCGTAGCCGCCGTCCGGAGCGGGCTTGTACTGCCCGAACGCGGGCGACCCGTTTGCCGCGACCGTGGGGACGACCCGCGAGCCGCGGCACCCGATTCCGGGACCGAGCCACCACGCGAAGATGTGGTCACGACCGGACAGCCACAGGTCGTACGGAGGCATCGACTGCGTCGCGTCCTCACCGATGAGCAAGGTCAGTGCGTCGATGTCGTACGCCTCGAACGCGCGTACGTAACGCGCCAGCAACGCCTGGTCGGCGTTGGTCAAGGGCGGATTCGAGCCGGGTGGGGTGCGCTGCGTCGTCTCCAGCGTCGCCCGGGCCCGCTGCAGGGCGCTGTTGACCGAGGCCACCGTCGTCGCCAGCATCTCGGCGGCCTCGCTTGCCTTCCACTGCAGCACCTCGCACAGGATCAGCGCTGCCCGCTGCCGGGGTGGGAGATGCTGCAACGCCGCCACGAACGCAAGCCGCACCGAGTCGCGGGTCACCGCGACCGAGGCAGGATCGCCGTCGGCGGCGACCAGCGACGTGTCCGGCGCGGGCTCGAGCCACGTCGTCTCGGGCAGCTCGTGCAGGTTCGCGGCGACCGGCTCGCCCGCCGGCCCGAGGTCCATCGGGCGGGCACGCCGCTGGGCGCTGCGCAGCATGTCGAGGCAGACGTTGGTCGCGATCCGGTACAGCCAGGTCCGGAGCGAGGCGCGGCCTTCGAAGCCGTCGATGGAGCGCCAGGCGCGGATGAACGTCTCCTGGACCGCATCCTCTGCGTCGAACGGCGAGGCGAGCATCCGGTAGCAGTACGCCGAGAGCTCTAGCCGGTGCTGTGCCAGTTGCTCGCTGACCTGGTCCTGACCGACGACGGGGGCGCTCATCCGGGTCATGCTAGGACCCGCGGCTCAGCCGCCGGAGCGGGCGTTCTTGCGGTGTCGCGGACGCAGCTCCTCGGCCGCGTACTGACCGACCGAGCGGGTCGACCAGCCGTCGGCGGCGGCTCCGATGCCACCGCCCAGGAAGGGCACCCGGCGTCCGACCATGGTGGCAGCCCGCCGGCCGGTCGCCCGACCCAGCAGCTCGGTGGTGACCTCCTTGGCGATGGTCTCGCCCAGGGCCGGGTCGTGCACCGGTGAGGTCGCGAGACCCATCGGCGGAGCCGGCAGACTGCCCCGGCGGACGAGGGTCTTGACGGAGTCGCTGCCGAGCAGGCAGGCCAGCACCGCGTTACGCACCCGAGGGTCGTCGACGTCGTAGCCGCGCAGGTGCGCGATGGTGGCGACCAGGTGGCACTGCAGCAGGCCGAGACCGGTGACGTTGGCCGGCACGCTGACCGCGAGGGTGACCAGGCCGCCGACGTTGGTCACGAAGCCCTGTACTCCGGCCATCTTGACGTGGGCGGCGATGGTGTCCTGCACTGCTTGCTCGACGTCGCCCTCGGCTTCGTCGAGGCGGTACTGACCGCTCTCCTTGGCACCCCTGGCCGGGCCAACGCCCTCGATGGCACGGTCGACGACCTCGCGGACGTACCCGGACGTGACGTGGGGCGCGGCCTTGCGGGCCACCGTGCTGCGCAGTCCCATGGCGGGTCTCCTCCTCGACAACTGACCGCGCGGTGGCGCGGGCCAGCCCAGGGTAGGCGCTGCCCGGTGCGACGCCGACTCGGCCGGGCGATCCGACTGCACCGGCCCAACTGCACCGGGTCGACTGCACCGGGCCTGCTGCACCGCGCGCGTGGCCGGGTGCCGAGACGCGGCGCCATGGGCGAGCATGGGCCGCGTGCCGGTGCCGCTGCCCACCTCGGGCTGGGACTTCGACGCCGCCAGCTGGCCCGCCGACGACTGGGTCGGCCTCGGCGCCGATCTCGAGCCGGCCACCCTCGTGTCGGCCTACAGCCAGGGGGTCTTCCCGATGCCGATCGAAGCGGCCGCTCCGATGGCCTGGTGGTCGCCGCTGCGACGTGGGGTGCTGCCGCTGGAGCACCTGCACGTCAGCCGCTCGCTGCGCCGCTCGTGTCGCCACTTCGACATCCGCGTCGACACCGCGTTCGCCGGGGTCGTCGCTGCGTGCGCAGACCCGGGCCGGCGGGGCGGCTGGATCACGCCCGACATCGCCGCGGCCTACATCCGTCTGCACGAGCTGGGCTGGGCGCACTCGATCGAGGCGTGGCAGGACGGCCGGCTGGCCGGCGGCCTGTACGGCGTAGCCCTGGGCGGGCTGTTCGCCGGGGAGTCGATGTTCCACGCCGTACGGGACGCGTCGAAGGTGGCGCTGGTCGGCCTCGTCGAGCTGCTGCGTGACGAGCATGCCGACCGCCGGCTCGTCGACGTGCAGTGGCGCACCCAGCACCTGGCTACCTTGGGCGTGGTGGAGCTCGACCGGGCCGACTACCTCACCCTGTTGCCGGCGTTGCTCGACGTACCGCTCCCGGCCGCGTGGCGCTGACCAGTTGCCCCTGGTGCCGGTGACGCCGCCCGAGGTCGGCCGAGCAGCGCAGGCGTCGTCGGAGCGGATCAGCGCGTGCATCGAGGTGGGCGTGCAGACACGCTAGCCGCCGCCGGAGCTCCCGGTCGAGACGGTCTGGCGTGAGCGCACCGGGGTTATGAGGCACGCTAACCCCCACCGCGTCACGTCGGACGGTGTGGAGGCGTCTGGCGCGACAACAGGGTCGGACTGCCGAGCATGGATCGCGACGGCTCGGCACCGGGAACAGCCGGACACTCAGCGCAGGCTGGTCGCGCCGAGTCGGCGGCGGGCACACTAGGCGCCGTGCCGGAGCTGCCCGAGGTCGAGTCGCTGGCCCTCGACCTGCGCGGACGCCTCGACGGACGTGCGATCAGCGCCGTGCACCCGGTCGCGCTGAGCGCGTTGAAGACGTTCGACCCGCCGGTGCAGGCGCTGGCCGGGCTGCTGGTCGACGGGGTGCACCGGTACGGCAAGTTCCTCGACGTCGAGGCCGGCGGACTGCACCTGGTGATGCACCTGGCCCGCGCCGGCTGGCTGCGCTGGCGCGACGAGCAACCCACTGCCCCGCCCCGTCCGGGCAAGTCGCCGCTGGCGTTGCGGGTCGTGCTCGACGACGGGTCGGGCCTCGACCTGACCGAGGCCGGCACCCGCAAGAGCCTGGCGGTGTACGTCGTGCGCGACCCGACCGACGTGCCCGGTGTCGCCCGGCTGGGCCCCGACCCGCTCGACGACGCGTTCACCCCCGACGTCCTCGCCGGCATCCTGCAGCGGGCCGGGCGCGCGCAGGTCAAGGGCGTGTTGCGCGACCAGTCGGTAGTGGCCGGCATCGGCAACGCGTACTCCGACGAGATCCTGCACGTGGCGCGCATGTCGCCGTTCAAGCCCGCGTCGGGCATCACCGGTGCCGACTTGCAGAGCCTGTACGACGCGATCGGCACGACGTTGCGCGACGCCGTCGTGCGGTCCGCTGGGCTGGCCGCATCGGCACTGAAGAAGGAGAAGAAGTCGGGCCTGCGCGTGCACGCGCGCACCGGTCAGCCGTGCCCGGTGTGCGGTGACACGGTGGCCGAGGTGAGCTTCGCCGACTCGTCGCTGCAGTACTGCCCCACCTGCCAGACCGGCGGCAAGCCGCTGGCCGACCGGCGGATGAGCCGGCTGCTGAAGTAGGCCGAACCGATGCTTACGTCAACCGGTCACCGGTCACCGGTCGGCCCGCGGCGTCCCACGCCAGCATGCCGCCGTGCAGGTTGACGGCGTCGATGCCGCGGGAGCGCAAGAATGCGACAGCCTGGGCGGAGCGGGCGCCGACGTGGCACACGCACAGCACCGGGCCCCCGACCGGCACTTCGTCGACCCGCTGCGGCAGCTCGCCGAGCGGCACGTGTCGCGCGCCGGCGATGTGCCCGGTGTCCCACTCATGCTGCTCGCGCACGTCGAGCACCGTCACCTGCACCGGCAGCTCGGCCGGCAGCAGCTCGACCGTGGTAGTGGGTACGTGGGCGGGCATCTCCTGAGTGTGTCAGCGCTTGGTCACTGGGCGCGCTGCGGCCGCCTGGGGAATCTGGATCGCACCACCGGGTCGCGACTCGCACGTCCGCACTGCCGCCGGAGGCTAGGGTCGTGACCGGACGACCCGGCTCCTCGGAGGTCGCATGGCCTGCCCGCGCTGCGGCGCACCGCGCCCGGCCGACGCTATGGCCTGCGCCCACTGCGGGCTCGTGTTCGGTCCGGCGGCGGCGCCTGCCGCGCCGCCAGGCTGGTACGCGCCGCCCCGGGCCGGGCAAACCCCGCCTGCGGCACCATCAGCAGACGGGTCACCACCACCCCCGGCGCCGCCACCCGGCTGGCGGCCGCCCCCCGACCGGGCCGAACCACCGCACGGGTGGGCCCCCGGCCCGCCACCCGGCTGGCGACCGCCCGCCGGGCCGCCACCCGGCTGGCCCCCACCACCCACCGGGTGGTCCCCGCCTCGGCCACCGGCCCACAAGCCGCCGAGACCGCTGTCGGGGTCGGCGGTCCGGGCGGCGCAGGCGGTCCAGGCGGTTGCCGCGCTGGCATGCCTGGCTCATGCGGTGTTCGCCGTGTCGGTGCGCAGAGGCGCCTACGTCGAGGTGGCGCAGGGCCAGGGCGGGTCGCAGCTCAACGACCAGCTCAACGCCGCGCTGCTGACCGTCGCGGCTGTCACCTCCTGGCTCGCGCTGGTAGTGGCACTCGTCGTGCTGGCCCGCGGACGAGGCCGGGGCGCACTGACGGGCTCGGGGTTGGCGCTGCTCTGTCTCGGCTGGGTCGTCGTCCTGGTCGGTGCGGCTCTGGTGTCGGGAGCCGACACCGGCAGCCAGGCGATGACGGCGGCGTTCGCCTCGGTGACCGTCGGTGTCGGCTTCGCACTGGTGGCGCTGGGGCACGGGTTGCTCGTGCCAGGCCTGGCGAAGCCGACCCGTGTCGGCTCGCTGGCGACCGCGCCGTACGAAGGTCCCGACCCCTACGCCGGCACCCCACTGGCGCGAGACCCGGTGCAACGGCTCGCACCAGCAGCCGACCGGCCGGACATCGACGAGACGTCGTGATCCCTGCGACGCGACCGCTGGTGATCGCCCACCGAGGCTCCAGCGACGCCATTGCCGAGCACACGCTGGCGGCGTACGAACAAGCGATCGCCGAAGGCGCTGACATGCTCGAGTGCGACGTCCGGCTCACCGCCGACGGACACCTGGTGTGCCTGCACGACCGCCGGGTGGAGCGCACCTCCGACGGCCGCGGCGTCGTCTCCACCCTCGAGCTCGCCGACCTGCACGACCTCGATTTCGCCTCGTGGAAGCACCCGTGGGCCGACCTCGACGACGAAGCACCCGACGTCGAGGACGAGGAGCGCCATGTGCTGACACTGGAGCGGCTGCTGCAGATGGTGCGTGACTGTGAGCGCAACGTCGGGCTTGCCATCGAGACGAAACACCCCACGCGGTACGCCGGACTCGTCGAACGGCGACTCGTCGACCTGCTCGCCGAGATGGACCACGCCCCACCCGCGCAGGTCATGAGTTACTCGTGGGCATCGCTGCGCCGAGTCCGGGACTGGGCACCCGGGCTGCCGAGGGTCTACCTCATGGACCGCGTGCCGCTGCGGCCGCGCGACGGGACGTTGCCGCGCGGTGCCCACGCGGCCGGACTGTCACTGCGGGGGCTGCGGGCGGACCCCGATCAGGTGTGGCGGCTGCACGCGCACGGGCACCGCGTCTACGTGTTCACCGTCAACCACCGCGACGATGTGGACTGGTGCCTCGACCTCGAGATCGATGCGCTGATCACCGATCGGCCACGTGCGGTCAGCGAGCGACTCGCTGACGTGACGCCGGGCGTGTGAGTGCTCCCGCACGACACCCACTGACCACGTAGTGCGTATGAAACGCTACAGAAAGTGACAAGCAGTAGCGTTTCGTCATCGAAGTCACGGGGCACTCTGAGAGGGACGACGCCGGGGGACAACAGCGGGTCGTCCCGGGCTGGACAGGCGAGGTGGACGTGATGGCCGATGAGGTCTGCACCTCGGTGTCGAGTGCCGAGGAGTCCTACCGCGTACGGCTGCGTTTTCATCCCACCGCAGCCCGGGCGGCTCGTACGTGCCTGACCGACTTCCTCACCGACCGGCGGATCGCCGAGGGCGTCATCGATGACGTCCGCCTCGTGGCGTCCGAGCTGGTGGCCAAC
This sequence comes from Propionibacteriales bacterium, assembly GCA_038233355.1. Lineage (GTDB taxonomy): Bacteria > Actinomycetota > Actinomycetes > Propionibacteriales > Nocardioidaceae > DASQMN01. The sequence goes on from JBBSMD010000014.1 coordinate 18,075, forward strand.
GCGGTGCAGCACGGCCGTCCCAGCTCCGACGGGTTCCTCGGCCTCGGGTGGGTCTTTCGGGCTGCCGAGATCGTGCTCGAGGTCGAGGACTGCGGCGACCAGCCGGTGCACCTGCGACCGATCACCGAGGGCGACGTCGGTGGTCGCGGGCTCCGCATCGTCGACTCCCTGGCGCGTGGGTGGACGGTGCACCGGGACGCGGGCACGACGTTGGTGTGTGCGCGCATCGCGCTCCACGCCTGATCGGTGCGCCGCGGCGGCTAGGGTCGAGCGCCGACCCGTCGAAGGGAAGGTCGCCATGGGCAGGAGAGCACGTCAGCGCCCCGCACAGCCGGCTGCTGTAGCGAGCGAGACGGTCGGTCCGCGCCAGCCGTGCCCCTGCGGTTCCGGGCGGCGGTACAAGAACTGTCACGGTCGGGCCGGAGCTGCCCCGGCGCCGTTCGTCGCCCGCACGTTCGCCGGCTTACCCGGTGAGTGCGACTGGGTGGCCCTGCGCGAGATCGTGCCGGCAGGCACCACGTCGGTGCGGCTCACCGGGGACCACGCCGGCCGCGACGTACGGGTCTGCTCGCTGCTGCCAGCGGCAGCACCGGCGCTGGTGCGCAGCGACGGAGCCGTCTGGTTGGGGCTGCAGGCGCTGCACTCCTCTGGCGACGTCAGCCGCGAACTGGCCACCGCGTTGCGACAGGCGCTCGTGGCCGAGCCCGGCACGCAGGTGAGCCTCGGCGGCGTACCCCCGGACGCGCCACGTCTACAGGATCTCGTGGAGCCCGACGGTGAGCTCGACGTGCAGGTGCACGACGGATACGACTTCTGGCTGGTCGGGCTCGACGAGCCGCCGGCCGACCTGGCCGCCGCGCTGCAGGCCGCCAACGAGGCGGTGGCGCCGACACGGCGCCTCGACTCCGTCGGCGCAGCGTACTGGACGCTGATGAGCGGCCGGGAGTACCTGCGCTGGGTGCTGCCGTACGAGGAGGAGGTCGCGCTGGATGCCCTGGCCCGCCTGCACGCGGCCGGCGACGACACGCTGCTCGAAGGCAGCCGGCTGATCGGGTCCTTCCGAGCGCATGGCCTCGTGGTGCCGGTGTGGGAGGTGCCCACCGGTACCGGCGCCGACGCCCTGCAGAGCCCTGCCGAGGCGGTCGGCTCGGCCCTGCGCCGGACCGTCGAGCTGGCGGCGCCGCTCACCGCCGCCGAGCGTTCAGCTCGCGCCGGCCTGACCAACCGGCAGGTGACGCTCCGTTGAGGAGTCGCCACAGCTCGCCGGCCGAGAAGGCTCAGGCGAGCGCACGTGCGGAGCGCTTGGCTCCCGGCCGCAGCTCGATGTCCACGGCGAAGGTGGGGTCGTCCAGGGCTCGGCGTAGGTGTGGGACGGTCTGCTGCTCGAGGTGCGCTCGGACGGTAGCCAGGTCTGCGTTGTCGTCCAGGTCGACGCTCAGGACGAGTCGCCGCTCGGACTCTCCGCGTACGTGTGCCGTTGCATCGGACACACCAGCGATGCCTTGCGCCTCGGCTTCGACGGCGTTCGTGATCGCGCTCGAGTGCACGGTCGTCGAGCCCGCACGGTCGTCGGTGGTGATGTCGAGGCGTCCGATCCGCTCGGTCTTCAACTGCGCCAGCAGCCACCACAACCCCAGCAGCGCGACGAGCAGGCAGCCGGCGGCCACTGCCCACCAGAACCAAGGCTGGTCGGCGGGGAACGATCGCAGCTCCACCGGCAGAACAGCGGTCGTGGATCGGGAAGCACCGAAGCCGCCGAAGCCGAGGATCAGACCGAGCACGCCAGCAGCGATGAGCAGCAGGGCGAGGAGCAGCAGCACGGTGCGGTTGACGATGTTCACGCGGGGACTCATCTGCCCTCCTGGTTGGACACGTTGACGCGTGGGCGCAGCGTCGAGGACAAACCGAGCTGGTCAAGCCGGTCGGTCACGTGCGCTGTCACCTGCTCCGTCAGGTCGCCCTCGGATCTGGACCGGGTGGTGGCGTCGACCGAGATCGTGCGCCGGCCGGCCCTGGCGGTCGCCCCGCTCACGCCGCTGGTGCGGGCAGCGGTCGTGGCCAGGCTCTTCTCCACTCCGCGCCGAGAGGCACTGATGCGTACCCCTTCGAGCGACGACGGCAGTTGCAGCTCCTTCGGTTTGCCGCGACGCAGTGCCGTGACCGTCAGGAGCACTCCGAGCACGACCAGCACGACCAGCACGACCAGCACGACCGGGTCGTTCCAGGTGTGTGAGCTGAGCCAGCTCGTCCAGCTCTGGTGCGGTACGAGCCACGGTTGACGTCCGAGGGAGCTCAGCACGATCTCGACGACGGCCAGCGCTCCGCCGAGCAGCAGGGCGAGAGCAAGCGTTGCGGACAGGATGCGGTTGGACAGGCTCATTGCCTCACCTAACTCGGGGCGGGCGCCGCGTGGGTACGTCCATGCTCACCACGTCGACGTCGATGTGGTCGACTCGGACGTCGGTGATCCGGGTTATCTCGTCGCGGATGTGACGACGGGCGTCTTCGGCCACCGCACGCACCGATGCCGGCCAGCGCACTGCGATGGTCACGTCGACGGTCGCGGTGCATCCGTCGACCCGTGCCGACACGTTGGCGTCGTCGTCAGGGCGCGCCGACCCCATGTTGACCCCGAGGACGCGACGGGGGGCGGCCGCGGCGTCGTCGACAAGGGTGACGGCATAGCCAGCGATGCGGCCGACGACACGGTCGGCGACGGACAAGGTACCGCGTTCGCCGGCCTCGTCATGCTCGGAGGCAGCGGGGCCCTGGTCCAGACGAACCGGGGTTGCCCCCATCACTGGGACGAGCGGCGGTCGCCGCCGAGATACGGGGTGAGGTCGAGCTGGCCGCTCACGACCTTGCCCACGACGAACCCTATGCCGCCGAGTAGAGCAGTGCCGACGAAGGCGTCAAAACCGCCCACGACCCAGGCGAGGCCCAGAAGCAGGCCGGTGAAGAGACCGACGTTGGTGGGGGACATGACTACCTCCTGAAGAGAAGCGGGTGGAGCAGAACCGGGCTGGGCGTGCCCGGGAGCACCGCGCACATCAGTGCACCCGGGGTGCGCGGTTGCGAGCGGCACGACGCGCCCGGAACCAGCCGGTGAGGCGTGCCAGGCCGCGTGGCTGCCGGACGAACACGACGCAGCCGTGCGCCGCAGCAGGGCGATCCAGTAGGCGCAACTGGGCGATGAGCTCGTCAGGATCCCCGCCCACATCCGGGTGGTGGGCGAGCACGACGGCCCGACGTCGGCTCCGCAACTGGTCAGGTGGACGACTCATGGCCGATCACTGGTGGACGCGGCCGGTGCCGGCTCTTCGGCGGCCTGGCGGGGCAGCACGACGTCGGCCACATAGATATCGATGGGCCGACCGGCGGCCAGCGGCGCAACCGCCCCGCGGATGCGCCCGGAAAGGACGGTCACCGGCACGCCGTAGGCGGCCACGACCGCCACCTCGACGACCGTGTCGTCCATCCGGACCCCTTCGATGCGGCGCCCTGGCAGATGGGTGGTCACTGGCCGAAGGCCACCGGAGTGCAGATGGACGACACCGGGGCATGCCAGCACCGCGGTGGTGACGGCGTCCTCGGGCCTCACCACGGAGCCGGCTGAGTCGGTGAGGTCACTCATTGCACCCGCGCCGGCTCCTGCTGCTCCTCGTCGGAGTCGTCGCTGGGCAGGTGAATGTCGTTGACCGAGACGTTGACCTCGGTGACCTCCAGGCTGGTCATCCCCTGTACCGAGGAGATGACGTTGCGGCGCACTGCCTTGGCGACCTCGGCGATGGAGACGCCGTACTCGGTGACGAGGTCGAGGTCGACGGCTGCCTGGGTCTCACCGACCTCCACGCTCACTCCCTGGCCGGTCGCCTGTGAGGCACCCGGGATTCGCTCGCGCAGCGCGCCCATGCTGCGAGCGGCACCACCGCCGAGTGCGTGGACGCCGGAGACCTCACGCGCGGCGAGGCCGGCGATCTTCTGCACTACGCCATCGGCGATGGTGGTCCGGCCCTGGCTGGTCTGTAGATCCGAGGGCGCGGCCTGCTCGACTGCGCCGGTCGAGCCCGAGGTGCTGGTGTCGTTGCTCACGTGGGTCCTCTCCTGAAAGTTTGGGTACGGTCGGGAAAGCCGGTCTGCGCACCGCAGCGCACAGCGTGACCTTCTCCCCCTTGGACACCCGCGGACCAGAAAGGTTACGGATCGGATGAGCGTCGGGCGAGAAGGTTGGCTCGACCGCGCTGCGCACGTGCGCGATGCCGAGTCCCAGGCGAGCTGGGAGCGTGCCTTGGTGGCGCAGGCGCAGGCTGGCAACGAGGACGCGTTCGAGACCCTCGTGCGTTGGCACCAGGACCGGGCGTACGGGGTGGCGTTGCGAATGACGGGGCACACCGAGGACGCCAAGGACGTGGTGCAGGACGCGCTGGTGTACGCCTGGGAGTCGCTGCCCGGTTTTCGGGGCGAGTCTCGTGTCGGGACGTGGCTGCTCCGTATCGTGATCAACCGGTGCCACAACCTGCGGCGTGCGGCGCGACCCACGGTGGCCCTGCCGGTCGACGACGCCTCGGAGGTGGCCAGCGTTCCCGGAACCGACTGGCAAGTGGTGACCAAACACCACTACGACGCCACGGTGCGTGCGATCGCAGCTTTGCCGTTCGACCAACGAGCCGTGCTGGTGCTGCGTACGTTTGATGGCTGCACGCACGCAGAGATAGGACGCATCCTCGGGATCACCGAGGGCACGGCCAAGGTGCGGCTGCACCGCGCACGGCAAACTCTGGACGAGCAGCTGCGGGAGTGGAGGTGAGGGAGGTGTCCGACTCGTCGCTGCCGTGCGGGGTTGCCTACGACGACCTGCTCACCCAGGTCGCCGATGGCGCGGCCCCACCCGACTCCGCGCACCAGCGCACGTGCCCATACTGCCGGGCGTTGCTTGCCGAGCTGGAGACGCTGTGGCGGCCGGTGCAGCGGCTGGCCGCCGAGGACGTCAGGGCTCCCTCAACGCTGCTGAGTGCGGTGATGGCCCGGGTCAGTGAGCTTTCTCGCCACCCCTGGCACGCAGTGATCACCACCGAGCTGGGTGAGACCCGGATCGCGGCCCGCGTCATCGCCGCCGTGGCACGGCTGGCCGCGGTGGAGGTTCCCTCCGTCACTCTGGCGCTGGGCGGTGGCCGCACGTCGCGCGACAGCTCGGCAGCCGAGGTAGGCCGAGCGCAAGCTGCCTCCACCGTCGGCGTGGCCGGTTCGCACGTCGTCGTCGACGTCGCTATTGCGGTCGAGATGGGTGCGAGCATTCACACCGTGGCCGACCAGGTCCGCGATCATCTCACCCGCCGCGTCGCCGACCAGGTCGGCCTCACGCCGGCCGAGGTCAACGTCGACATCGTCGACGTGTCCCCGGCCGCGACATGACCAGTGGCGCGGCGTAGCAGCGGCAGGCTGCCGTCATCGTCCGGCGCCAGCGAGCAGGCGAACCCCCGACGAGGCTTCCAGACGCTGACTGGCCGCTCAGTATTTGAAATGTGCCCCCACCCTGCGCGTAGTGCGCGTTTCGCTTGCATCTGCATGAAGCCACAACTACTGTCGACGCCAGCCCGGTCGTCGTTGTATCCCCCGTCAGCGACGGCCGGGTCCTCCATGTCCGGCCCCGGGTCGGCTCCAGGCGTCTGACCTAGGCGCCGGGTGACGCTCTGTGCCGCCCACCGCGATCACCCGGCCGTGAGCTCCCGTGGCCGTGCGCCGGGCCCGTCGCCTCTCCACGGTGCCGGCCGGCCGCGCCACTCCCGCCGTTCTCGCCCCCGGTGACCTCGGCGTCCTCGTGCCGGGTGGTTGTGGCGCCCTGGCGCCCGGTGGCCGCAGCGTCCTGCCGGAGCGGGGAATGGTGTTCGGCGCCTTGGGGTTCGGTTTGCCGGGCACTGCCACCCCGGATTCCTTCGTCGTGCCGGGGCCCGCGCCAGGCGACGTACAACGCGCCCAGCAGCAAGATGCCGGCGGCCACGGCCATCGCCGCGTTCGTGGCATCGACGAACGCCGCCTTGGCCCCGGCCAGCAGCTGGTCTCCGACCGCACCGTGTCGCACCGTCGCCAGCTTGACGAACGCGATGGACGACTCGGCACCCTCGACTGCCGAGGGCGGGAGCTGGACCGGTAGGCCCGCGATCGCGTCGGCCACGCCGCTGCGGTAGCCCTCGTTGAGCACGCTGCCGAGCAGCGCGATGCCCAAGGCGCTACCGACCTCGCGAGAGGTGTCGTTGACCGCCGAGGCGACTCCCTGCTTGCTCGCCGGCAGCGACGAGACGATCGCGGTGGTCGCGGGGGTGCCGGCCAGCGCCATGCCGGCGGCGAAGGGGAGTAGACCGGCGAGCATGACCCAGTAACTGAAGTCGACGGTGAGCCGGGTGAGCATGAGCATGCCCACCGCCATGAGCGCCAGGCCGGTCCCACCGACCCGGTTGAGGCCGAAGCGTTCGGCCAGGTCCGGGGCCTTGCGGGCCAACGGGATGAGGACGAAAGGCATCGGCAGCAGGGCGGTAGCCGACTGCAGGGGCGACAGCTCGGCAACGTACTGCAGGTACTGCATGGCGATGAAGAAGCAGCCGAACGCGGCGAAGAACTGCACAGTCAACGACAGCGACCCGGTGCCGAACCCGCGCAGCCGGAACAACCTGGGGTCGAGCAGGGGTGCGTCGCGGCGCAGCTCCCACCAGACGAACGCCGGCAGGGCGACCACCGCGATGAAGAAGGCCGCGAGCGTGTACGGGTCGCTCCAGCCTCGCTCCGGACCCTCGATGATGCCGAAGACGAGTCCCGCGATGCCGGCCAGCGACAGCACCGCGCCGGCCGGGTCGAGGGGGGCCAGATGGGGGTCGCTCGAGTCCGGGACGACCGCGAGTGCACCGATCAGGGCCAGTGCGGCGAGGGTGACGTTGAGCGAGAAGAACGAGCTCCAGCTGAAGAACTCCAGCAGGAAGCCGGAGGCGAACAAGCCGAGCACGGCCCCTCCGCCGACGATACCGACCCAGACCCCGACCGCTCGGCCACGCTCCTCGGGCGGGAACGAGGTGGTGATGATCGAGAGCGTCACCGGCATCACGGCCGCAGCTCCGGCCCCCATCACCGCTCGCAGCCCGATGAGGGTCGTCGGGTCGTCGACGACGAGAGCCGCCGCCGCGGCGCCACCGAACAGGACGAGGCCGGTGACGAGGACCCCCTTGCGTCCGTACCGGTCCCCGAGCGCTCCGGCCGGCAACAGCAGGCCGGCGAAGACCAGGGTGTACGCGTCGACGATCCACTGCACCTGCGTCTGCGAGGCGCCGGTGTCGAGGGCAAGGTCGGCAGCGCGACGTTGAGCCCGCTGACGGCCGAGACGACCATCATCAGCGCGAGCGCGATCACGGCCAGCAGGGCGCGGCGCCGTCCCGGAGAAAGCGGCGAGGCGCCGGTCGTACGGTCCGCTGCGATAGAATTCGCCACGTGCTGAACTCTACGGCTGATGAAATAAGAGGTCAAGCGTCTCGACCGGAGACGACGCGGTGACAGCGCGTCCCCGCTCCGGGCGTCGCCCCGGCGACAGCAAGACCCGAGAGGCGATCCTGGCGGCGGCCCGCCAGCAGTTCGGCGAGCAGGGCTACGACCGCACCAGTGTGCGGTCGATCGCCGCACAGGCCGGGGTCGACCCTGCCCTGATCACGCACTTCCACGGCAACAAGCAGGCCCTGTTCACCGCCGTGGTCGAGTTGCCCTTCGAGCCGCGCAAGGTACTACCGCGCCTGCTGGCCGACGGTCCCGAGCAGGTGGGCCGGCACCTCGCCGAGTTCGCCGTGGGCGTCATGGAGTCACCGGACGGCCGGCGGCGCCTGCTGGGACTGGTCCGCGCCGCGGCGAGCGAGCCGGAGGCCGCGCGCCTGGTACGTGAGCTCATCACCACCGAGATCCTGGGGCCGCTGGCGGCGGCGCTGCCAGTGGAGGACGCGCCGTACCGGGCCAGCCTGGTGGGCTCCCAGGTCGTCGGTCTCGCCATGGCTCGCTACGTGGTCGCGGTCGAGCCGTTGGCCTCCCAGCGGCCCGAGGTGGTGGCGGCGAGCATCGCGCCGACGCTGCAGCGCTATCTCACCGGACCGCTGTAGCCCTCGGCGAGCTCGGGCTGGGTCACCGGCAACACCAACTCCGGGCGAGCCTCGGCGGCCGCCCAGCGCCCCACCCGCGATGCCAGCCGCCCCGAGCCGGGCGCTAGACCGGGTCGCGCAGGATCGGGCAGGACATGCAGCGAGGACCGCCCCGGCCCGATCCCAGCTCGGCCCCCGCCAGCGCCACCACTTCGATGCCGGCGGCCTCGAGCCGGGCGTTGGTCTCCACGTTGCGCTCGTACGCCACGGCCACCCGCGGCGCCAGCGCGAGGGTGTTGTTGCCGTCGTCCCACTGCTCGCGCTCGGCGGTGACCGGGTCGAGCCCGGTGTCGATGCGGTGCAAGGCGTCGATCCCCATCGCCTCCGCCGCCGCCGCCAGGAAGGGCCGCGACTCCGAGACCGTCAGCTCCACCTCGGCCACGTCCGCGGCGTCGCTGGTGCTCGTCACGGTGAACGCGCGCAGCGACTTCGCGACGTTGGCGTACATCACCACCTTGTCGACATCGACCATCGTCACCACCGTGTCGAGGTGCATCGTCGCCCGCTGCTGCGCGATGGGGACCGCGAGCACGGTGTGGGCGAGACCGTGACCGAGCAGCTGACGAGCGAAACGCTCGGCTCCTGCCGGGGTGGTTCGTTCACCGACTCCCACCGCGACCACGCCGGAGGACAGTGCGAGCACGTCGCCTCCCTCCAGGTGTTCGAGCTGCCACCCGTACGCCCGGGGTGTGCCGGCGAAGCGGGGGTGGCGGGCGTAGATCAGCTCGGTCAGCCGGGTTTCACGCTCGCGGGCGGGCATCGCGAGACTCGTCACGGCCACGCGGTCGCGCAGCCACACCGAGGAGTCACGAGTGAAGAGCACGTTGGGCAGTGGGTCGACCAAGAAGTCGTCAGAGGCCAGCAGGCTCGTCACCAGCGAGTGATCCACGCGCACTTCGTCGTTGCGCAAACCCGCAGTCAAGATGCGGGTCAGCCGCTCGGGACTCTGGTCGCACAGCGCCTCGGTGAGGTACGCCCGGAGCCTGTCTCCCAGGTGCAGCCCGTCGGTGACGTGGCCGATCGCGGCGGTGCGTGCGCCGTCGTGGGCGAGTGTCTCGGTGAGCAGATCGGTGAGGTAGAGCACCTCGACGTCACGGTCACGCAGCGCTGCGGCGAAGGCGTCGTGCTCCTCTTGCGCCCGACTCACCCAGGGGATGCCGTCGAACAGCAGCGAGTCGTTGTTGCGCGGGGTGAGCCGTTTCAGCTCCGGCCCGGGGCGGTGCAGCATCACCGTACGCAGGGTGCCGACCTCGTTGTCGACACCCAGGCCGGGCGCGGTGCCGGCTCGGCCGGTGTCTGCGGTCATGGCCGCGCAGCCTAGTGGCCCGTGCCCACCGAGGCCCGGGTAGCCCCGGCGGACCACCCGACCGCCAGGCCGGTGGGCTGGACGGCGGTGCCGCGGGCGCCACGCCCTCGCTACTCCGATCCCGAGTCGAGCTGCCACAGCGCTGCCGCCGCCGACACGGCTTGCGCCAACACCGCCTTGACCGGCTGGCCCAGTGTCCGCGCCGCGGCCGTGACGTCCTCGTACTCCGGCTGGACGTTGACCACCACACCGCCGTGTCGGGCGACCTTGACCCGTACGCGCTGCCCGGCGACTTCGACGGTGTCCTCGTCGCGTTCCAGCCCCACCTTGCCGACGACCTGTTCACGCAGCCCGAGGGTGGACGTCTCGGCGAACAGCACCGCCAGCACCGCCGGTCTGGCCTCCGCGGCCAACAGCACCGACAGCGTGTGGGCAGGCCGCCCCTTCTTCATCAGGATGGGGGTCAGCCAGGCGTCGGAGGCGCCGACGTCGAGCAGCCGCTCCAGCACCCGAGGCCACAGCCGAGGGTCGAGGTCGTCGACGTTGGTGCTCAGCAGGACCGCCGAGGCGGGGCCGTCAGCCCCGTCGGCCCCGGCACCAGCCCGGTCGCCCCCGGCGCCAGCCCGGTCGCGTCCGGCGCCGTCCGTATGGTCGCCCGCCGGGTCGGGCACCGAGTCGCCAGCAGGGTTGCCGAGGAGCAGCCGGACGACGTTCGGCACCCCGGCCGGGTCACGGGAGCCGGCACCGGTGCCGGTCGCG
>JBBSMD010000015.1:0-27486 GCA_038233355.1 Propionibacteriales bacterium
AAGAGCATGAGCACCGCCGAGGAGCGCGCGCTGGCCGGCGGCGGAGGCACCACGTGCGACAGCTGTTCGGCGGTGACATCGGCGAAGGCGGCGACGAGCGGGACCAGCCACGCCGGCCAGTCCGGCAGGTCAGACGTCGTCGACCCCTCCGCCTGGTCCGTCGGGGCCGAAGACTGGTTCGTCGGGGCCGCAGACTGGTTCGTCGGGGCCGAAGGTGTGGGTGTCTCCGCCCTCCTCATGCGCGCCCCTCGGTCTTGACGAGGGCCTCGGCCGTCACCGGATCCGTCGGGCCCGTCCCGTACGACGGGCACCAGCGCGCGACCGGGCAAGCACCGCAGGCGGGTCGCCGAGCGTGGCAACGCCGTCGGCCGTGCCAGATCAGGTGGTGGTTGAGCATGCGCCAGTCGCGGCGCGCGAACAGCGCTCCCACCTCGTGCTCCACCTTGACCGGGTCAGTCTGCTCGGTCCATCCCAGCCGACGCGCGAGGCGACCGACGTGGGTGTCGACGGTGATGCCGGGCACGCCGAACGCCTCGCTCAGCACGACATTGGCGCTCTTGCGGCCGACGCCGGGCAGCGTCACCAGATCGGCACGTCGCGCCGGCACCTCGCAGTCGAAACGTTCGACGAGGTCCTGCGCCAAGCGGGTGATCGCCTGAGCCTTGACCCGGAAGAAGCCGGTCGGCTGGATCAGGGCCTCCAGGTGCGCACGGTCGGCACCGGCCAGCGCGACGGCGTCGGAGTAGGCGGCGAACAGCGCCGGGCGCACGGCGTTGACCCGCCGGTCGGTGGTCTGCGCGGACAGCACGGTCACCACGATCAGCTGGAAGGCGTCATCGAAGTCGAGCTCGCAGCGCGCGTCGGGATAGGCAGCGGCCAGCTCGCGGTCGACCTTGCGAGCCCGGCGCACCAGGCCGGTCGGTGGTCGGGCCGGACCAGTCGGCTGCGGCGCCTGCGGCGGCGCGACGGCGGGTTCCGGCACGCGCTCCAGCGTACGGGCCGGCGTCTCGTGCGGTGGTGCCCGACCGCGGGTGGTGGCCGAGGTCCGTGCTCGCGATCCCGGCGGATACGCCACACTGTGACCCGGCACACGGGGCGGGCCGGTCACCCGGGCGGCTCGGGAGCCGTGAGCACGCTGCGTACGAACTCCCGCGAGCGGCGGGTGCGCGAGGAGGACCAGTGGATATCGACATACTCCGTCAGACCCCGCTGTTCTCGGGACTGGACGACGAGGCCGCCTCGGCACTCGAGGCGTCGCTGAGCGAGACCCGCCTCGAACGAGCCGACGTGCTCTTCCGGGAGGGGGACTCCGGCGACCGGCTCTACGTCGTCACCGACGGCAAGGTCAAGCTCGGCCGCTCCTCTCCCGACGGACGCGAGAACCTGCTGGCGATCCTGGGCCCGGGCCAGATGTTCGGTGAGCTGTCGCTGTTCGACCCCGGTCCACGCTCGGCTACCGCCACCGCCGTGACCGACTGCACCTTGCGCAGCCTCAGCCACGACGAACTGCAGCGCTGGCTTCGCGACCATCCCGGAGTGGCCCAGGGACTGCTGCACCAGCTCGCCGTGCGTCTGCGCCGGGCCAACGACGTCGTGGCCGACCTGGTCTTCTCCGACGTCCCCGGGCGGGTGGCCAAGGCGCTGCTCGACCTGTCGACGCGATTCGGGCGTCGAGGCGATGACGGCGTGCACGTGCACCACGACCTCACCCAGGAGGAGCTGGCCCAGCTGGTCGGCGCTTCCCGCGAGACCGTCAACAAGGCGCTCGCCGACTTCGCCATGCGCGGGTGGCTGCGGCTGGAGCCCCGCTCGGTGGTGCTGATGGACCTCGAACGCCTGCAACGCCGCGCCCGCTGACCGGCTCACCCGGATTGGTTCGGGGTGGCCCCGATGCCCTCCTATTGGACCGGGGCCACCCCGAACCAACAAGGGGCCGCCAAGCGGGGACGGGAGGCGGTCAGCGCGAACGGGACAGGTACGCCAGCTGCGCCGCCACCGACAGCTCGGCGGCCGGCCAGAGCACCGGGTCGACGTCGGCGTAGACGCGTTCGACCACGTCGCCCGGGGTGAGCGCACCCGCCGCCACCGCGTCGCGCACCTGGTCGAGCCGCTCGGCCCGGTGCGCGAGGTAGCCCTCGATCACCACGACCGGGTCGTCGAGAACCGGCCCGTGCCCGGGCAGGACCCGGCCCAGCTCCTCGGTCACGGCCAGCGCCCGCAGCCGGCGCAACGAGCCGAGGTAGGCCCCCAGCTGGCCGTCGGGGTGGGCGACGACGGTGGTGCCGCGACCGAGCACCGTGTCACCGGTCAGCACCGCCGACTCCGCAGGCACCAGGAACGACAACGAGTCGGCGGTGTGCCCGGGGGTAGCCACCACCTCGACGAGCAGGCCGCCGACGTCGACGCGGTCCCCCTCGGCGAGTCCTTCCGCGCCCAGCCGGTGCGCGGCGTCCAGCGCGCGTACGCCGCACCCGGCCAGCTCCGCGAAGCGGACCGCCCCTTCGGAGTGGTCGGCGTGACCGTGTGTCAACAGCACCACCTCCACCGGCCCGGCCCGCTGCAACACCGAGCGCAGATGCTCCTCGTGCAGCGGCCCGGGGTCCACGACGACCGAGCGAGCGGCCCCCGGTTCGCGCAGCACCCAGGTGTTGGTGCCGTCGAGGGTCATCGGGCCGGCGTTGGGCGCCAGCACGCACTCGGCCCGCTCCCCGACGACACCGCCTCGCCAGCTCATCGGCCACCATCGCGGTGCGCGTGTCCGGCGGGCCAGGCCACGGCCTCCCCCGGGCGCCTCGTGCCGATCGAGCGGTGCCGCCCCGTCCGGGTCACGGCAGATCCGTCTGCAGCCACAGACCGTCGGCGTCGCGTACGGCTCGCGGCAGGATCGGCACGATCGGCCGCCTCGTCGCGGCGTCCAGCGCGTCGGCCACGCCGGCGAGCCGGCTCAGCTCGCTCAACGTGACCCGGGTCGGGGGCATCAACGCCACCTCGCCGGCCTCGGCCCCGGCCAGTGCCTCAGCCGGGCTCATCCAGGTGACCCGGTCGGACTCGGTCGAGACGTCGCGGGTCTGCTGGCCCGGTGGTAGGGCGGCGACGAAGAACCGGGTGTCGTACCGGCGCGGTTCGAAGGCCGGCGTGATCCAGTGGGTCCACGCCGCCAGCAGGTCGGTACGGAGCACCAGTCGCCGGCGACGCAGCAGCGCACTCAACGACAGGGAGCGCTCGACCAGTGCCGCCCGGTCGGCCTCCCAGCCAGGGTCGGTCACCTCGTCGACCACCGAGTCGGCCGAGGCGCCTGCGAGCAGCACGCCGGCCTCCTCGAAGGTCTCGCGCACGGCGGCGCACAGCAGTGCCCGAGCAAGGTCCTCGGCACAGCCGAGCCGCTGCGCCCAGGTGGCCGCTGACGGGCCGGCCCACGGCACGTCGTCGGTGGCGTCACGGGCGTCCACCGCACCGCCGGGGAAGACGTACATGCCCGCGGCGAAGGCCATCGACCGGTGCCGGCGCAGCAAGTAGCACTCCAAGCCCGGAGGGCCAGGAGCGCGGGGGTCGCGGCGAGGGCCAGGAGGGCCGCCAGACCCAGAAGGGCCAGGAGGCCCAGGCGGGCCGCCAGGTCCGGGGTCACCGAGAGGGCCGGGGTCACCGAGATCACCTGCCCGTCGGTCGCGCAGCAGCACGACGGTGGCGGCGTCGCGGGGAGCGACCGCGTCGGCGCCGCCGCGCTCGTGCGCCAGCGCGCTGTCGAGCAGCGAGCGGGACAGCCGCTGGCGCACCGCGTCAGCCGACCTCGACCACGAGCTCGACCTCCACGGGGGCGTCCATGGGCAGCGCCGCCACTCCGACCGCACTGCGCACGTGTGTGCCGGCCGAGCCGAAGACTTCACCGAGCAGCTCGCTGGCGCCGTTGGCGACGCCGGGCTGGGCGGTGAAGGAGGGTGCCGAGGCGACGTAGACCACCACCTTGACCACGCGGCGTACGGCGTCGAGGTCGCCGGTCACCGACACCACCGCGGCGAGCCCGTTGAGCACCGCCTGCTGGGCGCACAGCACCGCCTCCTCGGGGCTGACCTCGGCCCCCACCTTGCCGGTGGCAATCAGCTCGCCGACTCGTAGCGGCAGCTGCCCCGCCGTCAGCACCTGGTCACCCGCGCGTGTCGCCGGCACGTACGCGGCCAGCGGCGGGACCACCTCGGGCAGCTCCACCCCCAACGCGGCGAGCCGCTGCGTCGGGGTGCCCTCCTGCGGGGTCGCGGTCACGGCTTCGGCCGCTTGAGGTAGGCCACCAGGTTCTCCGGGTTCATGCCCGGGACGACCTGCACCAGCTCCCAGCCGTCCTCTCCCCACGTGTCGAGGATCTGCTTGGTCGCGTGCACGAGCAGCGGAACGGTGGCGTACTCCCAGGAGGTCATGCGCGAAACCCTAGACCCGCCGCTGGTTACGCTGCCGGCGTGTCCGATCCGCGCGACGTGCTGCGTCGCCCGGGCGCCGAGCCCGACGGGGTGGTGCGGTACGGCTCGCACGCCGACGCACTCGTCGACGTGCACCTGCCGCCGACCGGTCGACCGGCGCCGCTGCTGGTGTTGCTGCACGGCGGCTTCTGGCGGGTCGAGTACGACCGGCGCCACACCCGGTCGGTGGCCGGTGCGCTGCGCGACGCGGGCTGGCTGGTAGCCACTCCGGAGTACCGCCGCACCGGAGGTGGCGGCGGGTGGCCGGCGACGTTCGACGACGTGGCCGCGTTGCGCACCGGGCTGGTCGGCCTGCTGCACGGTGTGCTGCCCGGGCGGCTGGCCGACCCGCCGGTCACGCTGCTGGGCCACTCGGCCGGCGGGCACCTGGCCCTGTGGTGGGCACTCGGCGCCGCTGCCGGGACGGTGCGCCGCACCGTGGCGCTCGCCCCCGTCGCCGACCTGGCGCGGGCCTACGCCGACGGCCTCGACGGGGGGGCGGTGGCCGACCTCCTGGGCGGTGGGCCGGCCGACCACCCCGACCGGTACACGGTGGCCGACGTCGCGGCCAGGTTGCGGGCCGGCGAACGGTCGGCCGGTGACCTCGTCGTGGTGCACGGTGCAAACGACGCGCAGGTGCCGGTCGAGCACAGCCGCACCCTGGCCACAGACACCGGTTGCCGCCTCGTCGAGCCGGCCGGGGAGCACTTCGGGCTCGTCGACCCGCTCTCAGCGCAGTGGCCGGTCGTGCTCGCCGCGCTCGGTCCGAAGCCAGCGTCGGTGCACGTCGAGCGCCCGTAACAGCGCATCGATCCCGGCAGTCGCGAGGCGCCCAGAGCTGCCCTTGTCGCCCATGCGGCGCGTCGCGTACCCGGCGCCGGCCTCGCCAAAGGCGCGACCGGCCGGCTGCGACCCCAGTGGCTACGCTCGGTGACGTGCCCGACGACGCGCGCCGCGACCACACCCGGCTGCACGTGGTGACCGGCAAGGGCGGCACCGGCAAGACCACCGTGGCGGCGGCTCTCGCTCTCGCCCTCGCCACCGGCGGCAGATCGGTGCTGCTCTGCGAGGTCGAGGGCCGACAGGGGCTCGCGCAGCTGTTCGACGTGCCGCCGCTGCCGTACGAGGAGCGCAGCCTCGCGCGTGCTCCCGGCGGCGGTGAGGTCCTCGGTCTGGCGATCGACCCCGAGGCGGCGTTGCTGGAGTACCTCGACATGTACTACCGGCTCGGTCGGGCCGGCAAGGCGCTCGACCGCTTCGGGGTTGTCGACTTCGCCACCACCATCGCGCCGGGACTGCGCGACGTGCTGCTCACCGGCAAGATCTACGAGGCGTACGCCCGCCGCGACCGGGAGGGCACGCGCGTCTACGACGCGGTGGTGGTCGACGCCCCGCCCACCGGGCGCATCGCCCGCTTCCTCAACGTCAACGCCGAGGTCTCGGGCCTGGCCCGGGTCGGGCCGGTGCGCCACCAGGCCGACTCGGTGATGAGGATGATGCGCTCACCCCGCACGGCGGTGCACCTGGTGACGGTGCTGGAGGAGATGCCGGTGCAGGAGACCATGGACGGCATCGCGCAGCTGCGGGCAGCCGACCTGCCGGTCGGCCGGATCATCGTCAACATGGTCCGCCAATCGCCGCTCGAGCCCGAGACCCAGCAGCTGGTCGCCGCGGGGGCGCTCGACGAGGTGGTGGTCGGACGCGCGCTCGGCTCGGTTGGCATCGCGGCCGGCGACACCCTGGCACGCGGCCTGCTCGCGCAGGGCCGCGACCACCTCGACCGGTTGGCGTTGCAGGAGCGACAGCGAGCCGTGCTGGACACACTCGAGATCGCTCCGGTCGAGCTGCCCCAGCTCGGGTCGGGAGCCGACCTCGGTGGCTTGTACGAGCTGGCCGACGTCGTGTGCGAGGAGGGTGTCGCGTGACCAGGAAGCCCAGCACGAGCCCACGGCGCCGTGGCCGCCCCCGCCCAGGCATCCGAGCCAGTGGGCGTGGTGTAGCGGGCACCATGCTCGACGTCGACACCCTGCTCGACGACCGGGACAACCAGATCATCGTCTGCTGCGGCGCGGGCGGTGTCGGCAAGACGACGACGTCGGCGGCTATGGCGCTGCGCGCGGCCGAGCGAGGTCGCTCCGTCGTGGTGCTGACGATCGACCCGGCCCGCCGCCTCGCCCAGTCGATGGGGTTGTCCCAGCTCGACAACACTCCCCGCCCCGTCCCGGGCGTCGACGAGACGGCCGGGGGCCGGCTCGACGCGATGATGCTGGACATGAAGCGGACCTTCGACGAGGTCGTCGAGGCGCATGCGTCACCGCAGAAGGCGGCAGCCATCCTCGCCAACCCGTTCTACGTGGCGCTGTCCAGCTCGTTCGCCGGTACGCAGGAGTACATGGCGATGGAAAAGCTCGGCCAGCTGCAGGCCGACGCGCAAGCCGACGGCCGCTGGGACCTGATCGTGGTGGACACGCCCCCTTCGCGATCCGCGCTGGACTTCCTCGATGCGCCCGAACGGTTGTCGTCGTTGCTCGACGGGCGCTTCATCAAGCTGCTGCTGGCCCCGGCCAAGGGACCAGCGCGGGTCTTCAGCGCCGGCTTCGGCCTGGTGACGAACACCTTGAACCGGGTGCTCGGCACCCAGGTCCTGCGTGACGTGCAGACCTTCGTCGCGGCCTTCGACACCCTGTTCGGCGGCTTTCGGCAACGTGCCGAGCACACGTACGCGCTGTTGCAGGCGCCGGGCACCTCGTTCCTCGTCGTCGCCGCCCCCGAGCCCGACGCGCTGCGCGAGGCGGCCTACTTCGTCGAGCGGCTCACCAGCGAACGGATGCCGCTGACCGGGCTCGTGGTCAACCGGGTCACCGAGCCGGCCGCTGACCTCGACGCGCAGACCGCCACCGCCGGGGCCGGCAAGCTCGCGGCCGCCGAGACCGCCGACGCGCGCGCGGTGGGAGGCCTGCTCACCGTCCACGCCGACAGCTCGCGTCGGGCCGAGCGCGAACGGCACCTCGAGCGCCGGTTCGCGGCGGTGCACCCCACCGTGCCCGTGGCACACGTTCGAGGGCTCGGCGCCGACGTGCACGACCTCGACGGGTTGCGGCTCATCGGCGAGCTCCTCACCGGCTGAGTCACCGTCAACGTCCGAGCGCCACCAAGCTGGGGCACGGTCAGCCGGCGAGGTCGGCGTGCTCTTCCTTGGCAGCGCGCAGCAGCCCCGCCCAGGACGTCACGTGCGGGCGACGGCGCAGCAGCGCTCGGCGCTCACGCTCGGTCATGCCCCCCCACACCCCCCACTCGATACGGTCGTCGAGGGCCTCAGCGAGGCACTCGGCCCGTACCGGGCAATTCGAGCAGATCTGCTTTGCCCGGTTCTGCTCGGCGCCCTGGACGAACAAGGCATCCGGCCGATGGGTACGACAAGCGGCGTGTGCCGCCCAATCCTGGTTCCACGTCATCAATGCCTCCCGAGTAGCGCGACGCATTCCGGTCACACCGCATTTCCACTACGCAGCGTCGACCGTACGTGTGCAGATCCGGACGAGTCACCGCCTAGTCGGTTGAATCGGGTCGTACGTTCGGATGAGTTTCCCGTCCGGCGGATCCGCATGGGCAACGCCGGTATTGCCCCGCTTTCCAACCGCCCCCGGCGCCGCGGCTACGCCGCCGGCGACACCACGACCACGGCCTGGGTGGCCGGGACCGTTCGGTGGCAGCCCGTACGCTTCGAGCCATGCCGCAACGCTCGACTCGCCTCGACGACCGCCGTGCGCCCGCGATCGTCCGGGTGCTCGCCATGCTCCTGGTCGCTGCCCTCGCCGGGGTCCTCGTCGCCGCCCTCGTGCTGCCGGCGGCGTTGGTGACCGGCCTCTCCGCACGCAACGTGGCCGATGGCTTCTCGGCCCTGCCGCAAGAGCTCGGGGACACCGCGGTGCCGAGGCGCACCACGGTGCTTGACGCCCGCGGCAAGCCGATGGCGTACTTCTGGAAGGAGAACCGCACACTCGTCGACCTCGACGAGGTCTCCGAGCCGATGAAGACCGCGATCCTCGACATCGAGGACTACCGCTTCTACCAGCACGGTGCGATCGACTGGAAAGGGACGCTGCGGGCCTTCATCACCAATTCGGTGGAAGGCTCCGCCCAAGGTGGTTCCTCGATTACCCAGCAGCTGATCAAGCTCAAGCTGGTCACCGCGGCGGACACTCCGGCAGAGGTCGAAGCGGCCACCGAGCCGACGTACTCGCGCAAGCTGCGCGAGCTGCGTTACGCGATGGCCTACGAGCAGAGCCACAACAAGGACCAGATCCTCGGGGACTACCTGAACCTGGCCTATTTCGGGGATCTCGCCTATGGCATCGAGACCGCCGCTCAGCACTACTTTTCGGTGCCGGCCGCAGAGCTCAATGTGCTGCAGGCTGCGACACTGGCCGGGATCGTGAAGAACCCCACTCAGTACGCCCCGACGCTCAACGCCGGTGACGCGCTGGCGCGCCGCAACCTCGTGCTCGGCCGCATGGCGCAGCTGGGTGACATCAGCCAGCGCAAGGCAAACCGGCTCTCGCGGCGCAACCTCAACCTCGACGTCTCGCGCGACGCCAACGGCTGCGTCACCACCGTCGGCCCCTTCTTCTGTTCCTACGTGCGGGCCTGGCTGCTGCAGCGGCCCGAGCTCGGTCCCAACCCGACGGCGCGGGCCGCCGCCCTCGACACCGGCGGGTTGGTCGTCTCGACCACCTTCCGGCCGGCGTTCCAGCGGGCGGCCAACCGGGCCGTCACCGGCCGGGTCGACCCGACCGACCTGGCCATCGGCGGCATGGCGATGCTCGAGCCCGGCACCGGCAAGGTGCGGGCGCTGGCCCAGTCGCGGCCCATGGGAGACGACAAGGCTGCCGGGGAGACCTACCTCAACTACACCGTTCCGTCGGCACTCGGTGATGCGAACGGCTTCCAGGCCGGGTCGACGTTCAAGGCGTTCACCGCGGCCACGGCGTTGCAGGAGGGATTCAACCCGCGCCGCAAGATCCTCGCCCCGCAGGAGCTGGTCCTGCCCGAAGGCACGTTCACCAACTGTGACGGCCTCGAACCGGCGGAGTGGGAGGTCGGCAACTCCACGACGTCGGGGACCATGGACCTCTACACCGGGCTCAGCAAGTCGGTGAACACGTTCATGGCGAAGCTGGAAGCGCAGACGGGCCTGTGCAAGGTCGTCAGCATGGCCCGGTCGCTGGGCATCTACGTCCCGCACAACGTCGTCATCGACGGCCGGCTGGTCGACGACGAGGTCGGGCCGTTCACCCTCGGGGTGACCAACACCGAGCCGCTCTCCATGGCCGCTGCCTACGCTACGTTCGCCGCCCGGGGGGAGTACTGTGAGCCGTACCCGGTGCGGTCGGTGAGCACCGCCGAGGGCGACACGGTGGCCACGTTCGAGCCGCAGTGCGAGCAGAAAATGGACGGCGTGGTCGCCGACCGCATGAACGACATCCTGCGCCAGCTGCAAGAGCCGGGCGGCTTCGGCTACGATCTCGGCGGTACGGGGCTGCCCGTGCCGTCGGCGGCCAAGACCGGCACGACGCAGAACGGCAGGTCGGTCTGGTACATGGGCTACACCCCCGACCTGGTCACGTCGGCGATGATCGCCGGCGCCAACCGGGACGGCCAGCCCAGGACGCTCGTCGGGAAGGTGGTCGGCGGTGACCTCGTCGCCACCGCCTCCGGCAGCCAGTTCGCCGGACCCATGTGGGCGGCAGCCATGGACGACGTCGTCGGCAAGCTGCCGGGGCGCGGCTTCAAGGCACCGCCAAAGCTGCTTCGCGTGTTCACCGGCGGCGAGCAGTACGACTACGCCCAGCTGGCCAGCCGCTGACGCCTGCTATCGGGGCGGCCGGAGGTCAGGCGCCCAGCTGGCGCCTGACCTCCGCCGCCACGGCGGCGCCGTCGGCACGACCGCGCACCTGCGGTCGTAGCCACGCCATGACCGTCCCCATCGCTCGCATGCCCTCGCCACCGGAACCTGTCTCGGTGATCGCGCGGCTGACGAGCACGGCGATCTCGTCGCCGTCGAGCTGCTGGGGCAAGTAGTCGGCGAGAATCCGCGCCTCGGCGCGCTCCTTGTCGGCGAGCTCCGGGCGTCCGCCCGAGTCGAACGCTGTCGCGGCCTCCTTGCGCTTCTTCGCCTCGATGACGACGACACCCACCACGTCGTCGTCGCTGAGCACGCGGGCCCGCTTGCCGGCCACCTCGGCGGTCTGGATCGCTGCGAGCGCCATCCGCAGCGTCGCCGAGCGCAGCTCGTCGCGGGCCTTCATCGACGTCGTCAGGTCGGCGCGGATGCGAGCCTTGAGCGGCGGGCTGTCGGTGCTCATGCCAGCCAGTGTCGCAGTGCCCGCGCAAACGGTCGATCGGGTTGTCGGTGGCCTCGGGCGCTCATGTGACAGCCTTGCGCCGGTGATCGGCACCTCGACTGCTCGCCACCCGACCTGGCGGGCTGCCCGGCGGTTGCTCGGCGGTGCGGCAGCGGCTGGCGCAGCGACCGCGGCGTACGCCGGGGCCTACGAGCGCACGGCGTACACCCTCCGTCGCGTCGAGGTACCGGTCCTGGCCGCTGGCAGCCGGCCGCTGCGGGTGCTGCACCTGTCCGACGTGCACATGACACCGAGCCAACAAGCCAAGCAACGCTGGTTGCGGGGGCTCGCCGACCTGCAGCCCGACCTCGTGGTCGACACCGGTGACAACCTCGCCCACCACGGGTCGGTGCCGGTGGTGCTGCGGGCGTACGGCGACCTGCTCGACCTGCCCGGCATCTTCGTCTTCGGCTCCAACGACTTCTTCGCGCCGGTGCTGAAGAACCCGGCCCGGTACCTGGTGCCCGGCAGCCGCTCGACCCGGCACCTCGGCGACCCGCTGCCGTGGCAGCGGCTGCGCGACGCGTTCAGCCAACGTGGCTGGGTCGACCTCACCAACCGACGCCGACACCTCCAGGTGGACGGTCGCACGATTGCCGCGGTCGGGGTCGACGACCCGCACCTTGGCTACGACGACCTGCCGGCCGTGGCGGGTCCGGCGCCGAGCGACGTCGAGCTGGCCTTGGGCGTGGCGCACGCTCCGTACCTGCGGGTGCTCGACCAGTGGACCGCCGAGAGGTGGCCGCTGATCCTCACCGGACACACCCACGGCGGCCAAGTGCGGGTGCCCGGCGTCGGTGCCGTGGTCACCAACTGCGACCTCGACCGGGCCCGTGCCCGGGGGTTGCACACGCACCAGGTGGCGGGGCGGCCGCCGTCGTGGCTGCACGTCAGCGCCGGTCTCGGCACGTCGCCCTACGCCCCGCTGCGGTTCTGCTGCCGCCCCGAGGCGAGCCTGCTGACGCTGGTCGGGCGCTGAGGCAGGCGAGACGCGAGCGAGGCGCGGCTGCGGGAGACCGTCGAGTCGGGGTCGTACCCAGATCGCCAGGAGATCGCGACCAGTGACCCGCCGACACCGGTTGTCGCTGATCCCGGATACACTCACCGCGCCCGTTGTTACGGCGGGGTGTGGCGCAGCTTGGCAGCGCGCGTCGTTCGGGACGACGAGGCCGCAGGTTCAAATCCTGTCACCCCGACCCCTATGTGATGTCTCAGGACATCCTGGACAGCCGGACCTGCATTGCGCAGGCTCGACTGTTTGTCATGTCGGGGTTCGGCTCCGGTCGCTCCCGACCGGGGTCTCGACGCACGTACGACCACCCAGGCCGGGTGACGGGTCGGTGCCGTGAGCGGGCGCGCCCTACCCAGGGACCGGCGCGTCGACCTCTTGCAGGTCCGCGGCGACCGTGAGCTCGGGCTCTGTCCGTTCGCGCACTTCCTCGACCCCGACACCGGGGACCGTCTCGACCAGCACGAGCCCCTCGGGTGTGACATCGAGGACGGCGAGGTCGGTGATGACGCGCTGCACCACCCCGCGACCGGTGTAGGGCAGCGAGCACTCACGGACGATCTTGTACGACCCGTCCTTGGCGACGTGCTCCATCAGCACGACGACCTTCTTCGCCCCGTGCACGAGGTCCATGGCCCCGCCCATGCCCTTGACCATCTTGCCGGGGATCATCCAGTTGGCGATGTCGCCCCGTTCCGACACCTGCATGGCGCCGAGGATCGCGGCGTCGACCTTGCCGCCGCGGATCATGCCGAAGCTGGTGGCGGAGTCGAAGAATGACGCCCCCTTGCGCAGCGTCACCGTCTCCTTGCCCGCGTTGATCAGGTCGGGATCGACCTGGTCCTCGTACGGGTAGGCCCCGACACCGAGGATGCCGTTCTCGCTCTGCAACACGATCTCGACGTCGTCGGGCACGTAGTTGGGCACCATCGTGGGCAGCCCGATGCCGAGATTGACGTACGCGCCGTCGGAGAGCTCGGCCGCCGCTCGGGCCGCCATCTGCTCGCGGGTGAGCGCCATCAGGCCCGCTCCTCTCGGCGGCGTACGGTGCGCCGCTCGATTCGCTTCTCGTCGGCCTGCTCGGGAGTGAGCGGCACGACCCGCTGCACGAAGATGCCGGGCAGGTGCACCGCATCGGCGTCCAGCTCACCCGGCTCGACCAGCGCCTCCACTTCGGCGATGCTGATCCGGCCGGCCATCGCGCACAGCGGGTTGAAGTTGCGGGCCGACTCGTGGAAGACGAGGTTGCCGTGCCGGTCACCGCGCCAGGCCCGGACGAGGCCGAAGTCGGTGCTGATCGACTGCTCGAGGACGAACTCGCGTACCTGCCCATGCTGCTCGAACTCGCGGGTCTCCTTGGGCGGGGAGGCCACCGCGACCCCGCCGGAGTCGTCGTACCGCCACGGCAGGCCACCCTCGGCGACCTGCGTGCCGACACCGGTCGCGGTGTAGAAGGCGGGGATGCCCGCGCCGCCGGCCCGCAGCCGCTCGGCCAAGGTGCCCTGCGGGGTCAGCTCCACCTCGAGCTCGCCGGCCAGGTACTGCCGGGCGAACTCCTTGTTCTCCCCGACGTAGGAGCTCACCATGCGGACGATGCGGTGCTCGCGCAACAGCATGCCGAGTCCCCAGTCGTCGACACCGCAGTTGTTCGACACCGCCTCCAGGTCGGTGACGCCCTTGTCGAGCAAGGCGGAGATGAGCACGCTCGGGATGCCGCACAGACCGAAACCGCCGACCGCCAACGACGCGCCGTCCGCGATGTCGGCGACGGCCTCGGCCGCACTGTGAACCACCTTGTCCATGTCGGCGACCCTACCGCCGGAGAAGCGCCGTCAACGGGCACCTCCCGGGTCGGCCGGCCCGCCCGCGGTCGCCGCAGTCGCCGGCAGCGCGCCGAAGCACGCCACCACCAGTCCACTGCTCCCCGAGGGCCCGGAAGGTTCTCTTGCCCGACCGCCGAGTGATGGTCATACTTGTGACCATGTCGGAGACCCGGTCGGTCGCAGAGGCAAAGGCTCATCTCTCCGAGCTGGTGGCGTGCGCCGGGACCGAGCACGAGCGGATCACGGTGACGGTCCACGGACGTCCCACCGCGGTGCTGCTGGCTGTCGACGACCTCGAAGCACTGGAGGAGACGATCGCTGTCCTGTCGGACTCGGCAGCGCTGCGTGCGCTCGGCGAGGCCGACGCCGAACTGGCTCGCGGGGAGGGCGAGGACCAGGAGAGCCTCGCCACAGCCATGCGAGCCCGGAGAGCCAGTGCGTGAGCGGTGAGCGGTACGAGTTGGTTATCGCGCCGACCGCCCGGCGGCAGCTCGCCGAGCAGTTGCCCGAACCAGTGGCCGTCGCCGCCTACGAGTTCATCGTCGCAACACTGCTCGAGAACCCGCATCGCGTCGGCAAACAGCTGCGTCCACCCCTGAACGATCGGCACAGCGCCCGACGTGGCACGTACCGCCTACTCTACCGGATCGACGACGCGCGAGGGCTGACCGTCGTCGGCGTGTTCGCACGCGCAGATGCCTACCGCGCCCACTGAAGCCGCCCCCCTCGTGACTCCGGCGGGGGTGGGATCAGTGCCGTTGGTCCGAACATCGCTGCCGCCCTTGGGTCAGTCCTCGTCGTCGATCAGGGCGACGAGTGCGCCAGCGGGCAGGGCGTAGGGGTTGCCGCGGTGGTAGGACTCCGCGGCGCGAGGTGCGGTTGCGGCGTGCACGAGCATGATCGGGTCGCCATGGGCCCAGTGGTGGTAGCGGGTGACGGCGGCATCGACCAGGGCGTCCAGGGCGGCGGGCACCTGTTGGGCTGCGGGTGCGGCGCTCAGCCGGGCCACCGTGGCGGGCCAGGTCGGGGTGCGGGCGAGGTCGTCCAAGCGGGTGCGGATGCCGCCGCTGGTCTCGATGGCGGGAATGGCTTCCAGTGCGGTGGTGGGGTCGGCGTCGCCGATAGGGCGTGGGTGCGCTGGCAACCGCTGGTGGCGGGCAGCCCAGTAGCTCAGTGCCTGGGCCAGCTCGGCCCTGCGGGCAGCGGTGGGCGCCTCGCGCAGCGCCCGAACGGCGTGCCCGGTCCTGATCAGGCCATGGGTGGCTGAGGCGACCGCACCGTCGAGCAGCCGAGGCCACCACCGGACCAAGACGTCGCGCCACGGCTCCTCGCGCATCTGACGGTCGAACAGCGCGGTCCAGTCGCCGAGGCGTGAGGGGTCGCCGAGGACGTCTCGCCACTCGTCCTCCTCGATCTCCCAGCGCGACGTCGGCGCTTCGTCCAGGCGGCTGGTGTATTGATCGACCCATCCTTCGACCTGTGCACCGCAACCGAGCCGGATCACGGCGTCGGCGGCCATCGGGCCGTGGTTAGACAGCCACCCTTCGAACTCGGGGCCGGTGGCGTGCATCCGTGTGTACGTCTCGTCGAGGATCTCCCCGTCGCGGGCAGGGGAGCTGGTGGGTTCGCTCATGACAGCAGTGCACGACATGAAGCACATTTCAGGTCAAGATGCCGCGTGAGAGGAGGTGGTGCGATGGCTGAGGACACCACGGGATGGTTGACCGTGGGCGAGGTGTCCCAGCGTGCTGGTCCGACACGGCGACGTTACGCTACTACGAGCGTCTGGGCCTGTTCAGCACGACTCGCACCGCGGGTAACCAGCGTCGCTACCCCCGTTACGTCCTGCGCCGGCTGGCGTTCGTCGCCGCCGCCCAACGGGTCGGGCTGACCCTGACCCAGATCGGGGATCTCCTGGGCCAGCTGCCCGATGACCATGCGCCGACCCAGCAGGACTGGACCTGCCTGGCTGGGCCATGGCGGCAGTTGGTCCAGGCCCGGGTCCGCGAGCTCCAGGCCCTGCAGCACTCTCGACGAGTGTCTGGGTTGCGGCTGCCTGTCCCTGACCCGGTGCGCACTTTTTAACCCCGACGACGCAGCTGCCGCCGAGGGCGCCGGATCACGGTGACTACGACGGGCAAGCGGAGAGTCCTCTCACCCATAGACGTGGTCGCCGACCGACCGCACCACCGATCAACAGGCCCGGTCAAACCAGCCGACCATCATCAAGACGAAGACCTGGCCGCACACGGCTCGCCCCACCGAACAGCGCAGCTCGGGTGCCGGCATGCCAAGGTTCCAGTTGCCGATCCTCCTGCGAGATCGCCCTGTCCTGATCGCGGGAACAGTGGAAGCGTGCAGAAGCGCGGCTCCGCGCTTCGCATCATTGCTTGCATTGCGCTAGCGTATTGCAACATGAAGACCTTGTACCTGCGGAATGTGCCCGACGACGTCGTACGGCGACTGGAGCGGCTTGCCGCGCG
The DNA here is from genome assembly GCA_038233355.1 of Propionibacteriales bacterium. Classification (GTDB taxonomy): domain Bacteria; phylum Actinomycetota; class Actinomycetes; order Propionibacteriales; family Nocardioidaceae; genus DASQMN01. The sequence continues at coordinate 16,168 of JBBSMD010000015.1, forward strand.
CGACGGCACCTCTGTGGGGGCCGTTGCCGTTCGTGAGTTGGCCGATGTGTCACGCCGCGCGGACAATCCGGCCCTCATAGGCGACCTGCCCGACCTCCACGTCGACGTCAAAGGGATCGTCGACGACCTGGACAGTGAGCGCTCCGCGCGGTGATCGTGGTCGACGCCTCGGTTGCGTTATCCGGGCTGCTCAACGACGGGCTCGCCCGAGAGGTACTGGCCACCGATCAGTTGCACGCGCCGCACCTGGTGGATTCCGAAGTAGCCAGCGGGCTTGGTCGTCGAGTCGCCTCCGGCCGGGTCGAGGCGGAGGACGGTTGGACCGCACTCGACACGTGGCGCCGCCTCGGCATCACTCGATACGCCGTCCATCCGCTTCTCGATCGCGTCTGGCAGCTCCGCGACAACGTGTCTGCGTATGACGCCGGATACGTCGCGCTCGCGGAGTCTCTGAGTTGTGCACTCGTCACGGCCGACGCTCGACTGAGCCGAACCCCCGGAGCCCGCTGCCCCATCACCGTCGTGCCTCGCTAGCGGATCCGCTGTCCACCAGAACAGCGCACCCATCGTCCCTGGTGGTAAAACCGGCCTCCAAGAACCACTGCAAACCGCCATGGTGGGGCCAGCTCGGGTTGAGATGCTCAGGCGGGGTCGTGGCCGCCGTGGCCGTCAGGCCCGGACGAGCCTGGCGGCGACCAGCTCGGCTATCTGGATCGCATTGAGCGCTGCCCCCTTGCGCAGGTTGTCGCTGCTCACGAACATCGCCAGCCCGCGGCCTCCTAGTACGCCCTCGTCGGAGCGGATCCGGCCGACGAGACAGTCGTCGCGCCCGGCTGCGGTCAGCGGCATCGGCACGTCGCGCAGCTGCACGCCGGGGGCGTCGACGAGCAGCTCGCGGGCCCGCTCGACGCTCAACGGCCGCGCGAACTCGGCGTTGACCGACAGCGAGTGACCGGTGAAGACCGGTACGCGGACGCAGGTGCCGGAGACGAGCAGGTCTGGGATGTCGAGGATCTTGCGGCTCTCGTACCGCAGCTTCTGCTCCTCGTCGCTCTCGTATGACCCGTCGTCGACCAGCGACCCGGCCATCGGCACGACGTTGTACGCGATGGGGGCGACGTACGTGGCTGGTCTGGGGAACGCGACGCTCGAGCCGTCCCGAGTGAGCCGCTCACCGGCCGCCCCTACCGCCTGCACCTGCGACTCCAGCTCGTCGACTCCGCCGCGACCGCTGCCGGAGACAGCTTGGTACGTGGAGACCACCAGTCGTACGAGCCGGGCCTCGTCGTGCAACGGCTTGAGCATCGGCATGGCGGCCATGGTGGTGCAGTTGGGGTTGGCGATGATGCCGGTCGGCGGGTGCTCGGCCGCGGTGGGGTTGACCTCGCTCACCACCAGCGGCACCCGCGGGTCGCGCCGCCAGGCCGAGGAGTTGTCGATGACCGTCACACCTGCGGCAGCGAAGCGGGGCGCCTGCTCGCGCGAGGTGACGGCGCCGGCGGAAAACAGCGCCAGGTCGAGCCCCGACGGGTCCGCGACGGCGGCGTCCTCCACGACGACGTCGTCACCTCGCCACGCAAGGGTGCTCCCGGCCGAACGGATCGAGGCGAAGAAGCGGATCTGCTCGACCGGAAAGTCGCGTTCCTCGAGCAACCGGCGCATGACGGCACCGACCTGACCGGTGGCGCCGACGACACCGAGCCGCAGACCCCTCACCGGCCGGTCCCCGCGTACACGACGGCTTCGACCTCGTCGCTGTCGAGATCGAAGGCGGCGTGCGCGCTGGCGACCGCGTCGTCGACCAGCGCCTCGTCTACGACGACGGAGATGCGGATCTCCGACGTGGAGATCATCTCGATGTTCACCCCGGCCGACGCGATCGCGGAGAAGAACCGCGCCGAGACCCCCGGGTGGGTACGCATGCCGGCACCCACCAACGACACCTTGCCGATCGAGTCGTCGTAGAGCAGCTGGTCGTACCCGACCTCTGCGCGCAACCGGGCCAGCGCCGTCATCGCTGCCTGGCCGTCCTCGCGCGGCAGCGTGAACGAGATGTCCGAGCGGCCGCTCGGGCCGACCGACACGTTCTGCACGATCATGTCGATGTTGATCTGCGCGTCGGCGAGGGCGAGGAAGATGCGGGCGGCCTCGCCGGCCCGGTCGGGCACCCCGACGACAGTGACCTTGGCCTCGCTGCGGTCGTGCGCGACGCCGGAGATGATCGGTTGCTCCACGGTGGTCCCCTCGGTCCTCTCGGGCTGGTCCTCGACCCACGTGCCGGTGCGCTGCGAGAACGACGACCGCACGTGGATCGGCATGGTGTGGCGCCGGGCGTACTCGACGCAGCGCAGGTGCAGGATCTTCGCACCGTTCGCGGCCATCTCGAGCATCTCCTCGTACGAGATGCGGTCGATCCGGCGGGCCGACGCCACGATGCGCGGGTCGGCGGTGAAGATGCCGTCTACGTCGGTGTAGATCTCGCACACGTCGGCGCGCAGGGCCGCGGCGAGCGCGACGGCAGTGGTGTCGGAACCGCCCCGGCCGAGCGTGGTGATGTCCTTGCTGTCCTGGCTCACACCTTGGAACCCGGCGACGATCGCCACCGCGCCCTCGTCGAGGGCGCGCTCGATGCGGCCAGGTGTGACGTCGATGATCTTGGCCTTGCCGTGCACCGAGTCGGTGATGACCCCGGCCTGCGACCCGGTGAACGAACGCGCCTCCTGGCCGAGGTTGCCGATCGCCATCGCCAGCAACGCCATGGAGATGCGCTCGCCGGCCGTCAGCAGCATGTCGAGCTCACGCCCGGAGGGCAGCGGGGACACCTCGTGCGCCAGCTCGAACAGTTCGTCGGTGGTGTCCCCCATCGCCGAGACCACGACGACGACGTCGTTGCCGTCCTTCTTGGCCGCCACGATGCGCTGCGCGACGCGCTTGACACCGGCCGAGTCGGCGACCGAGGAGCCGCCGTACTTCTGGACGACGATGCCCATGCGCGAACCCTCCGGTGCCTGGTGCGTGAGGTCGCCGGTACGGGTCGGCGCCGGGGCGTGAGTCTATCGAGCCGGCGGGGGTGCAACGGTGATTCGCTGCCCTCCGAGCGAGCCCCGCCGCCCCACGCCGCCACAGTTGTCACCGCGTCACGGGGCCCTGGTCCCTCCAGGCGGTGACAACTCGCGGAGGGGTCAGTCGACGGAGCGGCGGCCCTCGAAGGCCCGGCCGAGCGTCACCTCGTCGGCGTACTCCAGATCGCCCCCGACGGGCAGGCCGCTGGCCAGTCGCGTAGTCCGTAGCCCGATCGGGCGCAGCAACCGGGTGAGGTACGTGGCGGTGGCCTCGCCCTCCAGATTGGGGTCGGTGGCGAGGATGACCTCGGTAACCGCGCCGTCGGCGAGACGCTGCATCAGCTCCTTGACCCGCAGCTCGTCGGGACCGACCCCGTCGATGGGCGAGATCGCCCCCCCGAGCACGTGGTAGCGGCCGCGGAACTCGCGGGTGCGCTCGATCGCCACCACGTCCTTGGACTCCTCGACCACGCACAGGACCGAGGGATCGCGACGGGTGTCGGAGCAGATGCGGCACCGCTCGGCCTCGGCGACGTTGCCGCACACGACACAGAACCGGACCTTGTCCTTGACCTCTACGAGCACCGCGGCCAGTCGCCGCACGTCGACGGGGTCGGCATCGAGCAGGTGGAACGCGATCCGTTGCGCGCCCTTGGGACCGATCCCGGGCAGCCGGCCGAGCTCGTCGATGAGGTCCTGGACGACCCCTTCGTACACGGGCTAGCCGCCGAGCTCGCCCATGCCGCCGGTCAGCGGCCCCAGGCGGTCGCTGGCCAGCTGACTGGCCTGCTCGGAGGCGTCTCGGACCGCGGCGACGACCATGTCGGCGAGCATCTCGGTCTCCTCGGGGTCGACCGCTTCGGGCTTGATGGCCAGGGCGACGAGGTCACCCGTGCCGGTCACGGTGGCCGTGACCAGGCCGTTGGCGGCGCTGCCCTCGACCCGGCTCTCGGCCAGCTCGTCCTTGGTAGCGATCAGCTGCTCTTGCATGCGCTGCGCCTGCGCGAGCAGCTCGGACATGTCGGGGGTGCCGCCTGGGAACACGGGATCTCCTCGCCTGGGTCGACCGTTCCTTCACTCCCACCCTCTCACCGTGGGACGCCGAACGACGGGCAGGCCGGTCACGGGTCGTGCGGGATCTCCTCGATCACATGGGCGCCCAGCCGGCTCGCCAAGAGCTCGGCCCCCCGCAGACCATCGTCGTCGAGGCTCGGGTCGTCGGGGTGTGCGTCGGTGTCGGGAGTGCCGCGGTCGGCCGGTGAACCGGTACGTCTGGTCGGCCGGATTGCTTCGCGCGCCTGCGCCGAGCGCCGCGGCCCAGACTCGGTGCGGGCGCGGCTGCCGCTCTCGACCGGCTCGGGTGAAGGTGTCGCAGCAGACGTCGACTCGGCGGGACCGGCCGGGTCGGGCACGGTGGCTGCGCCACCGGGGCGGACCGGCTCGGGCCACGCCTGGCTGGTGGCTTCGCCGGCGCTCACGGAGTCGGGCGGCGCCAGGCTGGTGGCTTCGCCGCCGTTCGATGAGTCGGACGGCGCCTGGACGGCAACCGTGCCGGAAGAGCCCTGACCGCCAGCATCGCCCGTTGCCGTCGACGCAGCGGGCGGGTCGACGTCAGCGGAGGCCGCGTCACCCGGCACAGCCGGTGCGTCCGGTGCGCCGGGCTCCGACTCAGCGTCGGCGGATCGAGGGGCTGGCCGACTCACCGGCTCGGCCGCCGACCGCGCAGGTTCGCCCGCCGGCTGCGCAGGTTCGCCCGCCGGTTGCCCTCGGCTGGGCGGAGCCGTGCGACCGCGCGAAGCGTCCCGGGGGGCGGCGCCACTGCCACCAGGCTCGACGACCACGTCGACTCGCCAGTCGACCCCGAGGACGTCGATCATTGACTGGCGCAGCAGCTCCTCCCCGCCGCACCGTGAGAACGAGTCGCGGGCACCGGCATTGGGCACCGAGACCGTCAGCGTCGACGCCTCGACCGACACCACGTGGGAGTCCCGGCTCAGCAGCATCCACGCGAGCCGGCGTAGGCCGCTGAGATGGGCCAGGACGTCTGGCCAGGCCCGGCGCACCTCTGCGAGCCCGAGTCCGCTCTGATTGGCCTGGGCACCCATGTGTGCGCCCGCCGGAGCCGAAGGTGAGTGCGCGGCACCCGCCGGAGCCGGATGTACCGCTGCTGACGGTGGCTCACCGACGGCGGTCCCGGGTGGAGCCGCCGGCGACGCGTCGCTGTCCGAGCGGCCAGGCGTCGAGGCAGCCGGCGAGTCGGTGGCCGCGGCCCCCGTCGCGGCCGGCTGGCCTGGCGTCGTGTCGGTCTCGACGAGTGGCACCTCGATCGAGACGCGGCGCTCCAGCCGGTCGAGCCGGGCTTGTACGCCCGCGAGTGACGCGTCGGCTCCGGGCAACAGCACCCGCGCACAGATCAGCTCGAGCAGCAGCCGCGGTGCCGTGGCGCCGCGGATCTCGTCGAGGCCGGCGCTGACCACTTCGGCCGCCCGCGTGAGATCGGCGGTGCCGAACCGGGCGGCCTGCCCCTCGAGCCGCTCCGCAGCATCGGTCGACATGTGCAGCACTCCCGAGCCGACCGCGTCGGGCACGCTCGCAACGATGATGAGGTCGCGCAGTCGCTGCAACAGGTCCTCGGCGAAGCGGCGGGGGTCCTGACCGGTCTCGACGACCTTGTCGACGGCGCCGAACACCGACGCACCGTCGCTGGCGGCGAAGGCGTCGACGACCTCGTCGAGCAGCCAGTCGGGGGTGTAGCCCAGCAGGCCGGCCGCCAGCGCGTACGTCACTCCGGTGTCGCCGGCGCCGCCGATGAGCTGGTCGAGCACGCTCAAGGTGTCGCGCACAGACCCGCCACCGGCGCGTACGACGAGGGGCAACGCGGTCGGCTCCACCTGGACGCCTTCACGCTCGCACAGACCGAGCAGGTAGTCGGTGAGCAACCGCGGGGGCACCAGCCGGAACGGGTAGTGGTGCGTGCGGGACCGGATCGTGCCGATCACCTTGTCGGGCTCGGTTGTGGCGAAGATGAACTTCAGGTGCGGCGGTGGCTCCTCGACCAGCTTGAGCAGAGCGTTGAATCCCTGCGTCGTCACCATGTGGGCCTCGTCAATGACGTACACCTTGTAGCGGCTCGCGACGGGGGTGAAGAACGCACGCTCGCGCAGGTCACGGGCGTCGTCGACGCCACCGTGGCTGGCCGCGTCGATCTCGATCACGTCGAGGCTGCCGGGACCACCACGGGCCAGGTCGCGGCAGCTCTGACACTGCCCGCACGGCTCGGCGACAGGCGCTCGCTCGCAGTTGAGCGCCCGGGCGAGGATGCGGGCGCTGGTTGTCTTGCCGCAGCCGCGCGGCCCTGAGAACAGGTACGCGTGGTGCACGCGGTTGCCGGCCAGCGCATGGCGCAGCGGCTCGGTGACGTGGTCCTGACCGATCACCTCGGCGAAGATCTCGGGCCGGTAGCGGCGGTACAGAGCAAGCGGAGCCAGCGGAGCAGCCGCTGCTGGTGCCGGAGGTGCCTCCACCTGCTGCACCTTAGCCACGCCCACCGACCCCGCCCAGGCGCCGTCCACCGCACCCGGCCAGCTCAGCCAGTCGACGGGCAGAAGAAGGCCCCTCGCGCACCCGGCAGAGCTTGCTGACCCTTGCTGCCTTCCGGCCCTGGGGGAGTTGGGCTAGGTGCCGCCACGCGAGGGGCTGGCCACAAGTGTAAAGGTCAGGACTCCGACCGGGAGACCGCCTCGTCATCGCCGTGCCCGCGCCGAAACAGGCGCCGGGTCGTGCCGAGACGTTGGGGCCGGCAGTTACCCTGCTTTGCGGAGGATTCGCATAGTGGCCTAGTGCGCACGCTTGGAAAGCGTGTTGGGTGAAAGCCCTCAGGGGTTCGAATCCCCTATCCTCCGCCACACCAGCAGCCGTCGGCACCGCGCCGGTGGTCGGACACCGAGACGGGGCGGGAGAGCCGATGCTCGCACGGTTGAAGGGCCCGGTGACGCTGGTGGTCCTGCTCGGCCTCGTCGCGGCCGCTCTGGTGTACGGAATCCAGCTGGCCACCGAGAGCTTCCCGTCGTTCACCACCACGACCGACGACGCGGCGTGCGTGCGTCAGAGCGTGGAGAAGGGCGACAAGCTCAAGTCCTCGCAGATCACTGTCAACGTCTACAACGCCGGCACCGTCGCCGGTCGCGCCGAGCAGACGCAGGAGGAGCTGGTGCAGAAGGGCTTCATCCCCGGCACGACCGGCAACGCGCCGGAGGGAACGCGGGCCCGCGGCACGGTGATCCTCGACCCCGACCGTCGGTCTCCGTCCGTACGACTGGTGAAGAAGCAGCTCAAGGGCAAGGTGAAGGTCCGGAAGGTCGAGGAGGACCTGAGCGAGGGTGTCGACATCGTGGTCGGGGACCGGGCGAAGGGCGTCCGCAACAAGGCCAAGGTGTCGATCAAGGTCGCGAAGACCACGGAGGTCTGCCTGCCCGCGCCCACCACCTCCTGAGTGGCCCCGCGCCGGCCGGCGGTCTCCCCTGGTCTGCGCCGGCACCCGTCTGTTCCCAACCGGCCAGTCGACCGCCCAGGGAGACCGCGCGTAACCGCGCCTCGGCGGTCTCCCGCGCCGCCCGGGTGGCAACCACGAGGAGATCGTCGCCGCGTTGCACCCGGGTCGTGCGCGTGGGTACGAACGACTCGGCGCCACGTACCACCAGCGACACCGATGCGCCGGGGGGCAGCCGCAGCTCGGCCACCTCGACGCCGTGCAGGCGCGAGGCCGCCGGCACCCTGACCTGTAGCAGGTCGGTGGCGATGCGGTCCAGCGGCGCCGCCTCGACCTCCACCTCTCGCGCCGCTCCCTGGGTGGTCACCCCGAGCCGTCGCGCGACCCACGGCAAGGTGGGGCCCTGGACGACGGTGAACACCACAACGAGCACGAACACCACGTCGAAGAGGGCGGCGGCGTTGTCGACTCCTTCGGCCAGCGGGATGGTGGCGAGCACGACCGGTACGGCGCCACGCAGACCCGCCCAGGACAAGAAGGCCTGCTCCCGCCACGGCAGCCTGGCCCAGCCCGCGCCGACGAGCACGGACAGGGGACGGGCGCCGAAGGTCAGCAGCGCCCCGGCGACCAGGGCCATCACCACCTCGTCCCCGCCGATGCGGCCTGGGCTGGCGAGCAGGCCCAACATGACGAACAACCCGATCTGGGCCAACCAGCCGACACCCTCGGCGAAGGACCGGGTAGCGGCCCGGTGCGGCAGGTCGGCGTTGCCGAGCACCAGCGCCGCGACGTACACGGCAGCGAAGCCGCTGGTGTGCACGGCCGCCGCGCCGCCGTAGGCGAGGACCGCGAACGACAGCACGGACAACGGGTAGAGGCCTGAGGCCGGCAGCGCGGCGCTCGTCAGCAGCCGCACCCCGACCCAGCCGACGAGCAGACCGATCAGGGCACCGACCCCGAGCTCGAGCACGATGAGCGCCACCGTCACCAAGGGACCCTGCGACGACGCCGTGCCGGTAGCGACAACCGTGACCAGCAGGAGCACCGGCGCGTCGTTGAGGCCGGACTCGGCCTCCAGGGCGCCCAGCACCGACGGCCGAAGCGGCACGCGACGCAGCACGGAAAAGACGGCGGCGGCATCGGTGGCCGACACCGTCGCTCCGAGGAGCAGAGCCAGCTCCCAGCGAAGGCCGAGCAGCAGGTGCGCGGTCAGCGTCATGAAGCCGACGCTGACCGCCGTGCCGACACTCGCCAGTGCCAACCCGATCCCGAACGCCGGCCTTACCTGCGACCACCGGGTGGTGAGGCCACCGTCGGCGAGGATCAGGACGAGGGCGAGGAAGCCGAGGGCGTGGGCGAGGTCGTACTCCTCGAACGGGATGCCCACCACCGACTCGCCCAGCAGCACGCCGATGGCGAGGTACACCAGCAGGCTGGGCAGTCCGGCCCCGACCGACAGGCGTACGGCGGCGATGGCGGCCAGCAGGACGCCCGCACCGAGGAGCAGCGCGGTGTCGAGCTGATCGATGGACACGGCGCGGCCCCTCCCGGGCTGGGCGTCAGCTCGCCGGCGGGCGAGCACCGATCGTATCGGGGCCGCGGCTGATGAGACGCCGGCGAGCGGGTACGGCAGGAACCATGTGGTTCGACTCGTGGTCCGATCTGTGGCGCGTCCTGGTGGTGGGTGCGGCGGCGTACCTGACGGTCGTGCTCACGCTGCGCGTGTCCGGCAAGCGGACGCTCGCCAAGCTCAACGCCTTCGACCTGGTCGTGACGGTGGCGCTGGGCTCGACGCTGGCGACGATCCTGCTCAGCAAGGAGGTCTCCTGGTCCGAGGGTGCGCTGGCGCTCGCACTCCTCGCCGCGCTTCAGTACGTCCTCGCGTGGGCGACGACGCGGCTGCCCGGCGGCCGGTCGGTGGTCACGGCCAGGCCGACACTGCTCCTGCGCGACGGCGAGGTGATCGAAGCGGCGCTCTCCGCTCAGCGGGTGACCCGCCACGAGGTGCGGCAGGCCGTGCGGTCCACCGGGTGCGGCGACCTGCGCGACGTTGGGGCGGTGGTGCTGGAGAGCGACGGGACGCTCAGCGTGATCCCCACCGACCGGCTCGGGGACGGCACGGCCTTGGCCGACGTACCGCGGGCTGCCGGTGAGCCGCAGTGAGCTACGAGTCAGTGCCGACGTAGAGGCAGAACGGGTGTCCGGCCGGGTCCAGGAGCACCCGTACGTCCGACTGCGGCTGGTACGCGGCCAGCTCGGCGCCGAGCTCGACCGCATGCGCGACGGCCGTGTCGAGGTCGCTCACCTCGAAGTCCAGGTGCATCATCATCTGCTGGCGATCAGGGGCGCTGGGCCAGGCGGGCCGGACGTAGTCGGGCGCGGTCTGGAAGCCCAGATACGCCACGCCGTCGGCCGGTGCCGCCGCAGCGCCGTCCGGTGACTCCGTGTGCACGTGCCAGCCGAGCAGCTCGGCGTAGAAGTGCGCCAGCGCCGGGCCGTCGGGCGCCTCGAGCACCACCCCCCACCAGTCCGACCGCGACCACCTGTCGGTCCGGTCGTCCGACGTCTGCCGTCCACGCACGGGCGCACGATAGTCAGCGCTTCGACCAGCTCGTTCGTCGACTGCCGGGCAATCGTTGACGAACGGGTCGCGACCTCACCGATTCCTCGGATCTCGGGGGAGAGGAGGGGAGCGGTGTTGTGATGGGCGGTGGCGGTGGGATTCGAACCCACGGTGGACTCTCGCCCACACACGCTTTCGAGGCGTGCTCCTTTGGCCGCTCGGACACGCCACCGCGCCAGAAGATACCGGACCTTGGTGACCGGCCAGCCTCGGTGAGCGGACGTGAGCGGCGGTGGGTGGTGGTGGCGGACGTGAGCGGCGGTGGCTTGACTAACCCCGACGGCCGGCGACGGGGCGCCTAACCCAAGGCCCCCGCCTAGCCCCGATGACTAGCGAACCACTCGCGCAGCAGCGCCGCCGACTCGTCGGCCCGCACGCCGGGTACGACCTCCGGCCGGTGGTTGAGCCGACGGTCGCGCACCACGTCCCACAGGGAACCGACCGCGCCAGCCTTCTCGTCGTACGCGGCGAAGACCAGCCGGTCGAGTCGCGCGAGCACCACCGCGCCGGCGCACATCGTGCATGGCTCGAGGGTGACCACCAGGGTGTGGCCGGCCAACGACCAGGTGCCGGCGGTGCACGCCGCCTGCCGCAGCGCCACCAGCTCGGCGTGGCCGGTCGGGTCGGCATCGCGTTCGCGAACGTTGACCCCCCGGCCGACCACGTCCCCGTCGGCATTCACGAGCACGGCCCCGACGGGCACGTCGGCGTGCCTGGTCGCCTCACGAGCAAGGTCAAGCGCCTCTTGCATGAGCGAACGCCACCGAGCTGTCCCGGGCGTCGGCTCGCTGCCTTCCGTCATCGGTGGGGTCCCCAGGGTAAGCCGGCGCCAGCGTCAGTCACGAGGCCACGACTCGGACCAGCTGGCGAGGGTCGGGCGGGGTACGAGGCGGCTCACGAGGAGCCGTCCGACGTAGCGCACGAGCTGGCCTCGTAGGACCGGCCCGACGCCCGCAGCAAACGATCCCGCGTCGGCGGGGCGGCGCACCGACCCAACCTCGACGGCAGCGCTCACGCGGTGACGGCCTCGATCATGGCATCGAACTCCTGGCCGAAGCCGATCCGCTTGGCCACCTCGGCGAGCACCTCGTCCGGGTAGAGATCGTCGTCGATCAAGAAGGCCAGGTCGATGGCCGACATCCCGA
>JBBSMD010000016.1:0-27004 GCA_038233355.1 Propionibacteriales bacterium
CTGAGCAGCCAGCCGAGGCCGGAGGCCGGGTCGGCCCCCCGACGAGCTCGCCGAAAGCCTGCTCACTTCCTGCCCGGGCGCGATCCAGCGTGGCTGCGGTCACGGCGTCCATGCTGGCAGGCAGCTCGAGAATGTCGGTCGGGGACCGTTCCGTTCGGCCGGCCAGCGGTGTCATGACCAACGTGATCGTCGTCGACACGAGAGGAAGCGACACATGACAGCTCAGGATGGTGCCGCGCTGGAGACCGCACTTGCCTATCACCGTGCCTGGACGGGCGGCGACTTCGAGCAGGCGATGGCCTACGTCGCGGACGACATCGTCTGCGCCGCGCCGACGGGACGGCTCACGGGCGCGGAGACCTTCCGCGCATTCATGCAGCCGTTCGCGCAAATGCTCGCGTCATCGGAGCGAGGCCGCCGACCCGGAGCGGAGCCAGACCGCCCGCCGGGAGCAGAGCGAGGCGGCCGAGGGGCGGTGACGAGGCAACCACGTCGGCGGCTTGGTTGACGAGCTCGCGGCCGGCCCGGCCTTCGCCTGGCCGGCCCGACGGACGAGCGCTACCCCGGGTAGGTGACCTGCCCGTCGGCGTCAACTGTCGGCGTTGCGCCCCACTGGCCTGGCTTGTGAACGCGCGGTTCGGCGTTGCCGATGATGTGCCGCACCGTCCAGCCACGAGACGTCAGCGTGCTGGCGATCAGCAATCGATGACAGCGCCACGGCATCGGCTCGGCGCACATGACGACAACATGGTTGTCGATCCCGAGTTCGGTCAACCTGCTGATCCCCCGTTCGTATGCCGGCAGCAGGGTGTAGTCGGCGTAGTTCTTGAAGCTCGCGTTCATCCAGCCGTTGTTGATATCCGGCTCGACGTCCTGCTTGCGGCGGCGCCCACCAAGCTCGCTCAGGTGCACGTACTCGATCCCGGCCTGGTCGAGCCACGCAGGCATCACGTCGTGCCCGAAGTGCGGACTGCTGCGTGAACCGGGATGTGCGCGGACGTCGGCCAGCACGTCGATGCGTTGCGCGTCGAGCAGACGGGTGAAGGTCGACTGCGGACACGTCCAGTGCCCGATCGTCCAGATTTCGCGCACTCGTCCATGCTCCCTCAGGGCTTGCCCTGCCTCGGTCGCGGATCCGTAGCGGCGCCGGCTGGCTGCTGCTTGCGCTGACGTGGGCCCGACTGCAGGGCGCCCTTGACCGCCGGCGAACCCTCAGCAGTCGCTCACGTCCCTCGGAGGGGGTCAAACCATCGCAGGCCGGTGAAGCGGGAGAAGTCGGCGTCGCTGGAGCAGAGCTCGGCGCCGTGCTCGATGGCCAGGGCCGCCAGGTGAGCGTCGGACGTGAGGTTGCCCCCCGTGCCCAGCGGGGTGAGCAGCTCGCGCAGGACCGAGGCGTGGCGGTCGGTCGGATGGATGACCACGACGTTGGGCCGGCCAAGCCAGCCATCGACGACATCAAGCGCCTCCTCGACGGCGAACGGCTCGGCGACGACCTGCCGCTTCGTGGTGAGGCGCACAAAGGCCAACAGAACCGGCCAGCAGAACGCGACCGTCTCGAAGCCGCCGATGAGCCCCTCGACCCACGGCCGTGCGACAGGAAACCGTGGCGACGACTCGTCGACCGCGTACAACAGCACGTTGACGTCGGGGAGTTTCACGGGGTCAGTGGCACGCGGTCACTTGCGCAACTCGAGCTTGCGCGCGATCTCATCGTCCTCGAGGTTGTCGGCGAGCGTGAGCGCCTTGTCGACGTCGACACCGGTGCGAATCTCCAGCCGGCGGGTCGGCAGCACGTACGGCGCGCTGGCCGCGGACCCGGCCGGATGCATGCTCGCCCGCAAGGCCTCGTTGATCACCACTCGCAGCGGTACGCCGCGCCGACGCGCCAGCGCACGCATCCGAGCATCGACATCCGCGTCGAGGTCGATCGTCGTACGCATGTCGGCACACTAGCACCGGCATCCGGCGCATCAGTATGCGTGACGGTTTCCGGCGACCGATCTGATCCTTCCGACCGGCGACATCAGTACCCCTGCGCCATGTCGGCGAAGCACGAGTAGTGCCCCTGGAAGCTGACGGTCACGTCGCGCACCGGGCCGGCGCGGTGCTTGGCGACGATCAGGTCGGCTTCACCGGCACGCTCGTGCTCGCGCTCGTACATGTCCGGGCGGTGAATGAGCACGACCATGTCGGCGTCCTGCTCGATCGCGCCCGACTCGCGCAGGTCGGCGAGCATCGGCTTCTTCTCGATCCGCTGCTCGGGGCCGCGGTTGAGCTGGCTGATCGCGACGATCGGCACATCGAGCTCCTTGGCCAACAGCTTGATCTGGCGGGAGAACTCGCTGACCTCGAGCTGGCGGCTCTCCACCCGCTTGCCCGACGTCATCAGCTGCAGGTAGTCGATCACGATCAGCTTGAGGTCGTGGCGCTGCTTGAGCCGGCGCGACTTGGCACGGATCTCCATCATCGTGAGGTTGGCCGAGTCGTCGATGAACAGCGGCGCCGAGCTGACGTCACCCATGCGACGGACGAGCTTCTGCCAGCTGGTCTCGCTCAGCTTGCCCGTACGCATCTCCTGTAGCGACACACGTGCCTCGGCCGAGAGCAGCCGCATCGAGATCTCGACCCGGTTCATCTCCAGGGAGAAGATCGCGCTGGACAACCCGTGCTTGATCGAGGCCGACCGGCAGAAGTCGAGCCCCAGCGTCGACTTGCCGGCGCCCGGACGCGCGGCCACCACGACCATCTGGCCGGGGTGAAAGCCGTTGGTAAGCTCGTCGAGGTCGACGAAGCCGGTCGGCACTCCACCGCTGCGACCGTCGCGAGACTCGATGGCCTCCATCTCGTCGATCGTCGCCGGCAGGATCTCGGCCAGCGGCAGGTAGTCCTCACTCGTCCGCCGCTCGGCGACGTTGTAGACCTCCGACTGTGCCGCGTCGACCACGTCGTCGACGTCACCCTGCTCGGCGTAACCCATCTGGGCGATCCGGGTGCCGGCATCGACGAGCCGGCGCAGGATCGCCTTCTCGCGCACGATCTGGGCGTAGTAGCCGGCGTTGGCCGCGATCGGCACGCCGGCGACAAGGGTGTGCAGGTACGGAGCGCCGCCCACCTTGGCGAGCTCGCCGCGGCGTTGCAGCTCGGCCGAGACGGTCACCGCATCGGCCGGCTCGCCACGTCCGTACAGGTCGATGACCGCATCGAAGAGCGTCTCGTGCGCGGGCCGGTAGAAGTCGCCACCGCGCACCACCTCGATGACGTCGGCGATGGCGTCCTTGCTGAGCAGCATCGACCCCAGCACCGACTGCTCGGCGGTGTTGTCTTGGGGAGGGGTGCGGCCAGGGGAGGAGAAGGCGTAGTCGTCCTCCGGTGCCTGCCACTGCTGGCCGGACAGCTCCGCCACGCTCACTGGGCCACCACGGCCACGTCGCCACCCCTTCCGTCGCCCGACCTGGGCGCCTGTCGAGCCCCCGACTCCCGGCCCACCACCTGGCCCCGGTCGGTCGTCGTGCTCGCGTCACCACTGTCGTGGTCGCCACCGACAACGTCACGATTTGTAGTCAGCGCGTCAACGTAGGCCCTTCTCGATCGTGGCGCCAGCACGCCCGGACAACGCCTGTAGATGTCCTGTGGACTTCTCGCGAGTACCTGGGGAAACACGGCGGGCATGCTGTGCACAGGCTGTGGAATGATCTGTGGAGCAAAGACCGATACTTTTCGGAACGAGGCTCTGACCTGCGTGAATCCCCGCCGTTGCGGAGGCGAGCCAGACAGTCTCAGCCGCCTGTCCACGCATCGGACAGGGTTGACACGAGGTGCTGCACGGTGCCCAAGCGTTCCGGAAACCAGCACTCGAACACCACGCCGAGTCGGCAGGACCCGCGGCCGGGCGTGTCGCCTCGTGCCGGTAGATCGCATCTACGGTGACCCAACGTGACTGAGCGACCGGGTGACGAGCCCGACGTCGAGGCGCGCGAGATCCTCCGCCTCGCCGTACCCGCGTTCGCCGCCCTCGTCTCCGAACCGCTGTTCCTGCTCGCCGACGCCGCGGTCGTGGGTCACCTGGGTACCGACCCGCTGGCGGCGCTCGCCGTGGCCGGCACCGTGGTGCAGACAGCGGTCGGTCTGTGCGTCTTCCTCGCCTACGGCACCACCGCGGCCGTCGCTCGTCACCTCGGCGCCGACGACCTGCCTGGAGCCTTGCGCACCGGCGTCTCCGGGCTGTGGCTGGCGGCACTGATCGGCGTGCCCGCCGCCCTGGCGCTGGGCTTCGGCTCCTCGGCGGTGGCCGGTGCCTTCGGTACGAGCGCAACCGTCACCGACCAGGCGGCGACCTACCTGGTCTGGGCCGCCCCGGGTCTGCCCGGGATGCTCGTCGTGCTCGCCGCGACCGGCATCCTGCGCGGGCTGCAGGACACCCGTACACCCCTGGTGGTCGCCGTCGGGGCCAACCTCGCGAACATCGCGCTCAACGTGCTGCTCGTCTACGGTGTCGGTCTCGGCATCGCCGGCTCCGCCATCGGCACCACGCTCGCCCAGCTGGCGGCCGCAATAGCGCTCGTCGCGGTCGTCGTGCGGGCCGCCCGCCGGCACCGCTCACCGCTCGCGCCGTCACGACGTGGCGTGACCGAGTCGGCGCGCGCCGGGGTGCCGTTGATCGTCCGCACCTTCACCTTGCGAGCGGCCCTGCTGCTGGGCACAGCGGTGGCCGCGACGATGGACTCCGCCTCGACCGCCGCCCACCAGATCGTGATGACGCTCGTGTCCACGCTGGCGTTCGCCCTCGACGCGCTCGCCATCGCCGGCCAAGCGCTCACCGGCCGGCTGCTGGGAGCCGGCGACCCCGCCGCGGCGCTGCGCATGACCCGCACGATGGTCCGCTGGGGTGTTCTCGGCGGCATGATCGCGGGAGCGGGCGTCATCGCGGTGTCGCCCTGGTTGCCGTGGGCGTTCACCAGCGACCCGGCCGTCCGTACGGCGGCGGTGCCGGCTCTCGTGGTGGCCGCGCTGGTGCAACCGGCGTCAGGCCTGGTCTTCGTGCTCGACGGGGTGCTCATCGGAGCCGGTGACGGTGGCTACCTGGCGTGGGCCGGGTTGCTCGTGCTGGCCGCCTACGCGCCGCTGGCCGTCGTGGTGCTGACGACCGGGGCGTCGCTGTCCTGGCTGTGGGCGGCGTACGGAGGCTTCATCGCGGCTCGCGGCCTGACCCTCGTGCTCCGGGCCCGGGGGTCTGCGTGGCTGACCACCGGCCTCGACCGACGTCGCGCCGGTGCGTGAACCCTTGGTCGGGGCCGCGGGTCAGGCCGAGGCCACCATGTTGAGCCGCGGGTCAGGCCGAGGCCACCACGTTGAGCCGCAGGTCAGCGGTCACCTCGGGATGCACCCGCACACTGACCGCGTGGACGCCGAGCGTCTTGATCGGCTGACCGATCTCGATGCGGCGCTTGTCGAGGGTGGGCCCCCCGGCAGCCCGGACCGACTCGACGATGTCGGCGACGGTCACCGCGCCGAACAGCCGGCCTCCCGCACCGGCCCGCACCGACACGTTGACCGGGGAGTCCTCCAGTTGACGCTTGATGTCCGCGGCGTGCCCGTGGTCGCGCACGTCCCGCACCGTGCGAGCCTTCTTGATCGACTCGATCTGCTTCTCCGCACCTCGGGTCCACCGCATGCCGAGACCGCGCGGGACGAGGAAGTTGCGCCCGTAGCCGTCCTTGACGTCGACGACGTCACCGGGTGCGCCGAGGCCGGTCACCTCATGGGTGAGGATGAGCTTCATCACGTACCCCTCTCCCTCAGCGACCGCTGGTGGTGTAGGGCAGGAGCGCCATCTCACGCGCGTTCTTGATCGCGATGGCGATCTGGCGCTGCTCCTGCACGGTGACACCGGTCACCCGCCGGGCGCGGATCTTGCCCCGGTCGGAGATGAACTTGCGCAGCAGCGCGGTGTCCTTGTAGTCGACAGTGGTGATGCCCGCGGCCTTGAGCGGGTTCTGCTTCTTCTTCGGCTTGCGAAGGACTGGCTTGGCCATTGTGGTGCTCCTCGGTAGAGCCCGGCTGACGCCGGAATGGGTACGTGATGGTGGTCAGAAGGGAGGCTCGTCCATCGAGCCGCCGCCGGAGGCCCATGGGTCCCCCCCACCCGAGGACCCCTGCGACGCTCCCTGCCCTTGCGAGCCGCCGGAGGCCCACGGGTCGTTGCCGC
The DNA here is from genome assembly GCA_038233355.1 of Propionibacteriales bacterium. GTDB lineage: Bacteria > Actinomycetota > Actinomycetes > Propionibacteriales > Nocardioidaceae > DASQMN01. The sequence goes on from JBBSMD010000016.1 coordinate 6,206, forward strand.
CCCCGGACTGGCCGCCCCCGGACTGGCCGCCGCCGGACTGGCCGCCCCCGGACTGGCCGCCGTAACCGCCGCCTCCACCGCCGGAGCGGCTGGCGCGGTTGACCTTGGCAGTGGCCGAGCGCAGCGAGGGGCCCACCTCGTCGACGTCGATCTCGAAGACGGTGCGCTTCTCGCCCTCACGCGTCTCGTACGAGCGTGACTTCAACCGGCCCTGCACGATGACTCGGGTGCCCTTGGTGAGCGACTCGGCGACGTTCTCGGCGGCCTGCCGCCACACCGAGCAGCCGAGCCACAGCGTCTCGCCGTCCTTCCACTCATTGGCCTGCTTGTCGAACTGTCGGGGTGTCGACGCGATGCGGAAGTTGGCCACCGCGGCCCCCGAAGGGGTGAACCGCAGCTCGGGGTCGTCGACGAGGTTGCCGATGACGGTGATGACGGTGTCGCCTGCCATGAAGTGCTCCGTTGGCTCGTTCGTGAAGGTCTGGTCAGTGAACCGCAGCCTGCCGACACTGGACGGCCGCCGTCCACAGGGTCACCGCTTGCCGGGGCGGATGACCTTCGTACGCACGACCGACTCGTTGAGGGTGAGCTGGCGGTCGAGCTCGCGCACGGTGTCGGGCTCGGCGTCGAGCGAGATGACCGCGTAGATGCCTTCGTTCTTCTTGTTGATCTCGTACGCCAGGCGCCGGCGCCCCCAGACGTCGACCGACTCGACGCTGCCGCCACCTTGGCGGACGACGTTGAGGTAGGTGTCGAGCGACGGGGCGACCGTACGCTCCTCGAGATCGGGGTCGAGGATGATCATCACTTCATAACGACGCACAGGAGACCCACCTCCTTCGGACTCAGGCGGCCGCGGTCTTTCCGCAGCAGGAGGGCGTTGCATCGTGGTGGCGCTCGAGGCGCCGACCCGGATAGCACCCGGGCAACCCGGGAAGCCTACCCGCGTCGGCCCAGCCGGGTCGAATCAGCGGCAGTCGAATCGGCGGCCGTCGAGCCCGGTACGGCAGGCCTTGCGCTGTCTGGTGGGTTTGTGTCGTTGTGGCCCTCGCCGGAGCAGCACAAACTCACCGACCAGCGACCCGGGCGGATACTCGCTGACGGGGACGATGGCGAGGCACCGGTAGGGGCAGCGGCGTCCACCGACTGTGGACGAGGCCCGCGGGATCCCCGCACAGGCGAGATCCTGCACCGATGAACCGCGACCTGCCGGCCGAGCTCACGGGGTCCTTCACGCGGGCGCGGGCGCGAGCGCTGGGTGTCGGCGTACACGTCCTGAGGGGCGCCCGGTTCCGGGCCGGTGCTGCGCGGTACGTATGTCCCGAGCATTACGCCCGACTCCCCCTTGGTCCGGCTGGATGCCGCGCTCTTGCTGGCGCCGCACGCGATGGCGTCGCACCTGTCCGCGGCGCGTGCTGCGCGTGACCGCGCGCGATCTCCTCGGCAGACCCGGCCCCACCACCGCGCGAGTCCTCAGCGCGCTGCATCGCCGCCAGCACCCGAAGGCACCCGCGCACATCTCGTGGAACTTCGCCGAGGTGCTGGACTGACGGTCGCCATGATGACGCCGGCGCTCGTCGGTCACTTTGTGCGGGTTCAGACGACCCGAATCGACAGGAACCGGCCGACGAGCGCGCTACTCGGTGGAGATCGCGCGCAGGACGTCCTGCCGAGCCGCGCGCCGAGCCGGGAACACCGCAGCCAGCACGCCGACCAGGGCGGCAACCACCACGAACAGCACCAGGCTCCACCACGGTACGGCCAGCACGTCGATGCCCTGGTCGGCGACGGCGCGCTGCAGCACCACCCCGAACACGAGGCCCATCACGATGCCGAGGGCGGCACCGAGTACCGCGATCGCGACCGACTCGAGCCGCACCATCCGTCGCAGCTGGCGTCGGGACAGGCCGACGGCCCGCAACAGCCCGACCTCTCGGGTGCGCTCGATGACGCTGAGCGCCAACGTGTTGACGATGCCGAGCACCGCGATGACCAGCGCGAGGCCGAGCAGCGCGTACACCAGGTACAGCAACGTGTTGACCTGTCCGGCCTGGGCGTCGCGGAACTCCTGCTGGTCCTGCAGCGTCACCGTCGGCAGCCCGGCGATCACCTCGTCGAGGCCCGCGCGTACGGCGTCGAGCGGCGCCTCCGGATCGCGCTGGGCGAAGACCGCCTGATCGGCCGGACGTACGCCGGCGTCGGCGAGCGCGTCCTGGGTAACCATGACGGTGGCGAAGATCAACGGGGTCGCGACGAACGTGCCGGCGACCTCCAACCGTTGGGGACCGGTGCCGACGTGCACCGTGACGGTGTCGCCCACGCTGACGCCCAGGTCACGGGCCGTGTCCTGCTCGAGCAGGGCACTGCCGTCGTCGAGGTCGGCGAGTGACCCGGTGGGCACCTCCAGGTCGATGGCATCGGGCAGGGTCGCCGGCTCGACGCCGGCGAGGAACTGGTCGGCGCCGTCGATGCTCGCGGGCGCGGCCCGCACCGAGGTGACCGAGGACACGCCGTCCACCTCGGCCGCCCGTCGGGCAATGGCGGGGGAGAACGGCGCGCCCACGGCGTTGGAGATGACGTAGTCCGAGCGGTAGCTGTCACCGATCAGCTTGTCGAGGCTGGCGTTGGTCGAGGACCCGAGGATCGCCATCGTGGTCACCAGGGCGAGCCCCACCATGAGCGCCGAGGCGGTCGCGGCGGTGCGGCGCGGGTTGCGTAGGGCGTTTTGACCGGCGAGGACACCAACCGTCCCCCAGATCCTTCGGTACCCCGCCTCGAGCAGCCGCAGCAGCGGTCGGCCGAGCAGCGGCGCGAGCAACGCGACGCCGATCAGCACCCCGAGGATGCCGCCACCGACCAGGGAGGCACCCGAGGTGCCCGACCCGAGCAGGCCGGCCGTCGCCAGCCCGGCCCCCACCAGCACGAGGAACGCACCAGCAAGGCTGCGCCGGCGTACCGACTGCTCGGGCAACGCGATGTCGTCGCGCATGGCCGCCACCGGCGGGATGCGGGCCGAGCGGCGGGCCGGCAGGTACGCCGCCACCATCGTGACGACGAGACCCACGGCGTACGCCACCACCGCGGTGCGTGCAGAGAAGACCAGCCCCGAGCCCGTCAGCTCGAGCCCGATGACCCCGAACAACGCCTTCAGCCCGACGGCCAGCGCGAAGCCCAGACCAAGCCCGACCGTGGCCCCGATCAGCCCGACGACGAAGGCCTCCAGCAGCACCGAGCGGGTGACCTGCCGGCGGGTCGCGCCCAGTGCGCGCAGCAGCGCGAGCTCGCGACTGCGCTGCGCGACGAGGATCGAGAAGGTGTTGACGATCAGGAACGACCCGACCACCAGCGCAACGCCGGCGAAGACCAGCAGAAAGGTGGTGATGAAGCTCAACGCCTGACCGATGTCGTCCTGGTCCTCCTGTGCCACCGCGTCGCCGGTGCGGGCGACCACCCCGGTGGGCAACAGCTCGGCGACCTGGTCGCGCAGCTCGGTCTGGGAGACGCCGTCCGCGGCGGTGACCCATGCGTCGGTGTACGCATCGCGCCCGCCGAGGAACAGCTGCTGCATCGTGTCGGTGTCGAAGATGCTGAGCGTGGCCCCGAGCAGCGATCCGTCCCCGAACTCGGCGAGCCCGACCAGCTCGGCGGACAGCTGTGGCTCGTCGGTGCTGGTGACCAGGGAGACGGAGTCGCCGAGGTCGTACCCACCGCGTCGGGCGGTGTCGACATCGAGCACCACCTCGTCGCCCCCCTGTGGCGGTCGGCCCTCGACGAGCCGCAGGGCCGGCTCGCCGGTGATCGCGGGGGCGTCGTTGTAGTTGAGGCCAAGAGAGGGCGGGCCGTTGCCACCGATCAGCTTGCCGTCGGACCCGAGCACGAACACCGACCCGACGCCCACGTTGCCGTCGACTCGGGCCGCACCCGACACGTCGGCGAGCCCGTCGACGACGTCGGCGGGGATGACCCGCGTGTCGCCGGGATCGGTGGGATCGCCGGGGTCGCTCGCGCCCTCGACCTCGACCACCACGTCGCCGGTGCTGCCCTTGACGATCTGGTCGAAGCTGGCCGACAGGGTGTCGGTGAACACGAACGACCCGGCGACGAACGCGACACCCAGCACGATCGCGAACGCACTCATGAACAGGCGCACCTTGCGGGCCAGCAGGTTGCGCAGCGTCACCCGTAGCACGGCTCAGCCACCGGCTGGTGCTTGCAGGTGCTTCATGCGCTCGAGCACGCTGTCGGCGGTCGGGTCACGCGCCTCGTCGACGACCCGGCCGTCGGCGAGGAAGACCACCCGGTCCGTCCACGCCGCCGCGGTCGGGTCGTGGGTCACCATCACGACGGTCTGCCCGTGCTCGTCGACGCTGCGGCGCAGGAAGCCGAGCACCTCCGCACCTGAGTGGCTGTCGAGGTTGCCGGTCGGCTCGTCGGCAAAGACGATGGCCGGTCGGCTCACCAGGGCGCGGGCACACGCGACCCGCTGCTGCTGACCGCCGGACATCTCGTTGGGCCGGTGCCCGAGCCGGTCGCGTAGCTCGATGGTGTCGATCACCGTGTCGTACCACTCCTGATCGGGCTCGCGTCCGGCGATCGCCAGCGGGAGCACGATGTTCTCGTGCGCGGTCAGGGTCGGTACGAGGTTGTAGGATTGGAAGACAAAGCCGACCCGGTCCCGGCGCAGTTCGGTCAGCGCCTTGTCGGACATGCCGGTCAGGCTGGTGCCGCCGATGATCACCTCGCCGGAGTCGGCCCGGTCGAGCGCGGCCATGCAGTGCATGAGCGTCGACTTGCCCGAGCCCGACGGCCCCATCACGGCGGTGAACTGCCGCTGGCCGAAGTCGACGCTCACGTCGTCGAGGGCGACCACGCGGGCCGCGTCCTTGCCGTACGACTTGGTCAGCCCGCTGACGCGGGCCGCCGTGCCGTCGGTCGTGTGTTGCTGTGCAGCGGTAGCCCCCGCGGTCATCTGTCCCTCCTCGACATCGACGACCGCCACGCTAGCGGGCTGACGCGAACGTCAGACAACACGTTTGTCGCAGGGCCTGGTGAGCGGCGTGGGGGGCGTTGCGGACGGCACCGGTCGCGGACGGCACGGGTCGCCGCCTACGCTCGCTGCCCATGCGTATCGGGGCCCATGTCGACCAGACCGACCCGCTGGCCGATGCCGCGGCCCGTGGCGCCGACCTGGTGCAGATCTTCCTGGGCGACCCGCAGGGGTGGAAGAAGCCCACCGTCGCGTACGGAGGTGGTGCCGATCGACTGCGGGCCGATGCGCGAGAGCGCGAGGTCACCGTCTACGTACACGCGCCGTACGTGCTCAACGTGGCAACGGCCAACAACCGGATCCGCATCCCGAGCCGCAAGCTGCTGGGGCAGACGCTCGAGCTCGCCGCAGAGGTGGGCGCCGCGGGAGTGGTCGTGCACGGCGGACACGTCGGAGCCGGGGACGACCCGGCAGTCGGTGTCGACAACTGGCGCAAGTGCATCGAGCGCATCGAGCGCCCGGTGCCTCTCCTGGTGGAGAACACCGCTGGCGGCACCCACGCGATGGCCCGGCACCTGGACAGCATCGGCCGGCTGTGGGAAGCGATAAGTGGCGCACCGGGCGTCGGGTTGTGCCTCGACACCTGCCACGCGCACGCCGCTGGCATCGAGCTGGCCGGGGTGGTCGACCGGGTGCGTCAGCTGACCGGCCGGATCGATCTCGTGCACGCCAACGACAGCCGCGACGCGTTCGGCTCCGGCGCCGACCGGCACGCCAACCTCGGGGCAGGGCGGCTGGACCCGGACGAGCTGGTCGCAGTCGTACGCGAGGCGGGGGCGCCGGTCGTGGTCGAGACGCCCGGTGTCGAGGGCCAGCGCGCCGACGTCGCCTGGCTGCGCGACCGGCTCTGAGCCAGCCCGAGTTGTCACCCCCTCACGACCCCCCAACGCAGCCTGACCTGACGGTGACAACTGGCGTAGCCGGCGGGAGGTCAGGAGAGCAGACGCTGGCGCAAGAAGTCGACGACCTCCTCGTACGCCCGGCGCGTCGGGTGCCCCGGCTCGTCGACGTAGTGCTCGCCGAGCACGGAGTGGGCCGTGCGCGATATCGACGTGCCGGGGCCGGACGGGGTCTCGATGCGCCGGAAGGCGCCGCCGAAGCGGTCACTCAGCGCGTCGAACCGCTCGGCCGGCACGGCCCGGTCGGCGGTGAAGCGCAGCCCCATCAGGCAGAGCCCCTCGCGCTGCGTGCGCTCGGCGACCTCATCGGCCTCGATGTCGCTCATGCACAGGTCGCGCTTGCGTCGGCCACCGACGGGGAACGGCACCGATGGCTGGCTCGCCACCGGCGCGAGGACGCTCGGCTCGGCGGCGGCGGCCAGGGCGAACCCGCCGGTGAAGCACAGCCCGACCACACCGACCCCCGGACCGCCAGCTCGTTCGTGGGCGTCTCGGGCCAGTGCCCGGACGTACGACGCGACCGGCCGGTCGGCACGGGCGGCGAACGCCGCGAACTCCCGGCGCACGCAGACCCGCGGGATGCTCGCCGCCGCGTACGCCAGGCTGACCGGTCGCCCGGGGATGCCGAACAGCGAGGGCACGGCGACCGAGAACCCATCGGCCCGCAGTCGCCGCGCCAGGCCGGCGACGGCCGGCGTGAGCCCTGGGAGCTCGGGCAGCACGACGACTGACGGGCCGTCCCCGGTGCGGAAGACCTCGTGCGTCATCTCGCCAGCGGTGAACACGTCGACGGTGAAGTCGCGCAGGTCGTCGCGCGAGCCGGGGTCGGGCGATCCGGGCTCGCCGTCCACCCGACCACGCCTGCCGTCCACCGGCCGGCGCTCGCCCTCCACCACCCGGGGCTCGCCGTCCGCCCCGGGCTCGCCGCCGTCCTCGCTGGGAGCCATGCGGGTGAGGTTAGGCGCACCCGGGAGCAGACGTCGGGTGGGGCTCGGCCGGGTTGACCTCCGGTAGCGTCGCCGCCCGTGACCACCGACGCCGCCGTGAGGGTACGCACGCTCAGCGCCGACGAGCACCTGGCGTACCTTCGCTCGCTGGACAGCGCCAGCTTCTTGCAGACACCGGCGTGGGGACAGGTCAAGTCGGAGTGGGCGCACGAGTCGGTCGGCCTGCAGGTCGGTGACGTGCTGGTGGGCGCCGGTCTGGTGTTGTACCGGCGACTGCCGCGGGTCGGTCGGTCGCTGGCGTACCTGCCGGAGGGACCGGTGCTCGACTGGGAGCACCCCCGTCTCGACGAGCTGCTCGACGCCCTGGTGGCGCACCTGCGCGAGGCCGGCGCGTTCGGCGTCCGCCTCGGGCCGCCGGTCGTGACGAGGGCGTGGGAGGCAGGGGCAGTCAAGAAGGGGGTCGCCGACCCTGCGCTGCACCGGCTCGCTGACCTGCCCGCCGACGACGTGCCCGACACCGGCGCTCGGGTGACGGCGCTGCTGACCGAGCGGGGTTGGCGGCGGCAGGGCGACGGGGAAGGGTTCGCCGCGGGCCAGCCGCGATACAACTTCTGGTTGCCGCTGGCCGGGCGCACCGAGGACGACGTGCTTGCCGGGATGAACCAGCAGTGGCGGCGCAACATCAAGAAGGCGGTCAAGGCCGGGGTCGAGGTGCGGGTCGGCGAGCGCGATGACCTCCCCGCGTTCCACCGCATCTACGCTGAGACCGCGCAGCGCGACGGCTTCACCCCTCGCCCGCTGGCGTACTTCGACACCATGTACGCCGCGCTCAACGCCGAGGAGCCCGACCGGCTGCGGCTCTACTTCGCCTACCACGAGGGTGACCTGGTCGCCGCCACGACGCTGGTGCGCGTCGGCGACCACGCCTGGTACTCCTACGGCGCCTCCACGACGGCCAAGCGCGACGTACGCGGCTCCAACGCCGTGCAGTGGCAGATGATCCGCGACGCCATGGCCGCCGGCGCGACCGTCTACGACTTGCGGGGCATCACCGACACCCTCGACGAGGGCGACCCGCACCTGGGTCTCGTGCAGTTCAAGGTCGGCACCGGCGGGCGAGCCGTGGAGTACGCCGGCGAGTGGGACCTGCCCCTGTCCCGGCCGCTCTACAAGGCGTTCGAGCTCTACCTGCGGTACCGCTGATGGGCCTCGACCTGCACATCGACGGCGAGCGCTGGCGGGCGCACCTGCGTCGGGTCGTCGAGGCGTACCCCCGCCTCGTACCGGTGGTCAAGGGCGGCGGGTACGGCCTCGGTCTCGGCCGCCTCGCCCGCCGCTGCGCCTGGCTGGGCGCCGACACCGTCGCCGTCGGCACGTACGAGGAGGTGCCCGACGTCACGACCCGGTTCGATGGCGACGTCTTGGTGATGGCGCCGTGGCGGCCGGGGGTGCGCAGCTACTACGACCGGCGGGTGATCCACACCGTCGGGCGGGTGGCCGACCTCGAGACGCTCGCCACCGACGCTCCCGGCACCCGCGTGGTGGTCGAGGGGCTCACCTCGATGTTCCGGCACGGCATGCGCCGCGACGAGCTCACCGCCGCCGCGTCGTGGTGCGCACGACTGCGGTTGGAGGGGCTGGCGTTGCACCTGCCCATGGTCGGCGACCGGCGCGCCGAGGCCGAGTCGTGGGTGGCGGCGTTGCAGGCGTCGCGCCTCGACACCGCCACGATGTGGGTGTCGCACCTCGACGACGCCGAGCTGGCCGCTCTGCACGAGCGGCGGGCCGGCGTCGACGTGCGCCCCCGCATCGGTACGGCGCTGTGGCTGGGTGACCGCGGCGCCCTGTCGGTGTGCTCGACCGTGCTCGACGTGCACGCGGTAGCGCGCGGCCAGCGCGTCGGGTATCGGCAGCGGGCCATGCCGCGCGCCGGGTCCCTGCTGGTGGTGGCCGGTGGCACCGCGCACGGCGTGGCGCTCGAGGCTCCGACGCCGGCCTCGACGGTGCGTCAGCGAGCGGTGGCCGTCGCCACCGGCGGGCTGGAGGCGAGCGGGCTGGCGTTGTCCCCGTTCACCGTCGCGGGGCGTCGCCGGTGGTTCGCCGAGCCCCCGCACATGCAGGTGTCGATGCTGGCGCTGCCCGCGTCCGTACCGCCGCCGCCGATCGGTTCTGCCGTCGACGCCCAGGTGCGCTTCACGACGACGCACTTCGACGCAGTCGCGATCGACTAAGCGCATCACCCGGTGGGCGCCGGCATGGCACCGGGTGCTCAACAGCCTTGGCCACGGGAAGCAGCCCGACCACGCTCACTTGCTCACCTGGTGACAGCAGCAGGCGCCTCGTCGGCGAGCGGGCCACCGGCCGGGTCGTCGACCCAGCCGCCGGCTCGCACCGGGTCGTACCAGGGCCGCCAGATGTCCCGCACGACGACGGCCGCCAGCCACAGCTCGCCGGCGATCCGCGCGAGCACGGCGACCACGAGGACGAGATCGGGCCGGCCGCTGTCGGGCACGGTGTAGTCCAGCCGGTGCCAGGCGAGCGCCAGGACGAATGCCACCTCGCCCAGCTGCCACAGCAGCAGGTCACGCCAGCGTGGCCGGGCCAGTGCGGCCAGGGGCAGCAGCCACAGCACGGTCGCCGGTCCGTGCGCACGGTGCACCAGCAAGAAGCCGACGACCAGCAGCAGGGCGACCTGCGGCACCCGAGGTCGCCGCGGAGCGGACAGCGTCAGGAATGCCACTCCGGCCACTACCCCGGCCACGGCGAGCAGCTCCACCCACCCTGGTGCGGGCATGGCGCGGCCCAGCAGCTCCGGCAGCTGCCACGTCGACCCCGCACCTGCTCCGAACGGCGGTCCCGACTGCCACCACCGGCTCGTGCCGGCCGGTGTGATCAGGTAGGCCGGCAGCAGCACCGCGGCGAAGGTGGCGAGGCCACTGCCCAGCACCTGGCCGGCGAGCCGCAGCCGCCGCTCGCGGACACACAGCAGCAGCAGCGCACCGGCCACCAGCGCCGGCCACCCCGCGGTCGCCGCGCCCAGCCCGGCCAGCACACCGGCCGCCACCGCCCGCCCCCGCGACCACGCCCACACGCAGGCGACCGCCGACGCGACTCCGAGCAGGTCCCAGCCCATCACCGCCGTGAGCGCCAGCGCCGGTGCAGCGACGAAGCCGGTCGCGTCCCACGGCCGGCTCGAGTGCACCCGTGTCAGCAACCCGGCGGTGCCGAGTGCAGCGAGCAGGAGCACGACCGACACGACCCCGGTGTAGGCGACGGCCTCGGCCCGCACGTCTGCCCGCTCGGCGATCGCACGACGCGGGCGTGCGGCCCGGTCACCGACGTCTGGCCACCCGGACAGTGCCGCCGCACCGAGCGCCGCACCGTAGCCGGCGACCGCCACCGGTGGGCTGTCCCCGAGTGGCCGGAAGCGTCCCTCGCCGTCCGACAGTGGTGGGGTGCGCTCGGCCAAGCCGCGCTCGGCGTAGTCGTGCGGCAACCTCGACCAGCACAGGTCGGCGTAGGCGCGCTTGGCCTGCCACCAGTCGCCGGCCGCGCACGGTGTCTGGAGCACCAGACCGAGCGTGAAGGTAGCGGTGAGGACCGACAGCACGACCACTGCTGGAGTCAGCCGGCGGTGGGCGGCGGCGTGCCGCCCCGGTGGTCCCCCGACCGCGCCCGAAGCCCACCGCACCCACGAATCCTCCGTGGTCGGCGCCGCGACACGTCGGTGTGCGCGAGCGGAGACGTCGGACACCGAGGTGGTCAGCCCGGTACGGGCGAAGGGGCGGCACCCCGCATCGCTGCCATCAGCCACCGCCCCCCGCACGACCGTTGGGCCGCGGCGTGGTGCCCCCGCCGCCCGGCGGGAACCCGGCAGCGGCGCCGTCGGAGGGTCCCTGCGTACGCGTCGGTTCCGACGTCGGTGTCGGGTTCGGTTCCGACGTCGGTGTCGGGTTCGATTCCGACGTCGGTGTCGGGTTCGGTGACGGCGTGCGGCTCGGGGGCGGGCTGGGGCTCGGTGTCTGGCTCGGGCTCGGTGTCCTGCTCGGTTGCGGCGTCTTGCTAGGGCTCGGCGTCTCGCTCGGACTCTTGCTGGGGCTCGGCGTCTCGCTCGGACTCTTGCTGGGACTGGGTGTCCTGCTGGGCGTGGGCGACTTCGTCGGCGTCGCCGTCGTCTTGCTCGGCGTCGGCGTCGGCGTCGTCGGGCTCGGCGCGGGCGACGTCGTCGTGGCCACCGGGCTCGAGCTCGTGGGCGGCGGCACCACCGAGGTGACCGGTGGGGGAGTCGTGCTGGGGGTGCCGGCGTCCCCGTCGAGGTTCGCCGGGGGTGGGAAGTCCGCGCAGTCGGAGCCTTGCCCGGCCTTGGTCATGAAGGCGGTGAACGTCTGGGCCGGGTAGACGCCGCCGAAGAAGGTGGGCAGGCCGCCGACGCCGTCGAGGTCGACGCGCCCGTCACCGCGGATGTACATCACGGCCGCGGCCAGCCGTGGTGTGTACCCGACGAACCAGGCGGAGGTCACGGTCTTCGGACGCAGCGCCGCGGTGCCGGTCTTGCCGGCCACCGGGCACCCGAGCGTCTGTGCCGCAGTGCCCGTGCCCGACAGCACGACGTTGCGCAGGGCGTACGTCACGTCGGCTGCGACAGCGGGGCTGAACGCCCGGCCGGTGGTGGCCCGGTGCTGGTACACCTTTTGGCCGTCGTCGTTCTCCACCTTCTCCAGGACGTACCAGTCGGCCTGCGTGCCCTCGGCGGCGAACGTCGCGTACGCGGTGGCCATCTCGATCGGAGCGATGTCGGCGGTGCCCAGCGCCACCCCGGCGACCGGCTCGAGGCCGGGAGCCTTGCGCGGGATGCCGGCCGCCGCGGCGGCCTTGATGACCTTCTTCGGGCCGTTCCTCATCTGCCCAACCAGGTCGGCGTATCCGGTGTTGGACGAGACCCTAGTCGCCTCGAGGATCGAGATCGCCGGTCCGTAGCTCAGCCCGAACTCGTTGTCGATGGTCGACCCGTCGGGGTAGGTGTAGGTGTTGCCTGTGACGGTGTCCTGCAAGGAGAAGCCGCTCTGCAGGGCAGCCGCGAGGGCGAACGGTTTGAACGAGGAGCCGGGCGGCTGTCCGGCCAGGGCGTAGTTGAAGGCCTTCGTGATGTAGTTCGGACCGCCGTACATTGCCCGCAAGGCGCCGGTGCCCGGCTCGACAGCGGCGAGGCCGATGTGCACCCCTGCCGCGTTGACGGTCGGCTGTTCCTGCTTGACCGCCTGAACCGCTGCCCGCTGGTCACCGCGCTTGAACGTGGTGACCACCGAGAGGCCGCCACCGCGGATCTCGGCCTCCTCGAAGCCTGCCGCCAGCAACTGGTCCTGCACCAGCTTGAGCAGGTATCCTTTGGTGCCACCGAAGCGCTGCTCCTCCTCGATCTCGGGAAAAGCCGGCAGCCGGCGCAGGGCTTTGTCGAGTTGGGCGGAGTCGATGGCCCCGGCCTCGGCCATGCCGTCCAGGACGTAGGCGTACCGCTCCCGCAACGCCGTCCGGGCAGCCCGGCCGTTGTCCGGGTCGAGCGTCTCCGGTGAGTTGATGATGGAGGCCAGAGCGGCGCCCTCGCGCACGGTGAGATCCTTGGCGTCCTTCTCGAAGTAGGCCTGCGCGGCGGCCTGGATGCCGTACGCACCGCGACCGAAGTAGATGGTGTTGAGGTAGCCCTCGAGCACCTCGGCCTTGGTCTGTTGCCGCTGCACTTTCAGGGCCAGGATCGCCTCGCGCACCTTGCGCGAGTAGCTCTGCTCCTGGGTGAGGTAGAGGACCTTGACGTACTGCTGGGTGATCGTCGAGGCGCCCTGCGTCGACCCGCCCTGTGCGTTGTTGAGCGCGGCGCGCACGATGCCGCCGAGATCGATCCCTTGGTTGTCGTAGAACGTCCGGTCCTCCGCCGCGATCACCGCGTCCTGGACATGCTCTGGGACCGCGGACAACGGGACGGACTGGCGGTTCTGCTCGGCGAACGTGCCCAGCAAGCCTTTGCCGTTGGCGTAGTAGACCCGGGTCGTCTGGGCGGTGAAGGCCGTGTTCGCGCTGGGCAGGTCGATCGTCTTGTACAGGACGAGCAGGCCCGCCACCGCGAGCACGACGAGCAGGAACAGTGTCAGACCGACCGCCCGGGCCACGCGCCAGGCACGGGACGGGCGCTTCTTGGCGGCGGCCATGGTGGCCCCCTTGCGCCGAGCATCCCCGGTCGGACGGAGCCGAGCCGATGCCTGGTCCTCGGAGCCGGCGGGCCGCTCCGAGGACGGGGGAGGCTGGTCGGTCACGGTCGTACAGTGTGCCCGCCTCGACCGCACCGATCCCAATCGCCGGGCCGAGATGCTGACCACGTCGCCATCACGACCACTCGCCGGTATTCGACTCGATGTATCGACCCGATACACTGATTTCACCCCGCGTACACCAAACACTCGTCGCGGGTTGCATCCTCAGCCGTTGAGAACCGGAGGTGACGTGGCTAGGCGTGGCGCGGCCCTCGAGTTGGCGGTCCTGGGACTGCTGGCCGACGCTCCCATGCACGGCTACGAGCTGCGCAAGCAGGTCAACACGCTGCTCGGCTGGGGGCGGGTGCTGTCGTACGGCACGCTCTACCCCTGCCTGAAGAGCCTCCTGCGAGAGGGCCTCATCGTCGAGGACGTGCCAGCGAGCGGTCTGGTCGCCCCGCGGACCAGGCGCGGTCGCATCGTCTACCGCCTCTCCGCCGGAGGTCGTGCCGAGTTCGTGCACCGCATGGCCGAGGGCGGCCCCCAGGCGTGGGAGGACGAAAACTTCGGCATCCACTTCGCCTTCTTCTCCAGCGCCGACACCGGCACCCGGGTGCGCATCCTGGAGGGACGACGCAGCCGGCTCGAAGAGCGCCTGCACGCCGCCCGCAGCACCGGTGGGCGGGCCCAGGTGCGGCGTGACGCGTACGCGCGCGAGCTGCACCGGCACGGCCTCGAGAGTGTCGAGCGCGAGCTGGCGTGGCTCACCGACCTGCTGGCCGCCGAGCGCGCCGGCCTGTCGCCGCCCGAGCCGAGCGATGTCGCGGCCGAGCCGGCCGAGCGCTCACCGGCGCGTACCGGTGAGCACCCGATGTACCCAGACCCGTACGACCACCAGAAAGCACCGTGAGGAGACCTCCATGGGTTCGATTCGTGTCGCCATCGTCGGCGTCGGCAACTGCGCCACGTCCTTGATCCAGGGGGTCGAGTACTACCGGGACGCCGACCCGGGCAGTGTGGTGCCTGGTCTGATGCACGTGCGCTTCGGCGACTACCACGTGCGCGACGTCGAGTTCGTCGCCGCGTTCGACGTCGACGCGAAAAAGGTGGGGTTCGACTTGGCGGAGGCGACCCGCGCGAGTGAGAACAACACGATCAAGATCGTCGACGTACCGCCCACCGGGGTGACGGTGCAGCGCGGCCCCACCCTCGACGGGCTGGGCCGCTACTACCGCGAGACCATCGAGGAGGCCGACGGCGAACCCGTCGACGTGGTGCGGGTGCTGCGCGAGAGCGCGGCCGACGTCCTGGTCTCGTATCTGCCGGTGGGTTCGGAGGAGGCCGACAAGTTCTACGCGCAGTGCGCCCTCGAGGCGGGCGTGGCGTTCGTCAACGCGTTGCCGGTCTTCATCGCCTCCGACCCCGAGTGGGCACAGAAGTTCACCGACGCCGGGGTGCCGATCATCGGCGACGACATCAAGAGCCAGGTGGGTGCGACGATCACCCACCGGGTGATGGCGAGGCTGTTCGAGGAGCGCGGCGTCGTGCTCGACCGGACCTACCAGCTCAACGTCGGCGGCAACATGGACTTCAAGAACATGCTCGAACGCGACCGGCTCGAGTCGAAGAAGATCTCCAAGACCCAGGCCGTGACCAGCAACATCGAGCACGACCTGGGCACCAAGAACGTGCACATCGGTCCCAGCGACTACGTCCAGTGGCTCGACGACCGCAAGTGGGCGTACGTACGCCTCGAGGGCCGTGCGTTCGGTGGCGTCCCGCTGAACCTCGAGTACAAGCTGGAGGTCTGGGACTCGCCCAACTCCGCCGGCATCATCATCGACGCCATCCGAGCGGCCAAGATCGCGCTCGACCGGGGCATCGGCGGACCGATCACGTCGGCGTCGTCGTACCTGATGAAGTCTCCCCCGGTACAGCGTCCCGACAACGAGGGCCGGGACAGTGTGGAGGCGTTCATCCGGGGGGACGCCGAGCGCTGAGCTGAGCGGAGCCACCGCGCCGGCGTGTGGTCGCAACCGACACCGGCACGCCGACGCGGGCGTCGTTACTGATCACAGCCCGCTGCCGGAGCAGGTTGCCGCGGCGCCACCCGCTGGAGCAGCGCCGCCCCGCTGAGGTGGTTACCCGCCGTTGCGCCGAGCCCACCAGGCGAGCAGTTCGGCGGTGGCCCGCTCCTGGCCGAGCGGCCCCTCGTCCATGCGGCGTTCCAGCAGGAAGCGGTACGCCTCGCCCACCGCCCGCGAAGGCCCAATACCCAGCAGCGACATGATCTGGTTGCCGTCGAGGTCGGGGCGCACGGCGTCCAGCTCCTCTTGTGCCGCGAGCCGCTCGATGCGGGCTTCCAAGTCGTCGTAGGCGCGTCGCAGCCGGGCCGCCTTGCGCTGGTTGCGGGTGGTGGAGTCCGCGCGCGTCAGCACGTGCAGCCGCGACAGCAGTGGACCGGCGTCGCGCACGTAGCGGCGCACTGCAGAATCGGTCCACTCCCCCGTCCCGTAGCCATGGAAGCGCAGGTGCAACTCGACCAGCGTCGCGACGTCGTCGACCACGGCAGCGGGGAACCGCAGGGCCCGCAGCCGCTTGCGCGTCAGCTTGGCCCCGACGACGTCGTGATGGTGAAAGGTGACGGTGCCGTCAGCGCAGAAGCGGCGGGTACGAGGCTTCCCGATGTCGTGCATGACAGCCGCCAGCCGCGAGACGAGGTCGGGACCCTCACCCAGCCGGTGCTCGAGGGCGATGGACTGCTCCAGCACGGTCAGCGTGTGCTCGTACACGTCCTTGTGCCGGTGGTGTTCGTCGCGCTCGAGCCGCAGCGCGGGCAACTCGGGCAGCACCAGGTCGGCCAACCCCGTGTCGACGAGCAGCCGCAATCCCGCAACCGTGTCCACCGCGAGAAGCAGCTTCTCCAGCTCGACTCGCGACCGCTCGGCCGCCACGACCTTGATCCGCTCGGCCATGCGGGTCATGGCCTCGACGACCTCGGGTGCGGCGGTGAACCCGAGCTGGGCGGTGAAGCGTGCCGCGCGCAGCATCCGGAGGGGATCGTCGGAAAACGACTGCTCCGTGCCCACGGGAGTACGCAGCACGCCCGCGGCCAGGTCCGCCAATCCGTCGAACGGATCGCTGAACGCTCCGGAGGGAACCGTCAGGGCCATCGCATTGACGGTGAAGTCGCGCCGAGACAGGTCGCCGGCCAACGAGTCGCCGTAGCGCACGACCGGTTTTCGGCTGCTCGGGTCGTAGCGGTCGCTGCGATAGGTCGTGACCTCGACATGGGCGTCGCCCTTGCGGGCGCCGATCGTGCCGTAGTCACGACCGATGTCCCAGGTGACGTCGGCCCAGTCGTCGAGCAGCGCCTTGCTGCGATCAGGGTGGGCCGAGGTCGCGAAATCCCAGTCGTTGCCCCCCTCGGACTGCAACCGACCCAGCAGGGCGTCGCGGACAGGTCCCCCGACCAGTGCCAGCTCCTCCGACGCAGCGGCGAAGACTCGGCCGAGCGAGACCACGACGTCGGCGTCGGCACCCAGCCGGCGCAGGGCCAGCGCGTGGTCGGCTCCGACCGCCCCCGCTCCGCTCGCCCCCGCTGCGGTTGGCCCAGTTCCCGCTCTGCCGTCACGGGCCGTCTCGCCACCACCGGCTGCCCCGGAAGCGGTGCCGGCTGGCCCGGTGCCACCGGCCAGGACTGCTGGCATCCCCCCCGCGGACTCCGAGTCGGCCGACGCCGCGGAGGCCGCGGCAGCCGACGCCGGGGAGGTGGAGGGGGGCACGGACACGGGCAGACATCCTACGGGTGGCCCGGATAGGCTTCGCCGCCCCTTTAGCATGGCCGCCGTGAGCGACGCCAGCTCGGCCGTCCGGGTCGGCACCCGGTGCATGCTGGCTCTGGTGACCCTCACACTGACGGTCTTGCCGGCGGCCGACGCACCCGCCTCACCTACGGCTTCCGCGGTCCCTGTAGCCGTACCAGCCGCCGCCGCGACCTCACCAACCGGCTCACCTGCAGCCTCCGTGGTCTCACCAGCGACCTTTGCGGGCCCGCCGGCAGCGGCGAAGGAGGTCCCGAGCGCGCTCGCCGTCACGATCGAGACCCTGACCCCGACGGTTCTGCGAGCCGACGACCGGATCGAGGTCAGCGGCACCATCACCAACGTCGATGACCAACGGTGGTCGGCAATCAACGCGTTCCTGGTGATCTCCGCCGGGGCACTCACCACCCGGCAGGAGCTGCAGGACGCCGCGGACAGCCCCGACACCTCCTACATCGGCGACCGAGTGGTCGAGCCGGAGGCCTTCCAAAGCGTCGGCGACCTGGCACCTGGGGAAAGTGTCGGCTACACCCTGCGAGTGCCGTACCGGTTGCTCGACATCTCCGGGGCATCCGGGGTGTACCAGCTCGGCGTCCAGGTGCTGGGCACCGACGAGACTGGGACCCGCTCGCTCTCGGCTACCGGTCGCGCCCGCACCTTCGTACCGCTGGTCCAGCCGGGCGACGCTTCCGTGATGCGTACCTCGTTGCTGTGGCCGCTGATGTCGCCCGTACGACGAGTCGCCGACGGGCGCGTGATCAACGCCGACAGGCTGCTGCGACTGTGTGGCCCCGGTGGACGGCTGCGCACCCTGCTGGACCTCGCCGCTCGCGCTCCGGGTGCGCCGCTGACACTCATGCTCGACCCGGCGCTGCTCGACGCCCTCGGCGACCTGGCCACCGGGACTGCCAACCGCCCTGTCGAGGACGTCGGTGACGGGCCGGACCTGACCGCGCCGGGCGCACTGGCCGAGTATGTGCGCACCACCCCGAACGAGGAGTCGTCGGCGCAACGAACGGCGCGGACGTGGCTGCGCGACCTGCTCGTGCTTGCAGAGCGGGTGCCGGTGATGGTGTCCGGGTACGCCGGACCCGACCTGGCTGCGCTGCCGACTCGGGCCAGCCCGGACGTCGCCTTCGACCCGGTACCGGTCCCCGTCGGTCGTCGCCTGCGGGCCGTCGTCGATCAAGCCACGGCCGCCACCTTGCGCAGCCTCGACTTGACCGCGACCCCGTTGTGGTGGCCACCGGGGGGCTACGCCGACACCCTGGCGCTCACCCGCGCGGCCCCCAGCGTCGCCGCCAGCGTCGTGACGGCCGAGTCGCTGCCGTTGCGACTCGACGCCGGCGCCGCGCTGCTACGGGTGGACACCGCCACCAGCCCGGCCATCGTCGTGGTCGACGACCCGGCGTACCTGGACGGCGGCCCGGGCCCCGGCGACACCGACTCGGCGCTGCAGGTCCGCCAGCGGATTGCCGCAGAGACCGCGCTGCAGGCGTTGGACCTGGCGTCGCAGGGCCGCCGCATCGGCAACGCGGCGGTCGTGCTCGACCGGCGGTGGGACCCGGGCGTGCAATGGGCGGGGTCGGCGTTCTTCACCGCCTTCTCGACGTCCTGGACCAGGGTCGAGACCCTCTCGCAGCAGCTGGACCGGCGGCTGCCGGTCTACGGTGGTGAACCCGTCGTCCCGGCCATCCCCGAAGCCACGCCGTTGCCGGCCGCGGTGGTCGAGGCAGCTGCTGTGGTCGACCGGCGCAGCCGCGTGCTGGCCGAGCTGCTGCGCGGAACGACCGTGACCGAGACGGCCATGCTGCGTGCCGACAAGGCCGCGTCGGTGGCGATTTCGCACCGCTGGCGCGACCAACCCCGACGCGGTGCGGCCTACGCGCGCCGCACCGCCAGGTCGCTGGTCGAGGACCTGCGGTCGGTGTCGGTCGAGGTACCCAGCTTCGTCACCCTGTCGAGCCGGTCCGGACGCTTCGGCATCACGATCACCAACCAGCTCGACTCGGCAGTGTCGGTCGGGGTGGACTTTGACGCGGGTCGCTTTACCCTGCCCGACATCTCGCCGCTGCGCATTGGCGCCGGTGAGCGACGCACCGTACTTGTCAGCGCCTCGGTCACCGACGTCGCGGTTGCGCAGGTCCGCGCCCGGCTGACCACGGTGGACGGCAGCCAGTTCGGCCGCCCCGCCACCTTCACCCTGCGCACCAGCACGCTCGGCGTCGCCATCTGGATCGCCCTGGGCGCTGGTGCCGGCTTCGTGGTGCTGCTGGTGCTGCGCCGGAGCTGGCGGCAGGCCCGGTCGAGCCGGGTCGCACGATGAGCGAGTCGCTGCGTGACTCCGGCGACTACGCCGCGGACTCGCGCAGCCGGCTGCTCTCCGCCGGAGTGCTCATGGCGGCCGGGACCATGGTGTCCCGGCTGACCGGCTTCGTACGCGCCGCCCTCATCCTCGCGGCACTGGGCAAGTCGCTCGACGCCGACATCTTCACCAACGCCAACACGGTCCCCAACTCGTTGTACATCCTCGTCGCCGGCGGGGTGTTCAACGTGGTGCTCGTACCGCAGCTGGTGCGCGCCATGAAGGACCCCGATGGCGGTGAGGCCTACGCCAACCGGTTGCTGACGCTCGGTGTCTTGGTGTTGGCCGGAGCGACGCTGGTCCTCATGGCGGCAGTGCCGCTGCTGGCCCGCCTCGCCTTTCCGGGCGCGCTCTTCACCGCAGAGCTCGCGGAGCCCCGGGAGTCCGCGTACCGACTGATGCTCTACTGCATGCCGCAGGTCTTCTTCTACGGCGTCTTCGTCCTGGTCGGCCAGCTGCTCAACTCCCGGCGCCGGTTCGGCCCGATGATGTGGGCGCCGATCGTGAACAACCTGGTGGCCGTCGCCGTGCTGGGCAGCTACCTGCTCCTCTACGGCAGCACCAACGAGGCGGACGGTTTCACCGCCACCCAAGAGGTGCTCCTCGGCCTAGGCGCCACCCTCGGCATCGTGGCCCAGACCGTGGTGCTGGTGCCGTACCTGCGCTCGATCGGCTTCTCGGTCCGGCCGCGCTTCGATTTTCGCGGTGTCGGGCTCGGGCACACGCTGCGGCTGGGAGCGTGGACGCTCGGATTCGTCCTGGCCAGCCAGATCGCCTTCTTCGTCATCCTGCGCATCGCGGCGTCGTCCTCGACCACGGCGGCGCTGCAGGGCGGGGAGGCGGCCGGGTCGGCGGTCTACCAGGCGGCATTCCTGATCACCCAGGTGCCGCACGCCGTGATCACCGTGTCGCTGGTGACCGCAACCATGCCGTTGCTCTCCGCGCTTGCCGCCGACGGTGCTCGCGAGCGGGTACGCACGGAGCTGGTCGGCACGTTGCGGCTGGTCGGGGCGGCTGTCGTACCCGTGGCGGTGGCCCTTGCCTGCCTCGCCGGCCCGTTGAGCGCAGTGATCTTCGGCTACGGCGAGCTGGCCGGCAACACCGAGGCGATCGCCAGCACCCTCGCGGCCTTCACGCCCGGGCTGGTGCTCTTCACCGTGCACTACCTGATGCTGCGCGGCTTCTATGCAGGCGAGGACACCCGCACACCGTTCCTTATCCAGCTGGGCGTCATGGTCACCTACATCGGAGCCGCCGTCGCGTTCACGCGTGGCGTGGAGCCACGCGAGGTGTCCACCCGCCTCGCGCTGGCCTACGCCACCGCCTACGCCATCGGCTCGCTCACCTCCAGCACGCTGCTGTCCCGTCGCGTCGGCCCGATCGTGGACACCGCGTTCCTCGGGTACGCGGCTCGACTGTCAGGCGCATGCCTGGCCGCGGCGGCGGTGCTGCTGGGCAGTCAGGCGGCGCTGGCA
>JBBSMD010000017.1:0-24901 GCA_038233355.1 Propionibacteriales bacterium
CTCGTAGCGCGTAGTTCTGGGCCGGAATGCCGCGGCTTCGGAGCCGGATCTGCCCCGCCCGGCAAGGCAGCACGCGCGTCTGCGCATCACGCGCTCGCCGGCATGCGAGAACGTCTCCAGCGGCCCAGGACAGCCACCCCTCACACGTCGGCGGCGTCCACGATCCGGTACGCGTACCCCTGCTCGGCCAGGAACCGCTGCCGGTGCGCGGCGAAGTCGGCGTCGACGGTGTCGCGCGCGACGACGGCGTAGAACCGCGCCGTACGCCCGTCGCCCTTCGGTCGCAGCAGCCGGCCGAGCCGTTGCGCCTCCTCCTGGCGGGAGCCGAACGCGCCCGACACCTGGATCGCGACGCTCGCCTCGGGCAGGTCGACCGAGAAGTTGGCCACCTTGCTCACCACGAGCAGGTCGATCTCCCCGGCGCGGAAGCCGTCGAACAGCCGCTGCCGCTCCCGCACGGTGGTGTCGCCCTTGATCAGTGGGGCACCGAGCCGCTCGGCGAGCTCGTCGAGCTGGTCGAGGTACTGCCCGATCACGAGCGTCGGCTCGCCGGCGTGTCGCTCGACCAGCTCGGTGACCAGCGCCAGCTTCGCCGGGGTGGAGGCCGCCAGCCGGTAGCGGTCCTCGGGTTCGGCGGTGGCGTAGACCATCCGCTCGTCGTCACCGAGGGTGACCCGCACCTCGACGCAGTCGGCCGGAGCGATCCAGCCCTGCGTCTCGATGTCCTTCCACGGCGCGTCGTAGCGCTTGGGGCCGATCAGGCTGAACACGTCGCCCTCGCGGCCGTCCTCGCGCACCAGCGTCGCAGTCAGCCCGAGGCGGCGGCGGGCCTGCAGGTCGGCAGTGAGGCGGAAGATCGGCGCCGGCAGCAGGTGCACCTCGTCGTAGACGACGAGCCCCCAGTCGCGCGCGTCGAACAGCTCGAGGTGGGCGTAGACGCCCTTGCGGCGCGTCGTCACCACCTGGTACGTCGCGATCGTCACCGGGCGGATCTGCTTGCGGGCGCCGGAGTACTCCCCGATCTCCTCCTCGGTCAGCGTCGTGCGCGCGAGCAGCTCGTCCTTCCACTGCCGCGCGGCGACCGTGTTCGTGACCAGAATGAGCGTGGTCGCGCTCGCCTGCGCCATCGCCGCCGTGCCGACGATCGTCTTGCCGGCACCGCACGGCAGCACCACCACCCCCGAGCCGCCGTGCCAGAACGACTCGGCCGCCTCGCGCTGGTAGGGCCGCAGGTGCCAGCCGTCCTGGGTGAGCTCGATGCGGTGGTGCTCGCCGTCGACGTAGCCGGCCAGGTCCTCCGCGGGCCAGCCGATCTTGAGCAGCATCTGCTTGAGGTGCCCCCGCTCCGAGGGGTGCACGGCCACCGTGTCGTCGTCGACGCGAACGCCGAGCATGGGGGCGACCTTCTTCGAGCGGCGCACCTCCTCGAGCACCGCGCGGTCGGTGCTGATCAGCACCAGGGAGTGCACCGGGTGCTTCTCCAGGCGGAGGCGGCCGTAGCGGTCCATCGTCTCGGCCACGTCGACCAGCAGCGCGTGCGGGACCGGGTAGCGGCTCCAGCGCAGCAGTGTGTCGACCACCTGCTCGGCGTCGTGCCCGGCGGCGCGGGCGTTCCACAGCCCCAGCGAGGTGAGGCGGTACGTATGCACATGCTCGGGTGAGCGCTCCAGCTCCGCGAACGGTGCGATCTCTCGCCGGCAGTCCGCGGCGGCGGGGGAGTCGACCTCGAGCAGCAGCGTCTTGTCGGACTGGACGATCAGCGGTGTGTCGCTCACCCGGTCGCTCCGTGCTCCGGCCCGGCCTGCTCCTCGGCCTTGCGCCGGGCCCGGTAGGCGGCGACGTTGGCCCGCGAGGAGCAGCGCTCGGAGCAGTAGCGGCGCGAGCAGTTCGGGGAAGTGTCGACGAAGACGTCGTCACAGTCGCTTGCGTGGCACACCCCCAGCCGCAGCGGGCCGAGGTCGGTGACCAGCGTGGCCAGCCCGAGCAGCGACTCCGCGGCCAGCAGCTGGGCGACGCTGGAGGCCCGGTTGGAGACGTGCAGGTGCCAGCTCTGCGCGTCGTGACCAGCGATGTGCGGGGTGATCGGGTGCTGGTCGAGCAGCGCGTTGAGCCCCTCGACCACCTCGGTTTCGGCCGAGCGGGCCGACGCCTCGAACACCGGCCGCAGTCCCCGCTGCAGCCGCCGCAGTGTGCTCGCGTCGCGGTCGACCACCTGCGGCACGAGCCAGTCCCGGTCGGCCAGGTGGGCTCGTACGGCCTGTGCGTCGGCAAAGTCCGCGTTGACGAGCTCGGCGGCGCGCTCGGCGTAGCGCACGAAGTCCATCTGGTGATGGTACGGGGGTCCCGACGTGTGCGAGGTAACAGCCCGGATCGGCATGAGTCGCTACCTCATCTCGTTACGATGTAAGAGACAGTAACCAAGCACGTCCCTTACGAAGGACGAGAGAAGGAGTAGCAGATGCAGACCGCGCAGGAGTGGACGGCACGCGAGCTGGGCGTGTCACGGCGGCGCGAGGCGGAGCAGTCGATGCTTGTCGCCGGGGCCCGGCTCACCGCGCGTCGCGACCGGGTGCAGCGTTGCCAGGAGCGCATCTACACGCAGCTGGCGGGCAACCCGATCAACGTGCGCTGAGCCACTCCACCACACAGCTCGGACCAACCGAGACCTGGACGCCGGTCGCCCCCACAGGGCGGTCGGCGTCTTCTCGTCCTCCGCTCCGATAGCCTCGCCGCGTGCAAGCAGCTGAGCTCGCCGAGCAGTACCCGCTGGTCGACATCGACGCCGATGCCCTCGAGGCCACCCGCATCCTGGCCCGCGGCCGCCTGCCCGGGCTCGTGGTGACCGAAAGGGGGAGACCGTACGCCGTGCTCGCCGGCTCGCAGGTCGTGAAGTTCCTCGTCCCCGACTACGTGCAGGCCGACCCGTCCCTGGCCCGGGTCATCGACGAGCCCGCCGCCGACCGCATCGCCGCTCGCCTGAGAGGGCGCACCGTGCGCGAGATGATGCCCAGCAAGCCGACGAAGCTGCCCAGCGTCGACCGCGACGACACGACCCTCGAGATCGCCGCGCTGATGGCACGCGAGCACACCCCCGTGGTCGCGGTCGTACGTGACAAGCGGCACAACCTCGAGATCCTCGGCGTGGTCACCGCGGCCCGCCTGCTCGAGCAGGTCTGCCACGTCGAGTGAGCGCCGCCTTCGCCGTCACGGTCTTCGCCGTGGCGTACGTGTTCATCGCCACGGAGTGGGTCGGCCGCGTCAAGGTGGCGCTCGTCGGCGCCGGCGTGATGATCGCCGCGGGGCTCCTCGACGCCGACCAGGTCTTCTTCGAGCCCGAGACCGGCGTCGACTGGAACGTCATCTTCTTGCTGCTCGGCATGATGATCGTCGTCGGGGTGCTCAAGCAGACCGGCGTCTTCGAGTACATGGCCATCTGGGCCGCCAAACGGGCCCGCGGCGACCCGTACCGGGTGCTGGTGCTGCTGTGCCTGATCACCGCGGTCGCCTCCGCCGCGCTCGACAACGTCACGACCGTCCTGCTCATCGCGCCGGTCACCCTGCTGGTCTGCGACCGCATCGGGGTGGCCCCGGTGCCCTTCCTCATCGCCGAGGCGCTGGCCTCCAACATCGGCGGCGCCGCCACCCTCATCGGCGACCCGCCCAACATCATCATCGCCAGCCGCGCCGGCCTCGGCTTCAACGACTTCCTCGTCAACCTCGGCCCGATCGTGATCGTGCTGCTCGTGGTCTTCGTGCTGGTGTCGCGCCTGCTGTTTCGCAGCGCCTTCGTGGCCGACCCCGAGCGGGTCGACGAGGTGATGCGGCTCAACGAGCGAGAAGCCATCGCCGACTCCCGGCTGCTGCTCCGCAGCGGGGTGGTGCTGGCGTTGATCATGGCCGGTTTCGTCACCCAGAGCCTGACCGGGCTCGAGCCGGCACTCGTGGCGCTGCTCGGCGCCGGCCTGCTGGTCCTCATCAGCGGCCTCGAGTCGAGCGCCTACCTCGAGGAGATCGAGTGGGAGACGCTGCTGTTCTTCGCCGGCCTGTTCGTGATGGTCGGCGCCCTCGTGGCGACCGGCGTTGTCGAGGAGCTCGCCGTGCGGCTGGCCGAGCTCGTCGCCGGCAACCTGCTGCTCGCGGTCGTGGTGCTGCTGTTCGCCTCCGCGATCCTGTCGGCCATCGTCGACAACATCCCCTACGTCGCGACGATGGCGCCAGTGGTGGCCGCGGTGATGGCCAGCGACCCGGAGCTGCAGGGCCAAACGGTGCTGTGGTGGGCCCTCGCTCTCGGCGCAGACCTCGGTGGCAACGCCACCGCGATCGGGGCGAGCGCCAACGTCGTCGTCACCGGCATCGCTAAACGCAGCGGGCACCCGATCTCGTTCTGGGAGTTCACCAAGTACGGCCTGGTGATCGCCACCATCACCGTCACCCTGTGCGTGCCCTACCTCTACCTGCGCTATCTGTGAGTGGCGCTAGGCCGGTCCCACCCGGCTGATCCGGTGCAGGGCGAAGCTCTGCCGGCGACCACTGCGGTGGTCGTGCGCGGTGAGCCAGCCGGCCTCCACCCGCAGCGGGTCCACCACCCGCTCGGTCAGCGTGCCGGCCTGATCCAGGTACGACAGCCACACCGACGCGCCACCCTGCGCGGCGTCGCGCAGGGCAGCCACCGCGTCCAGCGAGCCGCTCCGCCGCACATTGGGTGCCGAGATACCGGCCGGTCGCGCCCGCACGGCCCGGTCGCCGGCTCGTACGGCCGCGCTCACCGCGGTCGCCTCGACCGCGGACAGAGGTGGCGGCGTACTCACCGGGTCCCGGGCCTGCTTCGATGCGCGCCTGGTCGCGGGTCGCCCCGACACCAGCAGGTCCCCACCGGGACTCTCCAGCACCGGAGCGCGCGAGGTCGCGCGCAGGCGGTCGAGAAGCACGTCGGCGGGGGAGTCGCTGACCGCCACCGTCGAGGTCACCCGGCGCAGGCGCAGCCCCGCCAGGGACCGGTCGGCGACCAGCGCGTCGAGCTCGGCGGGCGCCTCGGCGCGGACATAGACCGAGGCTGCTCCCACCCGCAGATGGCCGTGGCGGCGGGCGACGTCGTCGACGAGGAAGGTCAGCGGCTGCGGCACCGGTGTGCGCGAGTGCCGTTGGAGGAACTCGTGCACCTGCGCACCGGTCCAGCCTGCGTCGAGCGCGTGGCGTACCGAACTCGGAGTGAAACGGTAGACGGTGGCGCCGCCGCGTGACTCCACCGACGCCAGCAGGCTCAAGCCCCGGGCCACCTCCTGGGTGAGCGGGCCCGGTGCCACCGCGGTCAGGTCGGCCTGCAACAGCACCGAGTCGACCAGCGCTGGCAGCACCGGGCGCAGCGCCGCCGCCGCGTCACCGTGGGCCAGCAGCACCCGCCCCGGTGCGGCCAACGCTCCTCGACCGCTCACGCCCAGCCACTCCGCCTCGACCAGCGTGCGAGCCGCGGTGGCGGCGCGCACCGCCGATCCGCGCGGACGGTGCCAGCGGACCTGCGCGAGCAGGTCGTCGGACTCGACCGCGGCGCTCTCGTGCTCGGTGAGCACCCGCAGCGCCGCCCGGCGCGCATCGGACACCCCGCCGCGGTGCAGGTCTGGCGACAGGGGGCTGACCGGGCGGCCGCGTTCGTCTCGGGTGCCGACGAGCGCGGTGGCCCGGTCACCGGCCAGCCAGGCCCGTGCCAGGCTCGCCCAACGGGCCGCCATGTCCTGCTCGGTCCAGTCGTCGAAGGCGCGGGTCGGCAGCCACACCTCGTCGTACGACTCGTCGTCGGCGCGCGCCAGGAGACCGGCGGCGTAGCTCAGCTCGGCAAGGAAGCCCGCCTGCGTCTCGTCGACCTCCAGGGTGGTCGCGGCCGTCTTGAGGTCGCGCACGCCGAGCCCGCCGCCGCGTAGCACCGCCGGCGACCGCTCGCCCCAGCAGTCGAGGAGCTGCTCGACCCGCCGGGTCGCCTCCAGCGCGGCCCCGGCCGCCGTTGCCTCGACGACCGCGCGCTCGCGTACCCGGGAGCGGACCGGCGGTGGCTGGTCGGCCCGGCCAGCGGTGAGCCGGCCACCTCGCAGGTGCAGCGCCACCTCACGCGGCAGCACCACGGTGTGCGCGTCCACGCCGACCAGGAGGCCGAGGGCCAGCAGCTGCTCGACCGGTCCACTGGCGTCGGCGCCGCTCAGCTCGGCCCGTACGCGGCCCAGCCGGCCGGTGGGTGGGCCCCACGTCAGCCGGTCCAGCACCTCGGTGGTGCCCGGGTCACGCTCGTGGGCCGCGTGCACCAGCGCACCGACGTGGCCGGTCACGAGAGCGGCCACCTCATCGGTGTGGCCGGCGCCGCCGCTGGGGGCGGGCACGTCGAGAAGTGCCGCCACCTCGGGGGAGACGGTGCCCACCCGGTCGCGGGCGAGCGCACGCAGCGCTGTACGCAGCGGTGGACCCAGGCCCGACGGGTGCGGTCCGAGCAGCTCGCCGAGCGCACGCACCACCTGCATCGCGGAGTCGGGGCCCCAGACGAGGGCGAGTGCGCGAAGCCGGTGCAAGGCCGCGTGCACCGATCGGGCCGGAGCATGTAGCAGCCGACGTACCCCGGCGACGGTGACCGGGAGCGGCTCGCGGGTGGCACCCGGGGTGGCCAGCACCACCAAGGCTTCGCACACGCCGAGATGGAACGAGTCGAGCCGCTCGAGGGCGACCGACACCGACAGTCGGGTGGCAGCGCGCGAGGCGACCTGGGTGCTGTCGGCCGGGACGGGTCGAGCCAGGTCCGGGCGGGCCTGCAGCAGCGCCGCCAGCGCCGGCTCGTCCCACCCGCGTACGGCCTCGGCGAGGGTGCGGGGGGGCGCGCCGCCTCGACGTCGGCGCGCAGCGGGCGCAGTGGTCATGGACATCGGTTCCACGGTAGTCGGCGGCGCGGCGCCCGCCGGGCCGGTGCCGCGCCACGACCGGCCGCCTGCGTGGCGCCCCCGAGGTGGACTGCCATGCTGTCAGCCGACGAGGGGAGCGTGATGGCGGTCATCGAGGCCCGCGGACTGGGCAAGAGCTATGGCGGCAAGCCGGCAGTGGTCGACCTGTCGTTCACCGTGGAGCCGGGCAGCGTCACCGGCTTCCTCGGGCCCAATGGCTCGGGCAAGTCCACCACCATGCGGCTGATGCTGGGACTCGACAACGGCGTCGGCACCACGACGTTCGACGGCATGCCGTTCGTCGGTTTGCGCGACCCGATCCGGCAGGTCGGCGCGCTGCTGGAGGCCCAGCCGTTCCACCCCACGCGCTCGGCGCGCAACCACCTGCGCATGCTCGCTGCCGCCGCGCACATCCCGCCGACGCGGGTCGACGAGGTACTCGAGCTGGTCGGGCTGTCCTCGGTGGCGAAGGGGAAACCGAAAAAGTTCAGCCTCGGTATGGGCCAGCGGCTCGGGATCGCGGCGGCCCTGCTCGGCGACCCGCACACCCTGGTGCTCGACGAGCCCTCTAACGGTCTCGACCCGCAGGGCATCCAGTGGATGCGCCAGCTGCTGCGCTCACTGGCCGCACAGGGACGCTCGGTCTTCGTGTCCAGCCATCTGCTCAGCGAGATGGCCCTGCTGGCCGACCAGCTGGTCGTGCTGGGCCGAGGACACCTGGTTGCGACCGGCCCGATGGCCGACTTCGTCGCGGCGAACGCCCGTACCCAGGTGGTGGTGCGCAGCCCCGACATGCCGGTGCTCGGCCCCGCCCTCGAGAGCAGGGGAGCGACCCTCGCCGAGCAGGACGGCGCCTGGACGGTCGGCGGCCTCTCCCAGACCGAGGTGGGTGACCTCGCCCATGAGCACCGCGTACGGCTGCACGAGCTCGCCACGCAGCGGGCCACGCTCGAGGAGGCGTTCTTGGACGCCACCGGGCTGTCACAGGAGTTCATCGGCGGCCCGGTGCCGCGCGGCGGTGGCGAAGCGGTCCCCGACGAGCCAGCGGGTGGGTCCGGTGGAGTGGAGACGGCGCCCGATCCGGCCCCTTCGGGTGGTGCGACGGTGGCACCCGATCCGGCCCCTTCGGGTGGTGCGACGGCAGTGCCCCGGACGACCCGCGAGGGACAGCGGTGATCGCGGCACTGCGCTACGAATGGGTGCGACTGCGCACCCTGCGCTCGACCTGGTGGATCGCTGCCCTTGCCGTCCTGGTCCCGGCGGGTCTCGTTGCTCTGCTCGCGATCAACGTCAGCATCAACGACTTCGAGGGCTTCGAGGACGTGGTCACCGCTGTCGTGCTCACCCAGGGTGCCGTGCTGGGTCCGCCGCTGCTCGTCGCGTACGTGACCGCTCTGGTCGGGGTGTTCGCCTTCGGGCACGAGTACCGCCACGGCATGATCCGAGCGACGCTGACCACGGTGCCGCGTCGCGGGCACGTGCTGACCGCAAAGGTGCTGGTGACCGCGGTGGCGGTGGCCCTGATGTCGCTGGTGTCGATGCTGGTCGGTCTGGCGCTGGGGCTGCTGCTCAGCGGCGGCCTGGTCGACGCCGGCGCCGCGACCACGTGGCAGGTCATCGGAGGGGTCGTCGCCTACTGCACATTGTTCGCCTTGACCGGCCTGGCGTTGGCTGCCATCTTCCGCAACCAGATCGCCGCGCTGGTGCTGGTCCTGCTGGCGCCGACCGTGGTGGAGCAGATCATCGCCGCGGTGCTCATCATCCCCGACGCGCTGAACTCGCTGGAGTTCCTCACCCGGTACTTGCCCTACGACGCCGGCAGCCAGCTCTACAAGCCGAGCAACGTGATCAACCTCGGTAGCTTCCTCGGTCCCGAGCCGCTGTCACCGCTGGCCGGTGGGCTGGTGCTGCTGATCTTCACCGGGGTGCTGCTCGCCGTGGCGTACGCGCTGTTCACCGAGCGTGACGCCTGAGGCAAGACTCGACCGGTCGGTTCGTGACCAAGGCATCGCCGAGTTGTCACTGCCACGCGCTGCTCTGGCGTCCTCAGGGAGTGACAACTGATGGTGACCGCTGGCGCAGCAACCGAGGCGCTCAGGCCCCGACGCGTTCGAGCACGAGTACCTGCAGCTCCCCCATGCCGAAGCCCAGCAAGGCACCCACGGTGATGAGCTTCCACTCGTCGGCCTGGAAGGCGGGCCGGATCAGCTGCAGGAAGTCCTCGTCGGGCAGCCCGTGCATGCGGTGCACGAGCGTGTTCTTGATGTCGAGCGCCTCCCCGGCGTACTCCTCGACGTAGGCGAGGGTCTCCGGCAGCCGATCCATCACCCGCTCGGCCGTCGTCCGTTCGAGCGCCTGGTAGCGGGCGCTGCCGACCGCGAGCAGGACCAGCGGACGAGCGATCCCGGCCTGGTCGTCGACCACCCGTTGCACGTGCCGCTGCACCATGGCGAACACCCGGTCGCTGAGCGGCCCGGTCAGCAGCGTCTCGAAGAGGCGGTGCGGCGTGATCAGCTGCTGGGCGATCAGCTCGGCGTACGCCTCGGTCACCTCGTCGCGGCGCTTGATGAAGAGTCCCTGCCAGGTGACGCCACCGAGGCGTAGGGGGTGTACCGGGTTGAAGACGAGCTTGAGCGCCAGCCAGTCGGTGAACCAGCCGGTGAAGAGCCCGAAGAGCGGCAGCATCAGCGGGTTGTGCCAGATCGCCCAGGCGCCGGCCTGCACCAGCCCGATGTAGAAGCCGAACCAGATGCCTGACCGTGCGATGAACCGGAACTCTTCGGAGCCGGCCTCGAGGAAGATCCGGTTGAGCAGCGACTTGTCGGCCATCAGCTGGGTGACGATCATCGACTTCAGGTCGAGGATCTGGTCGACGTCGCGCTGGATGTCGACCAGCAGCGCGGCAATCACCTCGGGCGCCTCGGCCTGCACCCGCCGCACCAGCAGGGCTCGTGCCGCTGCCGGCATCGACTCCCACAGGCCGGGCTGGAACTGCGTCATCACCTCCTGGACGACCTCGTCGACGGTCTCGTGCAGCGGCTCGCGCAGCTCGGCGGCGAGGTGGTACGGATCGAGTCGGGTGATGATCTCGGCCGGACTGACCAGCCGGCTGGTGATCAGCTCGGTGGCGATGGAGGCCATCCGGGCGGACCGACGTGGCACGACGCCCTGCCACGACGCGAAGCCCAGGCCGCGCCGCTCCACCGGCGCGAACATCATCTTGATCGCGAGCAGCTTGGTGACGTAGCCGATCAACGACATGAAGCACGGCATGGCGACGTAGACCCACCAGTGCGAGGGCAGGCTCATGACCGGCTCGCGCGCTGTCTCACCCGTGGATCACCTGTCGATCGCCCCTTCGATCTGTCGATCACGGTCTATCACTGTCTACGCGCGGACCGGCGCCGAGCGGCTTCGAATGGTTTTCGGGCGCTGACCATTGCGCAGGAACCATGGTCAGCCTCCGCTTACCACGTTAACCAGGTAATCAGAGGGCAGGTGAGCCGCCGACCAACCGCCCACCCGTCGACCACCTGCAGCACCGCCCGCGACCGCGTCGGGACCGCAAACCGGTACGTCATCTAGCGCAGCAGCTCGCCGACCGGCATGTCCTGCTCGCAGGCCTGCCACAGCTCGCGGCCCAGGGGGCTGATGCTCAGCGTGCGACGCAGGACCCGGGTGCTCTGGTGGGTCTCGCGCACCGACTGCACCACCTTCTCGGTCAGCAACATCTCGTAGGCGTCGTGCAACGACCCGCGCTCGGCCCCGGTCATCGCCAGGCCCAGCGCCCGCAGGTGGGTCACGTAGGTGGGGACGTGCTCGGGCAGCGCCACACCGGCCGAGCGCCCCACCGTCGAGGCGTTCTCCAGCAACGTCGGCCCGGCGCCCGTGATCGTCCCGCGGCTCGCGATGTGCACCAGCGGGTACGACGTGCCGTCGGACAGGGCCGCGAGAATGCGCGCCTCGTCGGGCACCAGCTGCTCGAGCAGCAGCACGTGCAGGCGCGCTCGCGCCTCGTCGGTGGCCTGCGTGACCGACTCGGCGAGCAGCTCGCCCAGCAGGTCAGCTGGGGTCCGTGGGCTCCGCCCGCTCAGGTCGGGGTCGTGGTGCACCCGGTCCACCGACACCACCGTCGTACCGGAGCCGGGGCCGGCCTCGTCCATGCGCTGGCGGACCTGGTTCCAGACGAGCCGCTCGACCCGGTTCAGCTCGCGTTCGCCGGCCTCGATCGAGGCGTCGACGCTCACGCCGATCAGTGGTACGCCGCGGATCGCCCGCCGCCCCAAGCCGACCAGCCCGCGGCCGCGGGACGACGGCAGCGGCAATGCTCGGCGCGCGGGGCGCTCGTCGGGCGGGACGTGGCTCGGCACGGGCGAATACTAGGCGCAGGGGCCGGCGGTGCGAGTGGGATGATGGCTCCCGCGCCGCAACAGCCCAGCCGTCCCCGACCCGCAGAGAGTTTTCGTGCCGAAGCCAGTCCCCGTACCGCCTCCCGGCGCGACCGACGCCTCGGTCCTGCGCAACTTCTGCATCATCGCGCACATCGACCACGGGAAGTCGACTCTCGCCGACCGGATGCTGCAGCACACCGGCGTGGTCGACGCCCGCTCCATGCGCGCTCAGTACCTCGACCGGATGGACATCGAGCGCGAGCGCGGCATCACGATCAAGAGCCAGGCCGTGCGGCTGCCGTTCACCCGGCGCACGGGCGAGACCTTCGTGCTGAACCTCATCGACACGCCGGGCCACGTCGACTTCACCTACGAAGTGAGCCGCAGCCTCGAGGCCTGCGAGGGCGCGGTGCTCCTCGTCGACGCCGCTCAGGGCATCGAGGCGCAGACCCTGGCCAACCTCTACCTCGCCCTGGAGGCCGATCTGCACCTGATCCCGGTGCTCAACAAGATCGACCTGCCCAGCGCGCAACCCGACAAGTACGCCGCTGAGCTGGCACACATCATCGGCTGCGACGCAGGCGAAGTGCTGCGCGTGTCGGCGAAGACCGGTGCGGGCGTCGAGCGCCTGCTCGACGCCATCGTCGACCAGGTCCCCGCACCGATCGGTGCGCCGGCGGGTCCGGCGCGGGCGCTCATCTTCGACTCGGTCTATGACACCTACCGCGGCGTGGTCACCTACGTGCGGGTGATCGACGGCGCGCTGCAGCATCGGGACCGGATCAAGATGATGTCGACCGGCGCGGTGCACGAGATGCTCGAGGTGGGAGTGATCTCACCCGAGCCGGTCAAGACCCAGACGCTGTCGGTGGGTGAGGTCGGGTACCTCATCACCGGTGTCAAGGACGTACGACAGTCCCGGGTGGGCGACACCGTCACCACCCAGAACGGGGCGGCCACGCAGGCGCTGGCCGGCTACCGGCACCCCAGGCCGATGGTCTTCGCCGGCCTGTACCCCATCGACGGCGACCAGTACCCGGCGCTGCGAGAAGCACTCGACAAGCTGCAGCTCAACGACGCGGCCCTGGCCTACGAGCCGGAGACCTCCGGCGCCCTCGGCTTCGGCTTCCGGTGCGGCTTCCTCGGTCTGCTGCACATGGAGATCGTGCGCGAGCGGCTGGAGCGCGAGTTCGGCATCGACTTGATCTCCACCGCCCCCAACGTGGTCTACCAAGTCAGCATGGAGGACGGCACCGAGCACACGGTCACCAACCCGAGCGAGTACCCGGAGGGCAAGATCGCCGGTGTGCGCGAGCCGGTGGTGCGGGCGACGGTGCTCTGTCCGAGCGAGTACATCGGTCAGGTCATGGATCTGTGCCAGAGCCGGCGAGGGTCGTTGCTGGGCATGGACTACCTCTCGGCGGACCGGGTGGAGCTGCGCTACACGCTGCCCCTGGGTGAGATCGTCTTCGACTTCTTCGACCAGCTGAAGTCGCGTACGAAGGGCTACGCATCCCTCGACTACGAACCGACCACCGAGCAGGAAGCCGACCTGGTCAAGGTGGACATCCTCCTGCACGGCGACACCGTCGACGCGTTCTCCGCCATCGTGCACAAAGACGCGGCGTACTCCTACGGCGTCGCGATGGCGGGCCGGCTCAAGGAGCTCATCCCGCGTCAGCAGTTCGAGGTGCCGATCCAGGCCGCCATCGGGTCGCGCATCATCGCCCGCGAGACGGTGCGCGCGATACGCAAGGACGTGCTCGCCAAGTGCTACGGCGGCGACATCACCCGCAAGCGCAAGCTGCTGGAGCGGCAGAAGGAGGGCAAGAAGCGGATGAAGATGGTGGGTCGCGTCGAGGTGCCGCAGGAGGCCTTCGTCGTCGCGCTGTCCACCGGTGACTCCGTGGCGACCCGTTCCTGACCAGCCAGCTCGCGGCCGTGGCCCGTTCGCGTTTGTCTACCGTCCGGGCAATCGGCCGGGTTAGGTTTGCTGGTCACAGCCGCACAGCGAAGGACGCCACCATGACGACCACCGCGCCGACCGCCGACGACTCCTCGGTGGTCGACGACCGACCCGAGACGGTGGTCCGCATGTTCACCGACCGGGTCCGCGAGTCGGGCCCGCGCGAGGCGTACCGGTTCCCGCGGGGCGACCAGTGGGAGTCGCGCACGTGGGCCGAGGTGGGTGACCAGGTCGAACGGGTCGCCGCCGGGCTCCTCGCGTTGGGCGTCGAGCGCGGTCAGCGCGTCGCCATCGCCTCATCGACGCGGTACGAGTGGATCGTGAGCGACCTGGCGATCATGTGCGCCGGCGCCGCCACCACGACGGTCTATCCCACCTCGATCGCCGAGGACGTCGCCTACATCCTGGCCGACTCCGACAGCCGGGTCGTGTTCGCCGAGGACGTCACCCAGGTGACCAAGCTGCTGGAGCGGCGAGGTGAGCTGCCCAACGTGGAGCAGGTGGTGCTCCTCGACGACCGGCCGGTCGCCGACGCGGGCGTCGACGCGGAGGACGAAGATGCCGAGGACGGTGACGCCGACGACGGGTGGGTTCTCTCCCTGTCCGACCTCGAGGACCTCGGTACCCACTACCAGCGCGAGCATCCGCAGGGCCTCTGCGACCGCGCCGCGCTGCTGCACGCCGACGACCTGGCGACCTTGATCTACACCTCGGGCACCACCGGGCGGCCGAAAGGAGTGCGGCTGCCCCACTCCGCTTGGACCTACGAGGGTGCCGCCGTCGCCGCACTCGGCATCCTCGACATCGACGACCTGCAGTACCTGTGGCTGCCGCTGGCGCACTCCTTCGGCAAGGTATTGCTCTCGACCCAGCTGGCGGTCGGCTTCGTGACGGCCGTCGACGGGCGGGTCGACAAGATCGTGGAGAACCTCGCGGTGGTCCGGCCGACCTGGATGGGCGCCGCACCGCGCATCTTCGAGAAGGCCTACGGCCGGGTCGTGACGATGGCCCACGCGGAGGGCGGGGCGAAGTCGAAGATCTTCGACTGGGCGTGCGGCGTCGGTGCGACGGTGTCGCGCCTGCAGCGAGCCGGCAGTCGCGTGCCGCCGCACCTGGCCCTGCAGCACAAAGTGGCCGACCGACTGGTCTTCACCAAGGTCCGCGACCGTTTCGGTGGCCGGGTGAAGTTCTTCATTTCCGGTTCAGCGGCGCTCAACCCCGATGTGGCGGAGTGGTTCCACGGCGCCGGCATCCTCATCCTGGAGGGCTACGGCCTCACCGAGACCTCCGCGGGCACGATCGTCAACCGGCCCGAGCGGTTCCGCATCGGCACCGTCGGCCTTCCCGTCGAGGGCACCCAGGTACGGGTGGCTGACGACGGTGAACTGCTGATTCGTGGGCCTGGTGTCATGACCGGGTATCACCATCTCGAGCCCGAGACAGCGGAAGTGCTCACCGACGGCTGGCTCGCCACGGGCGACATCGCCGAGATCGACGAGGACGGATTCGTCGCCATCACTGACCGCAAGAAGGACCTGTTCAAAACCTCTGGAGGCAAGTACGTAGCGCCCTCCGGCGTCGAGAGCCAGTTCAAAGCGCTGTGCCCGTTGACGAGCCAGATGCTGGTGCACGGCCACGGTCGCAACTTCTGCACCGCGATCATCACCCTCGACCCGGACGCTGTCGAGGAGTGGGCGCAGCGGCACGGCATGGGCGGCTCGTCGTACGCCGAGGTCGTCACCAGTGACGCCATGCACGACGAGGTGGACGGCTACGTGCAGCGGCTCAACGGCCGGCTCAACCGGTGGGAGCAGGTCAAGAGGTTCGTGCTGCTCGACCACGACCTGTCGGTGGAGTTCGGTGAGCTCACCCCGTCGATGAAGGTGAAGCGGCGCGTGGTCGAGGACAACTACAGCGACCGGCTGGACGCGCTCTACCGCTGAGCGACCTGGACCACTGGTCACGCACACGGGGGCCGGGTAGGTTGACCCGATGCGTGTCCGCTCGGGCGGCGCCGAGCTGCTCGCCCTCGCTGTGCTCCTGCTGGTGTCGGCGTGCAGCGACCCCGCCCCGTCCGCCGGTGTGCCGGCGGGCACAGACCCGCAGGCGTCGGCAACTGGTGCGGCGGTCTTGCCCGACTTCTGCGCTGGCCTGCTCGCACCGGTGGAGTTCGCGGATATCCTCGACGTGCAGCAAGCCGGCGGGAGCACCGCCGAGTACGCGGCACCCGATCCTGCGGCCGGCCTGCTCGCCGGCATGGTGTGCCGACGGGGGGTCGACGCCGCCGGAGCGAAGCTGACCGTGTCCGCCCACGCCTACGACCGGCCGGCTCAGGCGCGACGCTACGTGCGCGAGCGCGTGCGCCGTCGGATACCCGCGGCCGGGGCCACGGAGGCGGACCGGGTGCGTGTCGACGGCCGGTCGGCGTACCTGGTCGAGTCCTTTTCGGACTCGCGGGCGTACGTGCGCGACGCGGGGCGCGCGGTCGAGGTCACGCTGCTCCGGGGAGCGCAGTCGGCGGCTCAGGCGCGTGCTGCGGTGTTGCGCATCACCGCTGCGGTAGTCAGGGGGCTTCCGCCCACGTCGCCGCGCTGACGAAACGGCTCGTGGGCAGAAAACCCACATGCCGGCACGTCTATGGCGTTTTGTGATCACTGTGCGTAGTGCAAACAATGCGACAAGTGAGAGTATTGTTCATCTGCCATTCGACGTGCTGTAATCCCCTCTCTGCCACCGATGCACCTGAGGGGTGCGTGTTTGATGTTGCGTGGACTCGGGCCACTTCGCAGTACCAGTACGGACGGTCAGCCGACTACGGTCGCCGCTGACCGGTCCGTGGCAAATGGACGGATCACGGCACGGCGCCGGGTGGTCGGGCGCGGGCGGCCGAGATCGACACGAAGATCCCCGGCGGGTTCCACCGCGACCTCGCGGCGGTACCGGCCCAAGCAGCGACCCGGACTCGACGTCGTCCCCGTGGTGCTCGCCATCGACGCGGTGGCGATGGTTGCCGCCACCCGGGTGGCGGACCTGAGCCCCGAGTCGTCGGTGCTCATGCTCGTGCTGGTCTTGTGCTTCAACGCCGTCGGAGGTCACTACCGCGCCCGGCTAGCGCCAACCCTGCTCGACGAGGCACCCAGCCTGGTCGGGCGGGCCCTGGTCGCCGGGGCGATCGTCACGGCCCTGCGCATCCTGATGGACTGGCCGGTGCGCGACGGCCCGGTGAGCGTGGCGGTGCTGTTCCTCGCGCTGGCCCTGCTGGGCCGGGCCGTCGGCTACCCGCTGATGCGCCGCAACCGGGTGAAGGGCCGAGTCGCGCGCCCGACCATCATCGTGGGCTGCGGCCAGGTGGGTGGACAGCTGGCACAGACCCTCCTCGAGCACCCCGAGTACGGCCTCGAGCCGGTCGGTTTCGTGGACGACTCACCGCTGTTGCCAGCAGAGCAGCAGCGCATCCCGCTGCTCGGCGGCACGACGGCGTTGTCCGACCTCCTGCTCGAGCACCGGGTGCGCAACGTCATCGTCGCCTTCTGCTCCAGCCGGGAGTCCGTCATCGTCGACGTGCTCCGTACGTGCGACCGGATGGCCTGCGAGATCTTCC
The DNA here is from genome assembly GCA_038233355.1 of Propionibacteriales bacterium. Taxonomy (GTDB): domain Bacteria; phylum Actinomycetota; class Actinomycetes; order Propionibacteriales; family Nocardioidaceae; genus DASQMN01. The sequence continues at coordinate 16,873 of JBBSMD010000017.1, forward strand.
TCGTGCCCCGCTTCTACGAGCTGCACGGTGCGGGGCGAGACCACGAGCTGGTCTGGGGTGTACCCATGGTGCGCCTGCGGCGCGCCGCCTACCGCACCGTCACGTGGCGGTTGAAGCGGGCTACCGACGCGGTCGTCTCACTGCTGATGATGGTGGCGCTGGCGCCCGTCTTCGCGGCCTGTGCGCTGGCGGTACGGCTCGAGGGGGGACCGGGGGTCATCTTCCGGCAAGAGCGGGTAGGGCTCGACGGGCGCCCGTTCACCATGTTGAAGTTCCGTTCGCTGAAGCCGGCCGACGAGCACGAGTCGGCGTCGAACTGGACCATCGAGGGCGACAAGCGGCTGGGCCGGGTCGGCAGGTTCTTGAGGTCGACCTCGCTCGACGAGCTGCCGCAGCTGTGCAACGTGCTGCGCGGTGAAATGAGCCTGGTCGGACCTCGCCCCGAGCGACCGTACTTCGTTCGCGAGTTCACCAAGGAGTTTCCCCGCTACATGGCCCGCCACCGGGTGCCGGCCGGGATGACCGGCTGGGCCCAGATCAACGGCCTGCGTGGAAACACCGACATCAGCGACCGGGCCCGGTTCGACAACTACTACATCGAAAACTGGTCGTTGTGGGAGGACGCGAAGATCATCCTTCGCACCGCGGCGCAGATGTTGGGCGCACGGGGTCGATGAGCTCGGCGCAGTCGAGTGTCCTCGTCGAGGACACTCCCGGGCTCGGTCGTGACTTCGACCTGCACGGCATCGTCGGCCTACGACTGGTCGACGCCACCGACGCGGACATCGCGACGGTGCGGCGCCAGCTGGGGCCGTTGCAGCGTCCCCTCGACCGCGAGCCCGACATCGTCGTCCGCTTCGTGGACCGGATCGACACCACCGATCCCACGTACGTGACCGTCGGTGCGGCCGCCTGGGACGAGAAGGGGTTCCTGCTGCTACGCCGTAGCGGTACCGGTACGGCCAGGGCTCGCATTCCCTTCGCCGACATCGGGTCGTGCCCCGAGGTGGTGTGCGAGCGTGCGATGCCCGCGGTGCCCCACCTGCTCGCGATGATCAACCTGATCGCGCTGGGCAAGGGTGTGCTGCCGCTGCACGCGACCGCGTTCACGCTGGACGGTTGCGGGATCCTCGTCACCGGCTGGTCGAAGGCGGGCAAGACCGAGTGCCTGCTCGACGCCATGCGCTACGGCGCCGACTACGTCGGCGACGAGTGGGTCTACCTGACCTCCGAGGGGGAGATGTACGGGCTCCCCGAGCCGATCCGTCTGTGGTCGTGGCACCTGCACCAGCTGCCCGATCTCCTTCGGGCTCGAACGCGTCCGGAGCGGGCGCGGCTGCGAAGCTGGCACCTGGCGGGCGCTGCCGCCACCAGGCTCGCGGCCAGCCGCATGCCGGGGGCCGGCCTGCTCCGCAAGGGCGCACCCGCCGTCACCCGGCAGGCCTACCTGCAGATCCCTCCGCACGACCTGTTCGGAGCGCGCGCCGTAGCGCTGCGCGGCCGGCTCGACGCGCTCGTCCTCGTCGTCAACCACGAGTCTCCCGACACCACCGTCACGGCGGTGAGCGGTCGAGAGGTGGCGCGGCGGATGGCGGCCTCGCTGAGCGTCGAGCGAGCACCGTTCATGGCCGACTATCTGCAGTTCCGGTACGCCTTCCCCGACGCGGCCAGCAAGGCGGTGGAGACGGCCGAGACACTCGAGGCGGACCTGTTGTCGCGAGTACTGGCCGGCAGACGAGCCAGCACCGTCGGGCACCCGTACCCGTGTGACATCGCGGAGCTGGGGCGTGCCGTGCGCTCCGCCGTGGGTTCCGATCCGGTCGAGACCGCTGTCCCGGGCGGCACGGGGTCTGTCGACGAGGGCGCGTCGTGAGATCGTGGCGTTGCGGCCTCGTCGGCTGCGTGGTCGGTCTCGTCGTGCTCGCCACCGGCGTGAGCACTCCCACGAGCACGGCAGCCGCCGGGGACGACCCCCTCGTCGCCAGCTACGCGGACTACAGCTACGCCGCCGGGGTGGACCGCCCGACGGCCGACAAACCGCAGAGCAAGCTGTGGTACGCCTACGGTTCCTGGTGGGCGCTGATGGCTACCCGCGACGATGGCACCGTGCACATCTTCGAGCTCACGCGCCAACACTCCTGGCGCGACACCGACGTGGTGGTGGACACACGACCGAACAGCACCGGTGACGTGCTCTGGGACGGCAGCGAGGCCTACGTGGCCTCGCGAGCAAGCGACGGTCCGGTGCAGGTGAGCCGGTTCACCTTCGACGATGCGGCTCGCACCTGGTCGCGTGGCAGTCCGGTCGAGCTGGTGGGTGAGGGAGGCGTCCCGTCGGCCACCTTGGCCAAGGACTCGCTGGGCCGGCTGTGGCTGACCTACACCGAGGATCAACAGGTTTGGGTGGCGCACACGACCGAGCAGGACCGCGACTGGACGGCTCCGTTCCCGCCTGCCGTGCCCGACTCGAGCGTCAGTTCGGACGACATCTCCTCCGTTGTCGGCTTCGACAACAAGATCGGTGTGATGTGGTCGGACCAGGTCTCCGACCGGTTCGTCTTCGCGGTCCACGAGGACGGCGACGACGATGCCCAGTGGAGCGTGGAGGTGGCCAGCAAGGGCTACCTCGAGGTCGACAACCACATCAGTCTGGCGACGGCACCGTCCGCCGACGGGACCCAGGTGCTGGCTGCGGTCAAGACCAGCCAGGACGACATCCCGGGCGTGCCCACTGCCGCGGAGCAGATCGCGGTCCTGCTGCGTTCGCCGAGCGGCGAGTGGACGTCGGTCCCTGCCGGCACCGTCGCGGACGGGCACACGCGGCCGATCCTGGTCGTCGACTCGGCCAACCGACAGGTGTACCTCGTCGCCGCCGTGGAGGGCTCCGGTGTCTACTACAAGCGGTCGCCGCTGACCGAGATCTCGTTTCCGGACGGCAGAGGCGAGCCACTCATGGCCGTCCCCGGGCGGTCGATCGGGAACCCCACCGCGAGCAAGGCCGCGGTGAGCGACGACGGTGGCATCGTGGTGCTCGCCACGGCCGCCGGCACCGGCAAGTACTACCACGCCGAGATTGCGCTGCCTGCTCCTCCCGGGCGCGCCGACGCTGTCCCGCCGCGACGCCCCGAGTCGCTCTTCGCCGCCGCCAGCGCAGGGTGCCAGGTGGAGCTCCTGTGGCCCCCGGCCAGCGACGACGTCGGCGTCCTCCGCTACGAGGTGCGGCGCGACGATCGCGTACTCGCGCGCACCACGTCGACCGGTTACCTCGATCCCAGCGCCGGCTGCGACGCCACCCATCGCTACGCGGTCACCACGGTGGACACCTCGGGCAACGCGTCGAGGGAGCGGGAGACCGCGGCGGTCACCACGCCGGCAAGCGTGCACGCCGGGGTCGGGATCTGGCTGGCGGGGAGCTCGGCATCGATCAACGCTGGCGGCCGCCAGATCAGTGTGCCGATCCCGCCCTCGAAACCGGGTGACCTGGTCATCGTCTCCATCGACGCCGCCGGTGCCCCCGCGCTCGACCCTCCCCGTGGCTGGCGGCTCGTGCAACGCAACGTGCAGCCCTCTACGTTGGTCAAGTCGACGTACGTGCGGGTGGTCACCGGTCGGGAGGGAGTCGCAGCCCGGTGGTCTCTTGGTCGGCGCGCCAGCGCGATCGGGACGGCGCTGGCGTACCGGGGGGTAGATGCGGACGATCCTGTGGTCGCAGCGGTCGGTCAGAGCAACACTCCCGCGGCGAGGATCGAGACACCGCCGCTGCTGGGTGCCGATGCCGCGGCGACTCCGGCGGGGACAGGGCCGACGGTCGTCGCGTTGTTTGCCGCAGCCGGTCTGGTCGCGCTGACCCCGTCAGAGGATCTGGTGCCCCAGGTCACGCGCACCAATTACTACAACGGGGATGCCCTCACCAGCGGGACCGCACAGCTGGGTGACCCGGACCTGGCGACCGGAGCGCTCACTGCCGAGGTCAGCAGGCCATGGCCAAGCATCGGCCAGCTCATTGCGCTTCGCCCGGAGGGGGACACGTGAGGACGTTGACACGTCGGACTTCCGTCACCGTCGCGCTGGTTGGTGCCGATGGGGCCGGCAAGAGCACCATCAGCCGCCTTCTTGCCGCCGCCGAGCTGCCGGCGCCGGCCAAGACCATCTACATGGGGGTCAACCTCGAGGCGAGCTCGCTGATGCTGCCGACGACCCGCGTGCTGGTGGCCGCCAAACGCGCCCGCGGGGGGCGGCCAGACCTCGTCGCGAGCAACCTGCAGCCGATCGCCGATCCAGCCCCACCCTGCGGTCGATCCTGGCGTCGCGGTGTCAAGGACAGTGCCCGGATGAGTGTCTGGATGACCGAGGAGTGGCTGCGCCAGTTCATCGCATTCGCCTACGGCGTGCGCGGGTTCGTCGTGATCTTCGACCGGCACTTCTTCGCCGACTACTACTTCGCCGATGTCGACGACGAGGCGGCCGGCCGTAGCGTGGCCGGTCGGCTGCACGGCTGGATGCTTGCGCACGCGTACCCGAAGCCGAGTCTCGTAATCTGCCTCGACGCCCCTGCAGATGTGCTGTACTCGCGCAAGCCAGAGTCACCGGTGGAGTGGCTCGAGCAGCGCAGGCAGCAGTATCTGCGCCTCGCCGGCGTCGTCCCCGCCTTCGAGGTGGTCGACGCGGACAGACCCCTGGATGCCGTGCTAGCAGACGTCGTGGACCGAGTCCACGCGTACTGGAAGGCCAACCGGAAGGCAGTGTCGCAGTGAAGATCTTGCAGGCGAGCCCCATCGACCCGGGCACCGTCGAGGCCCTCTCCCGGGCCCACGACGTGCGCAGTGCCGTCAACGCCGAGCCGTCGCGGCTGGCCGAGGCAATCGTCGACCGCGAGGTCGTGATCCTGCGCAGCGGGGTGCAGCTGTCCGGCGAGGTGCTCGAGGGCGGTCTCGATCTGCGACTCATCGTGCGGGCCGGGTCCGGCCTCGACAACATCGACCTCGAGGTCGCTCGCCGCCGAGGCATCCGGGTGGTACGGGTGCCTGGCATGTCCGCCCTGCCGGTCGCGGAGTTCACCTTCGCGATGATGTTGTCTCTCGCGCGCAACGTGAGCCTCGCGGACCGGCTCCTCCGGAAGGGACACTGGCCCAAGGCCGACCTCGGCGGTGCGCTGCTGCGCGGCAAGACCCTCGGCGTGGTCGGTGCCGGCAACATCGGAAGCCTCGTCGGCCAGATGGGCGACGCGTGGGGCATGCGCGTGCTCGGCTGCGTGGACCGTCCCAGCCCGACGGTGAGTCAGCACCTGTCCGAGCGCGGCATCACCCTCGTCACTTTCGAGCAGATCGTCGACGAGGCCGACATTCTCAGCCTGCACGTGCCGCTGGGCGCGGCCACCCGGCACATGGTGGACGCCGACGTGCTGGCGAAGATGAAACCCGGCTCCCTGCTGGTCAACATGGCCCGCGGTGGCGTGGTGGACGAGGCGGCCCTGCTCGACCAGCTGACAGCGGGCGGCACGCTCGTCGGAGCAGCCCTCGACGTGCACGAACAGGAGGGCGAGGGCACCCTGTCGCCCTTCGCCGACCTGCCCAACGTCGTGCTGACACCGCACATCGGGGCGATGGCGCTGGACTCCCAGCGACTCATCGGCGACCGCGTGTTCGATCTCATCCAAGCGTTCTGCGAGGGACGCCTCGACTCGGAGGTACAAGACGATGAACACGTCGCCTGACAGTCCACCCGCTTCGCGCGCGGACACCAAACGCGGCGCGCTGCGCGCCGGGCTCACCGGCGACCGACCGGTTGTCGCGGTCGGGGCACACGACGCCATGAGCGCCAGACTGATCCAGGGCTATGGCTTCGACGCCGTCTGGGTCAGCGGCTTCGGGGTGTCCGCGATGGCCTACGGCCTGCCGGATCTCAACGTGGTGACAATGACCGAGACGCTCGACGTCACCCGACGCATCGAAGGCGTCACCGACCTGCCGGTCGTGGTCGACTGCGACAACGGGTACGGCGGGCTGACCAACGTCGTGCGCACCGCTGTGGAGTTCGACCGGGCCGGCGTCGCCGCCGTCTGCATCGAGGACAACCTGTTCCCCAAGCGCAACAGCCTGTACCAGGGCCAGTCCCGGCGCGACCTCATCGAGACCAAGGAGCAGGCCCGCCGGCTCCGGGCGGCGAAGGCGGCACAGGAGTCGCCCTCGTTCGTCCTGATCGCCCGGGTGGAGGCGCTCATCGCCGGCCACGGGGTCGAGGCGGCCATCGAACGGGCCACCGCCTACGCCGACGCGGGAGCGGACGCGATCCTCATCCACTCCAAGGACAAGAGCCTGGGCGAGATCGAGGGCTTTCTCGAGCGCTGGCGCGAGACAGGCCTGTCCACCCCGCTGGTGGCGGTGCCGACCCTGTTTCCCGACTACACGGCCGAGCAGCTGCACGGCAAGGGCTTCTCCATGGTCATCTTGGCCAACCAGCCGATGCGGGCGTCCGTGCAGGCGATGGAGGAGACCCTGCGTCTGCTCCGCTCGGAGGGCAAGCCCGCCGCCGCCGACCCCCACATCGCCAAGGTGGACCACATCTTCGACCTGGTGCACACCAGGGAGACGATCGAGGCTGACGAGGCCGGTGCGTAACCAGATCAGCGCGCAGCCCACCACCGCCACCGCCCTCCCGGCGGCGGTGGTCGTAGGGCTGGACAACATCACCGGCCTGCAGACGGCGCGCATCCTCGCTGCCCGGGGCGTCTCGGTGGTGGGGATAGCAGAGGACCGCAAGCATTTCGGGGCGCGAACCAATGCGTGTCGAGAGGTGCTGCAGGCCGACTGCTCGAGCGATGTTCTGATCGAGCCGCTGCTGGCGCTCGGCCGCCGGCTCGGCCGCCGATCGGTCCTGATCCCCTGCACCGACCCGAGCGTCGCCGTCCTCTCGCGCCACCGGGAACAGCTCGCAGAATGGTTCTGGCTGCCCCTGGCCCCGCACGACGTGGTCGAGACGCTGATGGACAAGCTTAGTTTCGCTCGGTACGCCGCCGAGGCGGGGCTCGCGATCCCGCGCACGGAGCTCCTCGGCGACCGGGCGGACGCCGAGGCGGCTGCTGCGTCCCTCACGTTCCCGGCCGTGGTGAAGCCGACGGTCAAGTCTGCGCTGTGGGCCAGGCACACGAGCGCCAAGGGCTTCGCAGCGCGCGACTCCGACGAGCTGCTCGAGCTCTACGACCGCGTCGAGAGCTGGTCGCCGGAGCTGCTCGTGCAGGAGTGGGTCGAAGGCGGTGAGGACGGCTTGTTCTCCTGCAACTGCTACTTCGACGGTCACGGGCAGCCGCTGGTCACTTTCGTCGCTCGCAAGGTTCGGCAGTGGCCACCGGACATCGGCACGAGCGCCTCGGGCGAGGAGTGCCGCAACGACGACGTGCTCGAGGAGGCGCTGCGACTCTTTCGCGGGGTCGGCTTCCACGGGCTGGGTTACCTGGAGATGAAGCGCGACGTCCGCAGCGGACGCATGCTCATCATCGAGCCGAACGTCGGCCGCCCGACCGGCCGATCGGCAATCGCGGAGGCGGGTGGGGTGGAGCTGGTGTTCACCGCCTACTGTGACGCGGCTGCGCTACCCCTCCCCGCTGCCCGCGAGCAGACGTACGGGGGGGCGAAGTGGCTCGACGTGCGCCGCGACGCCCAGGCGGCGGTGGTGGCCAACCGGCGAGGTGAGCTGTCCGTCGGGGCGTGGCTGAGATCCTTGCGAGGACCGAAGGCGCACGCCATCTGGTCGCGTCGCGACCCGGTGCCCTTTGTCGTCGACGTGTCCCACGCCGTGTCGACCACGGCCACGGCGGCGGGCGCCCGAATGAAGCGCCGCCGACCTCGCTCCCATGGAGAGCGACGAGCTCAGCACTCGGTCAGGACCGCGTTGTGACAGGCTCGGGCGCTCGGGCGGTCGGTGGAGTCGCCGTCGTACTGCTGCTGGCCGCGACGGGTTGTTCGAGCGGTGATCGGGTACCGCAGGCCGAGAGTGCGCCTGTGCAGGCGACATCCGAGCCGGTGACGGCGAC
>JBBSMD010000018.1:0-24668 GCA_038233355.1 Propionibacteriales bacterium
CCGTTCGAACGATGCATGAAGCGTCCGGCCGCGCTGACGCTGATGGTACGGGGGGCGACGACCCGGGCGTTGGCGGCCCACACGCTCATGGCGCTGGCACGGTCCATCACCACGAACGGGGAGTCGCTGGTGCCCGTCAGCATGTCACCGAACCAGTCGGGCGCGTGGAAGCCGGTGCTCGCCAGATCGGCGACCTCCTTGGGCACGTTGCCGGTCAGCTTCCACACCGGGTGCCTCCGGAAGCCGGTGGCGTACGGCATGCCCCACTGGTTGCCGTCGACGCCTCGGATCAGCGGGTAGTCGTACGTCTGCTCGGGATGCGCTGCCATGAACCGGCGGAACGAGGCGGTGGCTGTCTGGTCGACGGGCGCCCCGATCACCCGGGAGCGGAAGAACGAGTCGGCGCTGTACGGCGCGAAGGCCTGACCCGGTGCCGCGCTTGCCGACACGGCGCCGCTCGACCAGGCGCCGGCGGCTCCGAGAGCGGCGGCGGTGAGCCCTCCGCGCAGCACCGTGCGGCGGCTGGCCGTCACCGGGGCCGTTACTGAACGCGATGAAATGCTCATGGTCTATCACTCTCCGTAGTCACAAGGAAGGCATCAGTGTGTGTCGGAGAGCGCGGGGAAACACTGAATGCGACGGCAATTGCCCGAACGGGTGTGTGCTTCGCCTGCATGGGGGCGGGCGTCGAACAGACCGGCCGGGCCGCGCCTCCCCCGGACGGTGCGCTCATCGCGCCGATCCACGCGATGAGCGCACCGGTCGACTATCCGAGGGGCTCGCTCCGGATCTGGTTGTCGGCATCGGATCCGGCCTGTTGCACTGCCTGCCACGGCCGACGCAGTTGGCTAGGGCGGCTGACCGATCCGGCTGCGGCCCCGTTTCTGACGCAGTACCGACCCAGCGGCCGAGCGGGTGGCCTACCCTGCTGGCCGACGAGGAGGAGTCCCGTGCCGGAGCAGGACCTTGTGACGGTCGTCGTACCCGCGCTCGACGAGGAGCGAAGCATTGCTCGCTGCCTGGAGTCGGTGCGCGCCCAAGACCACCGCAACCTGCAGATCCTGGTGGTCGACGGCGGCTCGAGCGACACCACCATGGATGTGGTGCGTCGACAGATGGACCTCGATGATCGAGTGGAGCTCCTGCGCAGCTCGCGGCGCAACATCCCGACCCAGCTGAACGTGGCGGTCGCGCAGGCCAGAGGCCGCTGGCTGGTGCGGGTGGACGCCCACTCGGTGATCGAGCCCGAGCACGTGCGGCGAGTCACCGCCCGTCTCGCGGAAGGGTCGTGGGGGGGCGTCGGGGGGCGCAAGGACGGCGTGGGCCACACGCCCGCGGGTCGCGCCATCGCCGCCGCAATGGCCAGCCGCTTCGGCGTCGGCAACTCCACGTACCACCACGGCACGCAGCCCCAAGAGGTCGACCACATCCCGTTTGGTGCCTACCCGCTCGAGCTTGTGCGCAGCCTGGGCGGGTGGGACGAGCGCCTGAGCGCCAACGAGGACTACGAGTTTGACTACCGGCTGCGCCAGGTCGGCAAGGCGCTGCTCTTCGATCCCGCGACGACCATCGCGTGGGACTGCCGGCAGTCGATCCGCGGGTTGTTCACCCAGTACTACCGGTACGGTCGTGGCAAGGCCGACGTCGCCCGGCTGCACCCGGAGTCGATGAGCGCCCGTCACGTCGTCCCGCCTGCGTTCGTCGCCTACTGCGCGCTGTGCACCACCCTGTTCGCCCGCCACCCGGCTCGCCTGGCCGCCGCGCTCGCTCCGTACCTGGTGGCCGTGGAGGCCGCCTCCGTCCCGGCGGGACGTGACCTGGAGTCGACGAAGGAGCGGCTCCTGGTGGCGCCGGCCTTCGTCGCCATGCACGTCGGGTGGGGGCTGGGCTTCTGGTCGCGCGCTCTCCCGCTGGCGTGGGACGCCCTGCGGGAGGGGGCACCCGAGGCGCGGTGAGCCCGCTCGGCACCCGGCGTGAGCACCGGAGTCGGCGCCCGGCGGCTGGGCACACTCCGGCTCGGGACACTGCGGCTCGGCACACTGGAGCAGTGAGCCCCGTCCTCCCCGCCGGTGCCCCGGCGCCGGCCGACGGCCGCCTGCCCGGTGCAGCGCTCGACGGTCTGGGCACCCGCCCCTTCGGGGTCTACGTGCATGTGCCTTACTGCCGGGTCCGCTGCGGCTACTGCGACTTCAACACCTACACCGCCGACGAGCTCGGCCCCGGAGCGTCACGCGCGACGCACGGGCAGGCGGTGGGCGCCGAGCTCGACCTGGCGAGGCAGGTGCTCGGTGGACCGGTGCCCGTCCAGACGCTGTTCCTAGGCGGCGGCACCCCCACCCTGCTGGCCGCCGACGACCTGGTCGGGATCGTGCGCGCCGTGGACCGGGTGCTGGGTCTGGCGGAGGACGCCGAGGTGACCACCGAGGCCAACCCCGACTCGGTGGACCTGGACTACTTGCGCCGGATTCGCGACGGCGGGGTCAACCGCATCTCCTTCGGCATGCAGTCCGCGGTGCCGCGGGTGCTGCGGCTGCTCGACCGCACCCATGACCCGCAGCGGCTGCCCCAGGTGGTCGACTGGGCGCGCGCGGCCGGCTTCGAGCAAATCAGCGTCGACCTCATCTACGGCACGCCGGGGGAGACCGCCGACGACTGGGACGCCACCCTCGAGGCGGCGCTGGCCCTGACACCCGACCACGTGAGTGCATACGCGCTCGTGGTGGAGCAGGGCACCGCGATGGCCCGGCGAGTGGACCGCGGCGAGCTTGCCCCGGTCGATCCCGACGAGCAAGCCGACCGCTACACCGCTGCGGACGAGCGGTTCGAGGCGGCCGGGCTGAGCTGGTACGAGCTCAGCAGCTGGGCACGGTCACCGGCGGACCGGTGCCGGCACAACCGGCTCTACTGGACCGGCGGCGACTGGTGGGGGATCGGCCCGGGCGCACACTCCCACGTCGGCGGTACGCGCTGGTGGAACGTCAAGCACCCGGCCGCCCACGCCGCCCGGCTCGCTTCGGGTCGCAGCCCGGCCGCGGCGCGGGAGGTCCTCGACGAGCAGACCCGTGCCGTCGAGCGGGTGCTGCTGGAGGTGCGGCTGGTCGAGGGACTGCCGCTGGACGCCATGCCCGCCGCGAGTGCGACGGTCGTGGGCGACCTGGCCGCCGACGGCTTGGCCACGGTGCAGGCAGGCAGGATCGTGCTCACCCGGCGCGGACGTCTGCTGGCCGACACCGTCGTGCACGCGCTGCTGCGCTGAGTAGGCAAGGCCGCCCACGGCGATGTCCGCGCCCCTTCCCATGGCGGGTCGAACGGGGTAGACGGGACAGGCGCACGAGCAGTAAGTGGTTCCCAGCTCCGGCCCTATGGACGCAGGTCGACCACGTGGACGTGGGCGCCGAATCTGAGGAAGTCCTCGACGTTGCTGGTGACGACGGTGTCGATGCCGTGCACGAGCATGGTGGCAACGACGTTCGCATCGTGGACCTGCTTGCCCGCGCACTCGACCGTCTCGAGTAGCTCCAACAGGCGGTCGCTCACCTTGCCGTCTTCGGCCAGCAGGTTCAATCGCGGCCGCAGCGCTCGGACGTTGGCCACCGCGTCGGACCGGGCCATGCCGAGCCCGTTCCGCTGAACCGGGCGCGTGGCCACTGTGAGGTACTCGCGCAAAATCTGCCCGCTGGTGTAGAGCACCAAGCCGGACGCCGGCCAGGCATTGATGGCTGCAACCGCCTGTTCGTGCTCAGGTCGTGCCTCGTCAGTTGCCGCAAGAAGTACGTTCGTGTCCAGGACGACGCGGTCAGCGACCGGTGTCGCCATAGATCTCCTCCCGGTCCCACGCGGAGGTGACCGCCGTCCGCACGGTGTGCAAACGGACCGGCTCGGGAGCCGCGCCGGGCGGTGCCGCCGTTGCTGCCGCCTGCAGGAGCTGTCGGATCTCTTGCTGCATCGACTGGCCGTGCCTGGCAGCGCGTTCGCGCAGAGCGGTCACCACCGACTCTGGCACGTTGCGAATGTGAAGCGCCGCCATGCCAGACATGCTAGCGCTACCGGTAGCACGCCGTCGTGGGCGAGATGCCCAGCCGTCGCGGGAGCCGGCTCGTACCCATGCCGGAGTCGTCCGACCGATCCGCCACCGTCCGACGTGAGCGCAGGTGGCTTTGCGCGGCGCGAAACGGTCATGGCGTCACGTCGGACGCGACCCGGGCGGCCCTCAGTTCACGAAGCGGATGGTCAGCGGGTAGCGGAAGTACTGGCCTTGCGACGCCTTGACGGACCCCAGGACCACGACGATGAGGTAGAAGATCCCGTACAACGGCAACAGCACAAGGCCGATCAGCACGAATATCAGCAGCGCGAACAAGACCGTGTAGACGAGCGCGTTGATCTGGAAGTTGAGCGACTCGACGGCGTGCCAGCGCACGTAGGGGGAGTCGTTTCCCTTGAGCAGCAGCACCAGCAGGGGGGCGAGCAGACCGAGCGCCACGTAGGCGGCCAGGAAGCTACCGAGGTGCGCCCCCATCGCCCAGTTGCGCTCGTCGTCTGGGCGCATCCGGCTCGCTGCGGCACCCCTGTACTCGTACGGCGGCGGGGAGCCCTGCTCCTGGCCGTACCCCGTCGGCTGGTTGGCCGCGCCGCCCTGATCGGGTGGATACGGGTCTGGGCCGGGCGGCTGCTCATGGGGATCGGGCTGCCACTGCGGTGACTGGGTCATGGTCCCTCCCGGGTCGGGCCTCCAGTGTGCCCGCTCATGCCTCGCCGGTCACGAAGTCGATGAGCTCCTCGACCCGTCCGAGCAACGCCGGCTCGAGGTCGGCGTAGGAGTCGACGGCGGCCAGGACGCGTCGCCAGGCGGCGGCGAGGTCGGCCTTGCTGCCGCACGGCCACCCGAGCTCGGCGCAGATGCCGCACTTCCACTCGATCGAGCGGGGCACGTCGGGCCAGCGGTCGAGGCCGAGTCGCTGCGGCTTCACCGCCTGCCAGACGTCCACGAACGGGTGACCCGTCACCAGGACGTACGGAGCAAACGGGCCGGCGGCCACCTCGGCGGCGACGCGGCTCTCCTTGCTGCCCGCGACGAGATGGTCGACGAGCACCCCGATGCGTCGGCCCGGCCCGGGCGAGAAGGTGGCCAGCGCCGCGGGCAGCTCGTCGACGCCGCCGAGGTGCTCGACGACGACACCCTCGACGCGCAGGTCGTCGCCCCACACCCGCTCCACCAGCTCGGCGTCGTGGCGCCCCTCGACCAGGATCCGACTGGCCCGCGCCACCCGGGCACGCTGTTCCGGTACGGGCACCGAGCCCGAGGCGGTCCGGATCGGTGGCCGCGGCCCGGGTCGTACCGGCGCGTGCAGCACCACCGGCCGGCCCTCGAGCCGGAAACCGGGACCGAGTGGGAAGGTGCGACGGCGGCCGGCGCGGTCCTCCAGCTCGAGGGTGTGCAGTTCGCGGTCGACGCGCACCACGGCACCGCAGAAGTCGGTGGTGACCTCCTCGACGACGAGGTCGCGGGTGGCCGGGTACGGCTGCGCCCGACCACGCCGGGGGGCGTCCCAGTCGCCCGCCAGGACGTCGCCTGCGTAGCGGTCGCCAGTCACCCCTCCGACGTTACGAGGTGACCGTGGCCACCGCCGCCCAACACGCTCGGGGGGACTGCGCCGAAGCGGCACGGCAGGCGCTGGATGTGCGAGAAAGCGCCCTACGGCCGCCTCCGTGGGGCGCATTCGTACACATCGGGCGCACCGCAACTGCCACGGGCGTCGGTCCGGCGACACCTGCCTACCCGTGGACGTGGTAGAGCCCGTGGACCCGTGGGATCATCCCGCCGACCCGTGGACCCGACCCGTGGACCCGACCCGCGGACCCGACCCGTGGACCCGACCCGTGGACCCGACCCGTGGGCTACGAGACGAGCTGGGCAAGGCCCCGTTCCACCGCGACCCGCAGGTCCTCGACCGGATAGGGCCACGAGCCGGCTCGCAACGCGCTCCCCACCGACAGGTCGCGGCCGGCCAGCTCGCGCAGCTGCCCGGCCACGCTCGCGACGTCGCCGCGCTGCTCACGCAGGAAGTCGGCGTCGACCGGCTGCCCGTGGCCGGGGACCACGACCGTGGCGGGTCCGATGAGCTGTTCCAGCAGCTCGAGGGTCACCGGCCACTCCAGCGGCCAACACTCTTCGCCGTACGAGGGGTGGTCGCTCTGCTCGACCAGGTCGCCGGCGTACACCACGTCGGCGTCGCCGACCCGCACCACCACGTCGCCGTCGGTGTGACCACGACCGGGATGGACGAGCTCGAGCACCCGCTCGCCCAGGTCCAGCGTGGTCACCGACGAGAACGTCTGGTCGGGCCCGCGCAGCGGGGTGTCGACGATGTCGGCGTACACCTGGTCCTCGTCGGCCTCCTCGGCGATTGCGCCCAGCACCCAGTCGTGGTGGCGCGGCAGGGCGGCGCGCACCGACTCGTGTGCCACGACGGGCACGCCGGCGAAGGCGGCGTTGCCGAAGGTGTGGTCGAAGTGCACGTGGCTGTTGACCACGGCCGCGACCGGCACGCTCGACAGTCGTCGCACGTCGGCCAGCAGCGCCCGGCCTTGCGCCAGCGAGGCGCGGGTGTCGATCACCGCAACGCCCTCGACGCCGGCCACCACCCCCACCGAGAGGTCGAAGGAGCCGTACCGGCGGACGAAGCAGCGGTCGCCCACCTCGGTCCAGGCGCACAGGTCGTCGCGGTCGCTCACCCGTCGTAGACTGGCACTCAACCCACAAGAGTGCCAGCCCACCGCGGCCGGCCGGCCCACCACACGACCGGGACCGCGAGGGAGGGTGCCGCGTGCTCGACGACCGCAAGCTCGAGGTCCTGCGCGCCATCGTGGAGGACTACGTCTCGACCCGAGAGCCGGTGGGCTCCAAGTCACTCGTCGACCGGCACGCCCTGGGGGTCTCCAGCGCCACCGTCCGCAACGACATGGCCGTCCTGGAGGAAGAGGGGTTCATCGCCCAGCCGCACACCAGCGCCGGCCGCATCCCGACCGACAAGGGGTACCGCCTCTTCGTCGACCGGCTCTCGGCCGTGCGACCCTTGTCGGCCGCCGAGCGCCGTGCCATCTCCACGTTCCTGCAAGGGGCCGTCGACGTCGACGACGTGGTGCAGCGCAGCGTGCGCACCCTCGCCCAGCTGACCCGCCAGGTGGCGATCGTGCAGTACCCGTCCCTGACCCGCTCGACAGTGCGGCACGTGGAGCTGGTGGCGATCGCCCCCGACCGCCTGCTGGTGGTGCTCATCACCTCCTCCGGCCGGGTCGACCAACGCGTGGTCGATGTCGGCCAGCCGGTCAGCGAAGCCGTCCTCGGTGACCTTCGCGCCCGGCTCAACACCGCGTCGGTGGGACAGCGGCTGCCCGAGGCCGCCACGCGCCTCGGCGAGCTCGTGCACGACGTTGCGGTGGCCGAGCGGCCGGTGGCCTCGATGGTGGTCTCGACGCTGGTCGAGGCGTTTTCCGACGAGCGCGCCGACGAGCGGGTCGCCGTCGGCGGTACCGCCAACCTGGTGCGTTTCGGTGACGACTTCGACCGCTCCGTACGCCCGGTGCTCGAGGCGCTGGAGGAGCACGTGGTGCTGCTGACGCTGCTCGGGGAGGCGACCAGCCCGCGCATGCTGACGGTGCGGATCGGGTCGGAGGTGCCGTTCGAGGAGCTCAGCTCCACCTCGGTCGTGGCCACCGGGTACGGCTCGGGGGAGGAGGCCCTCGCCACGCTGGGCGTCGTCGGACCCACCCGCATGGACTACCCCGCCACCATGGCCGCGGTGCGCGCGGTGGCACGCTACGTCGGCCGCACCCTGGGCGACCCGTGAGCGGGCCTCGTCGAGCCCGCCGCCCCACCCGACACCCCACGTACTGATTGGCAAGCATGAGCGAGGACTACTACCAGCTGCTCGGCGTCGACCGGGACGCGTCGGCCGAGCAGCTGAAGAAGGCGTACCGGCGCCTCGCCCGCCAGCTGCACCCCGACGTCAACCCCGACCCGGGGGCCGCCGACCGCTTCAAGGCCGCGACCGCGGCGTACGAGGTGCTCAGCGACCCCGAGAAGCGCCAGGTCTACGACCTGGGCGGCGACCCGCGTTCCGGCGGCTTCGGTGCGGGTGCCGGCTTCAACTTCACCGACATCATGGACGCCTTCTTCGGGCAGACCGGTGCCCGTGGGCCGCGCCCCCGGCAGACGCGAGGCCAGGACGCGCTCATCCGCCTGCAGGTGACCCTGGCCGACGCCGCGTTCGGCACCACACGCGATCTCACCGTCGACACAGCCGTGACCTGCTCGACCTGCACCGGCAGCGGGGCCGCGCCCGGCTCCGAGCCGGTCACCTGCGACACCTGCCGTGGGCGAGGCGAGATATCGCACACCCAGCGCTCGTTCCTCGGCGAGATCCGCACCGCACGGCCGTGCCCGACCTGTCGCGGCTTCGGCACGGTCATCCCCGACCCCTGCACCGAGTGCGGCGGCGACGGCCGGGTGCGCTCGCGCCGCACCCTGCAGGTCAAGGTGCCGGCCGGGGTCGACACCGGCACGCGGGTCCAGCTGGCCGGGCAGAGCGAGGTCGGCCACGGCGGGGGACCGGCCGGAGACCTGTACGTGGAGATCGAGGTCGGTCCGCACGAGCTGTTCGACCGGCACGGTGACGACCTGCTCTGCGACGTCACGGTGCCGATGACCGCCGCGGCGCTCGGCACCCAGATCGACCTGCCGACCCTCGACGGCGAGACCGGGGCGCCCGACATCGACAAGTACGTGAGCATCGACGTCGAGCCCGGCACCCAGTCGGGGGAGCAGGTCGTGCTCCGGGGCCGCGGCGTCCCCCGGCTCCGCGGAGTGGGCCGTGGCGACCTGGTGGTGCGTGTGGTCGTGGAGACCCCGACCAAGCTGGACGAGGAGCAGGAGCAGCTGCTGGCCCAGCTCGCCCGGTTGCGCGACGAGGAGCGGCCCGCGGCGGCTGCCAACGCCGGCACGAAGGGTTTCTTCGGCCGGCTGCGCGGCGGGCTGCGCTGACCGCGGGTCCCGCGTCAGCGGCTACTCGACGGTGACCTGGCGGGTGTTGACGTACTGAGCGGAGCCGTCTTGCGCGCTGGCCTCGAAGACCTCGAGCGTGTAGTCGCCGGGTGACAGGTCGACACGGAACCGGAACGGCGCCCAGTCGCCGTACGAGCCGCCCATCGTCGAGCCGGAGCGCACCACCTCGCTGCCCTGGCGGACCCGCCAGACCACGTTGGCCTCGAACGTGTTGGACTCACCGGACACCCGCAGCGGGCCCTCGACGCGGGCGCCGTCGTCTGGGTAGGTGACGTAGACGCCGGCCACGGCGGAGTCGTCGGCCTCGATCGGCTGGTCGACCGCTGCGGACAGGATCCGGTCGACCGGTTCGCCGTCGCGGGTCACGAGCACCGGGGCGCGGACTCCGAGCGTGCTCTGCACGGTGCGCACCAGCTGCTGGGGGAACAGCCTCGGGTCGTAGCGCAGCCGGTCCGTGCCCGAGTCGATGCCGAACCGCACCTTGCCCTGGCCGGGCAGCCGCTGGACCGGACCGGAGAAGTCGACGCGTACGACCCGGTCGACCCGCTCGACTGAGTTGACCTCGAGGCGCAGGCGACCGCCCACGTCGCCGTTCCAGGCGTTGACCAGGCCGTCCGACGGGTCGTAGGCGAGCAAACCCTCGACCGCGGCCATGCCCGTGCTGGCGCTGTTCGCGATGACGGTCTGGCGTGGGTAGAGCGCACCGGCGGCGCCCGTCCTCCCGGCACCGACGACCCATACCGTGACGTCGTGCGCCGTGGTGTCCACCTCGGCCGCGGCCACGTCCTCGTCGGGACCGGGACCGCTCACCTGGACCTGTGGCGCCTGGCGTACCAGGGCCGCCCCGACCACGATCAGTGCCATGGCTGCTACACCGGACAGCAGCGGCATCCACCAGCCACGTCCCCCGCCCTGTCCCCGGTCCTGTGCCCAGCCGGGACGTCGGCGTCGGGCCGCCGTCCGGGTCTGGATGCCGGCGAGCCCGTCTCGCGGGCGGATGCCGCGGACCTCCGCACGCAGCTCCGCGCGCAGCCTGTCCTCGAAGGCGGTCTCGCGCTCACTCATGCCCTCGCCCCCCATGTCTTCTTCAGCGCGGCGATGCCGCGCGCGCTGTGGCTCTTGACCGCGCCCCGGCTGATGCCGAGGGTTGCGGCGATGTCGGCTTCGGACAAGTCGCTGAAGTAGCGCAGCACCAGCACCTCGCGCTGGCGCCGAGGCAGGCGACGCAGCGCCTCGACCAGCTCGCTGCGCTGCTCACCGACCAGCACGCTGGCCTCGGCGCTGGGTGCCACGCCCGGTCGCTCCGCCGGCTGTCGGTCCACCACCACCCGGTGCCGGATGGTCGAACGGCAGCCGTTGACCACCGAACGCCGCAGGTAAGCGACCGCCTTGACGGGCTCCTGGAGGCCGGACCAGCGGCGGTGCAAGGCTACGAACGCGTCCTGCACCACCTCCTCGGCCCGTCCCTGATCGCGCAGCAGCAGCGTCGCGAGCCGGACCAGACCGGCCCAGTGCTCGGCGTACAACCGGCTGACGGCCTCGTCGGCACCCCTGGTCGCCACCCAGCCTCCCGGGTGCGTCGCCGCCGCAGCGGTCGTGGTCACGGTCAGGGTCACACTCTCAGGACGCGCGGGTCACCCCGATGGTTTACCGCGCCGACACGTCGGGTGTCTCGACCAGCCCGGCACGCGGCGACGACTTGCGCGGACGCTGGTCACTCAGACGCTGGCCACGCAGCGGTGCCGGAGGTCAGGATGAGCGCGTGAGCGAGACGACCGAGCACGACCCCGAGTCCGACTGCCTGTTCTGTGCGATCGCGGCCGGTGACGTCGACGCCGACGTGGTGGCCCGCGGCGAGCGCGCCCTCGCCTTTCGCGACATCAACCCGCAGGCGCCGTTGCACGTGCTCGTGATCCCGGTCGCGCACCACCCGAGCGTCGCCGCGCTCGCCGAGGCAGCGCCCGAGGTCGCCGCCGAGCTGCTCGTGCTGACCCGGTCCGTCGCCGAGCGGGAGGGGTACGCCGACGCCTACCGGTTGGTGTTCAACACCGGCGCCGACGTCGGCCAGAGCGTGTTCCATGTCCATGCCCACGTGCTCGCGGGGCGTCCCCTCTCGTGGCCACCCGGCTGAGCCGGCGCACCGGGCTCGGGCCGGCCGTACGATGGGACCGCACGTCCACGGTCCAGTAGCCCGCACGCCCCAGGAGGTCAGCCCCCGCGAGGGGCGCCGATGCCCGAGTCAACCGCTACCACCGCCCGTACCCAGCCGCCCACCAGCGCGTCGGCGGCGCAGTCGGCTCAGCACACGATCACGATCCCCGCGAGCATCCCCATGGTGGCCCTGCTCGGTCCGGCCGATGCGTTCCTCAAGATCGTCGAGCGAGAGTTCGCCGCCGACGTCCACTCCCGCGGCAACACCGTGACGGTCACCGGCGCGCCCGCCGAGGCCGCCATGGTGGAACGGCTGCTCGACGAGCTGGTCACGATGGTGCGCCACGGGCAGGGGCTCACACCCCAGACCGTCGAGCACTCCATCGTGATGCTGCGCACCGAGACCCGCGAGCGCCCGGCCGACGTGCTGAGCCTCAACATCTTGTCGAACCGGGGCCGCACGATCCGGCCGAAGACGCTCAACCAGAAGCGCTACGTCGACGCCATCGACAAGCACACGATCGTCTTCGGCATCGGCCCGGCCGGCACCGGCAAGACCTACCTCGCGATGGCTAAAGCCGTGCAGGCGCTGCAGGCCAAGGAGGTCAACCGCATCATCTTGACGCGGCCAGCGGTCGAGGCCGGGGAGCGGCTCGGCTACCTGCCCGGCACGTTGAGCGAGAAGATCGACCCCTACCTGCGGCCGTTGTACGACGCGCTGCACGACATGCTCGACCCCGAGTCGATCCCCAAGCTGCTCACCGCGGGAACCATCGAGGTGGCCCCGCTGGCGTACATGCGCGGGCGCACCCTCAACGACGCGTTCGTGGTCCTCGACGAGGCGCAGAACACCTCGCAGGAGCAGATGAAGATGTTCCTCACCCGGCTCGGCTTCGGTTCCCGCATGGTCGTGACCGGCGACGTGACCCAGGTCGACCTGCCCGGTGGGACCAGGTCGGGCCTGCGCGTCGTGCAGGGCATCTTGTCCGAGGTCGACGACGTGTCGTTCGTACGGCTCGGCGCGCACGACGTCGTGCGGCACAAGCTGGTCGGACGCATCGTCGCCGCCTACGACAGCTACGAGGCCACCGTGCCGGCAGATGCGGGCGATCCCGGCACCGCTCCGAGTGGTCGGCGCGCCGGCAGGCAGGCGTGATGATCGACGTCGTGGACGAGTCGGGCGGCGCCGCGGTCGACGTCGACGACCTGGTGTCGTTGTCTCGCCACGTGCTGGTCCGCCAGCGGCTGCACGAGCGGACCGAGATGACGGTGCGCCTCGTCGACGAGGACACCATCACCGCCCTCAACGCGCGGTGGATGGGCGGTACGGGCGCCACCGACGTCTTGGCGTTCCCGATGGACGAGCTGCGGGCCGGCACCGACCAGGCACCGGCTCAGCCCGGCTATCTCGGTGACCTGGCGCTGTGCCCCCAGGTGGCCGACCGCCAGGTGGGGACCGGTGAGCACGCCCGGCGCGACGAGCTGCGGTTGCTGACCGTGCACGGCATCTTGCACCTGCTGGGCCACGATCACGCCGAGCCGGCCGAGCACGAGGCCATGTTCGCCGTGCAGGCCGACCTGCTCGGCTCGTACGCAGGGGACCGGGCGTGAGCGACACGGTCATCGTGATGCTCGCGGTCGCGGTCGCGTTGAGCTCACTGGCGGCCCTGCTGGCCGGAGCCGACGCGGCGCTGTCGACGTTCTCCAAGGCGCGCGCGGCCGAACTGGTCGGGGAGGGTCGCGGCGGGGCGGCCCGCCTCGCGACCGTGGCGGAGGACCCGCCGCGCTACCTCAACACGGTGCTCCTGCTGCGGATGACCGCCGAGGTCGTCGCCGTGGTGCTGGTAGCGCTGGCCGTCGCCAGGCTGCTGGACCCGATGTGGCTGCGGGTGCTCGTCGCGGCCGGCGCGATGGTGCTCGTCTCGTACGTGCTCATCGGCGTCGGCCCCCGCACGCTCGGCAAGCAGCACGCGGAGGCCATCGCCTTGCGCAGCGCGGGCCCTGTCCTGCTGCTCACGAGGGTTCTAGGCCCGCTGCCGCGGCTGCTGATTCTGCTGGGCAACGCGCTGACGCCGGGCAAGGGCTTTCGCGAGGGGCCGTTCAACTCCGAGGCCGAGCTGCGCGAGCTCGTCGACATCGCCGAGGCCAACCGGCTGATCGAGTCCGATGAGCGGGCGATGATCCACTCCGTCTTCGAGCTCGGCGACACGATCGTGCGCGAGGTGATGGTGCCCCGCACCGACATGGTCTACATCGAGCGGCACAAGACCCTGCGCCAGACGATGTCGCTGGCCCTGCGCAGCGGCTACTCCCGCATCCCGGTGATCGGCGACAGCCACGACGACGTCATCGGCATGGCGTACCTGAAGGACGTCGCCCGACGCACCTTCGACAACCGCGACGCCGGCACCACCGAGCGGGTCGAGTCGATCATGCGGCCGTGCCTGTACGTCCCCGACTCCAAACCCATCGACGCGGTGCTGCGTGAGATGCAGAGCAGCCGTAGGCACGTCGCGGTCGTCGTGGACGAGTACGGCGGCACCGCCGGCATGGTGACGATCGAGGACGTGCTCGAGGAGATCGTCGGTGAGATCAACGACGAGTACGACGCGGAGCCAGAACAGGTGGAGCGGCTGGCCAACGGCACCGTGCGCGTTCCCAGCCGGTTCCCCGTCGACGACCTCGTGCAGGTGGTGGGCGTGGTGGTCGCCGACGAGGACGTCGACTCCGTCGGCGGGCTGCTGGCCAAGCACCTCGGGCGGGTCCCGATCGCGGGCAGCGAGGTGACCTTCGACGGTCTGCACCTCCAGGCCGAGTCGCCGGTCGGGCGGCGCAACCGGATTGGCACCGTGCTCGTCCGCCGGGCCGAGGACGAGGACGTCGCCGACACCGACGAGGACCACACCGTCAACGCCTGAACCGCCTCGCTGGGCCCGCTCGGCACCCCGGCGAGTGGCCCCGTGTGGCGGCCGTACCCCGGCGAGTGGCCCCGTGTGGTTGGCTCCGGCGCCTGCGGGCGACCACACCGGGCCACTCGCAGGTTAGCGGCGCATCCCACCTCGCCCGTTGACTCGCGACCCGACTCCCTACGCTTGCCGCCGTGCCCGTTGCCGCCGACCCACCATCCACACCCGGCCCCGACGGCTCGGCTGCTTCGCCGGCCCGGCCGCGCACGGCCGAGGACGGCAAGCTCTTAACATTGGCTCGCGCCAGCCGGGCCCGCACCCGGGCGACGGAGGGTGCCGCCGTGCGGGACCTCGACGGGCGGACGTATGCCGCGGCGACGGTTGATCTCCGCCATCTGCAGCTGTCCGCCCTGGCCGTGGCTGTGGCGATGGCCGTCTCCGGCGGCGCCCGCGGGCTGGAGGCGGCGGCGGTGTGCACCGACGCCGACGGCGTACCCGACGCCGACTTCGACGTCGTCCGCGACCTCGCCGGGTCCGGCGTCACCGTGTGGGTCACCGACCCGACCGGTGATCCACACTCCGCCCCCACCACGTGACTACCCGCCTGGGCGCCTGGTGGGTGGTGGCCGGTGCCGCCCTGTTCGGGACGGTGGGCACGGTCCGCCTGCTCGGGCCGGAAACGCCCGCGCTGCCGCTCGCCGCCGCGCGGCTCCTGCTCGCCGCCGGGCTGTTCATCGCCGTGGCGCGGTGGTGGGGCGCGCCGCGTAACCGTCGCCTGCCCGCGGGCCACCGTGAACTCCACGGCGGTCGCTGGTCGGCCGCTGCTCGGGTGCCGGCGGTGTGGACGGCAGCCGTCGGGCAGGCGGCGTTCCAGTGGTGCTTCCTGGCCGCGGTGCCCCGGACCGGCGTCGCGGTCGGCACCCTGGTTGCCATCGGCGCCACTCCGGTGCTCACCGGTGCCCTGTCCCGTCGGGTCGACCGCCGGTGGGCAGCAGCAACCGGTCTCGGCCTGGTCGGGCTCGTCCTGCTCGTCGGCTTCGGGTCGCGGCCGGAGCCGGCAGGGTTGCTCCTGGCGCTCGGCGCGGCGGCTTCGTACGCGGTCTACCTCGTCTCCGGGGCAGGCATCGCCGCCGCAGGGCATCGGTACGGTCTCGACCTCGACACCATGTTGGCGGCCGTGTTCACCGTCGCAGCCTTGCTGCTGCTGGTACCCGCGGTCGGCAGTGGCCCGTGGCAGTGGCTGGTGACCCCGGGTGGTGCCGCGATGACCGTGTACCTGGCGGTGGTGCCCACCGTCGTGGCGTACCGCCTGCTCGCCGCCGGGCTGCGGGTGGTGGCCCCCGGCCCGGCCGCGACCCTGGCGCTCACCGAGCCCGTTGTGGCCGCGTCGCTCGGGATCGTCGTGCTCGGTGAGCGACTCAGTGTGCCGGCGACGCTCGGTGCCGTCCTGGTGCTCACCGCCGTGCTGGTGTTGGCCCGGGCTCCGGCACGGACGCTGCAGCCGGCTGCGCAAGGATGAGCGGCATGAGCGACGAGCCGTTCCGCTCCGGGTTCGCGTGCTTCGTCGGGCGGCCCAACGTCGGCAAGTCCACGCTCACCAACGCGCTGGTCGGTATCAAGGTGGCGATCACCTCCCCGCGACCGCAGACCACCCGCCACGTCGTCCGTGGGATCGTGCACCGCCCCGACGCCCAGCTGGTCGTGGTGGACACCCCCGGCCTGCACCGTCCACGCACCCTGCTCGGCGAGCGGCTCAACGACCTCGTACGCACCACCTGGGCCGAGGTCGACGTGGTCGGGGTGTGCCTGCCCGCCGACCAGCGGGTCGGTCCGGGCGACCGATACCTGCTCACCGAGCTGGCCCGCTTGCGCCGTACGCCGTCGGTTGCGATCGCCACCAAGACCGACCTGGTGTCCTCCGACCGGCTCGCCCAGCACCTGGTCTCGCTCGTCGAGCAGGGTCGCTCGGTCGGAGTGGACTTCGCCGAGGTCGTACCCGTCTCTGCCACCACCGGCCACCAGGTGGACCTGCTCGCCGACCTGCTCGTCGCCCGGCTGCCGCCGGGTCCCATGCTCTATCCCGACGGAGAGCTGTCCGACCAGCCGGAAGAGACGCTGGTCGCCGAGCTCGTCCGGGAGGCCGCCCTGGAGGGCGTACGCGACGAGCTCCCGCACTCGATCGCGGTCGTCGTGGAGGAGATGGGCCCGCGCGCCGGCCGGGCCGACGACCGGCCACTGCTCGACGTGTACGTGACGATCTTCGTCGAGCGGGAGAGCCAGAAGCCGATCGTGATCGGCGTCAAGGGCGCCCGCCTGAAGGACATCGGGAGCACCGCGCGTACCCAGATCGAGGCGATCCTCGGTACGCCGGTGTACCTCGACCTGCGGGTCAAGGTCGCCGCCGACTGGCAACGCAACCCACGTCAGCTGCGCCGGCTGGGCTTCTGACCCCACGTCGGGCCGGTTGTCACCGGTCCTGGCTGCTTAGTCACCGCCTGCCGTCCGGGCGAGTTCCCACTGCGTGTCGTCAGATCCAGTTGTCACCGCGTACGGGCGCTATGGCGCCTCCTGGCGGTGACAACTCGGCCGGGCCGGGCCCGTGTGGTCACAAACGGCGGGCTGGTACGGCGTGTCGCTGTTTCTGACCACACGCTGGCACCGAGCCCCGCGGAGCGCGGAGTGCTAGAGCAGGTCACGTCAAGATTGGCGCCGGTACGGCGCGCTGGTCCAGGCTGCGACCGAGCACACCATGCGCAGAGCACCTAGGTCAGGAGGATGCTATGGCGAGCACGAGCCCCGGCTACGCGGTGACGGTACGGGTCGAGTGTCCCACCGACACCGACGCGACGACTCAGCTCACGACAGCGGTGGCGACGGCCGGTGGGTCCATCACCGCCCTCGATGTGGTCGAGTCGACGCACGACCGGATCGTCGTCGACGTCACCTTCGATGCGATCGACTCCGAGCACGCCGAGCGCATCACCGACGCGCTCGGCGAGCCCGCCGGCTTCACCGTGCGCAAGGTGAGCGACCGTACCTTCCTGATCCACCTCGGCGGAAAGATCGAGGTGGCGAGCAAGGTCTCGCTGCGCAACCGCGACGACCTTTCCCGGGCATACACCCCAGGTGTCGCCCGCGTCAGCATGGCCATCGCGGAGAACCCGGAGGATGCCCGCCGGCTCACGATCAAGCGCAACACCGTCGCCGTGGTCACCGACGGTTCGGCGGTGCTGGGGCTGGGCAACATCGGCCCCGCCGCGGCGCTGCCGGTGATGGAGGGAAAGGCAGCGCTGTTCAAGCGCTTCGCCGACGTCGACGCCTGGCCAGTGTGCCTGGACACCCAGGACACCGACGCGATCGTGGACACCGTGCGCTACCTGGCGCCCGTCTACGGCGGCATCAACCTGGAGGACATCGCGGCACCCCGCTGCTTCGAGATCGAGCGCCGGCTGCGTGACCAGCTCGACATCCCGGTCTTCCACGACGACCAGCACGGCACCGCGATCGTGGTCTCCGCGGCGCTGCGCAACGCGCTGCGCGTCGTCGACAAGGCACTGCCCGACGTACGCGTCGTGGTCTCGGGTGTCGGTGCTGCCGGCACCGCAATCCTGCGCCTGCTGTACGCGCAAGGGGCCCGCCAGATGATCGGCTGCGACCGGCACGGCGCGGTGGACCCCGAGGACCACAGTGCCGACCCGATGCGCCGGTGGCTGGTCGAGCACACCAACTCCGAGGGGGTTACCGGCCCGCTCACCGAGGTGATCGCCGGCGCCGACGTGTTCATCGGCGTCTCGGCGCCCGACCTGCTCGACGGCTCCCACATCGCGTCGATGGCCGACGACGCGGTCGTCTTCGCGCTCGCCAACCCGGTCCCCGAGGTCGACCCACTGGCCGCACGAGAGCACGCCGCCGTGGTCGCCACCGGCCGCAGCGACTACTCCAACCAAATCAACAACGTGCTGGCCTTCCCCGGCTTCTTTCGGGGCATGCTCGACACCGGAGCGCACGACATCACCGACGACATGCTGATCGCAGGGGCCAACGCCATCGCCGACGTGGTGTCGCCGGAAGAGCTCAACCCGAGCTACATCGTGCCCAGCGTGTTCGACCCGACCGTGTCCCCGGCCGTGGCGGCGGCCATCCGGGGCTTGTACGACGACGGCTCCGGCCGGCGGTGAGCAGCGGCTAGGCGGACGGTCGCCAGGGTATCGATCAGGGGCCCGAGTCCGTCCAGCACCCGCTGCAACCCGAAGGGGTAGGCGTGCTCGGGGTCGTACGCGCTGCCGTGCTCGCGCCCGGCGGCTGTTGCGACCTGGCTCGCGAGCGGGTACGCGGACTCGTCGAGCGGAGGAGAGCCCGGGCGAACGGCCCGGTGCAGTCGTGGGGACATACCGCGCCTCCGGCGGGAGCGGCCGAGACCGTGCAGCTTCCTCCTGCATCGTCTCGCCCGTAACCGGGTAATGGGAGCACCATCGTCGTCGGTCGTCTCGCCGCCGTCCACGTCGGCCCTCTCGTCTACACCCTGGGCCTCGTGTCGCGGCGGAGACGACCACGCCCGACCCCTACCGAGGGAGGACCGGCTCGTGGAACTGCCTCGCCTGCTGCTCGAGCTCGCCGGCCTGCTCGCCCTGGCGGTCCTCATGGGACTGGTGGCGAGGCGGCTGCACATGCCGCTCAGCGCGATCCTCGTGGTCGTCGGCTTCCTCGCCTCCGCGGTCGGTCTGACCCCCGGCATCGGGCAGCTGGAGGGCGAGACGTTCGAGCAGGTGGTGATCTTGATCTTCCTTCCCGTGCTGGTCTTCGCCGCGGCGCTCGGCATCGACCTACGCGCCTTCTTCCGCAACCTCGGTGCCGTCCTGGCACTGGCCACCATGGCCTTCCTGCTGTCTGCGGTGCTGGTTGGTTCGGCGCTGCACGTCGCGCTCGGCACGGCGTGGGTGGTGGCCCTGCTCTTCGGAGCGTTGATTTCGGCGACCGACCCGGTCGCCGTGGTCGCGATTTTCGAGGAGGTGGGGGTACCTCGGCGGCTGCTGACCCTGGTAAAAGGCGAGAGCCTGCTCAACGACGGGGTGGCGATCGTGCTGTCCTCCATCCTGCTGACAGCGGCGACCGGCGGCTCGATCAGCGCGATCAGTGGCACCTTCGACTTCGTCGCGGTCTTCGCCGGCGGCGCGCTGATTGGGGTGGTGCTGGGGTTCCTCGCGGGGCTCGGGTTGCCGTGGCTCGACCGGCTGCCCGCGGCCGCGCTCTCACTGGCCGTGGCGTACGGCAGCTTCGTGCTCGCAGAGGCGGTGCTCGGCTTCTCCGGTGTCATGGCCACCGCGGCGGCGGGCATGGTGCTCTCGGGCATTGCTCCGAGCCGCGGGTCGGTGGAGGTGCGCGAGCTGTGGGAAGCCCTGTGGGAGGCGCTCGACTACATCGCCAACGCCCTCCTCTTCCTGCTCGTCGGCCTCATCATCGGTGTCGGCCTACTGGTCGAGCACCTCGGGGCCGTCCTGCTCGCGGTCGCAGTCGTCCTCGTTGCCCGCCTGCTGGCGGTCGTACCCACGATGTGGCTGCTGGAGCGCACTGCGCACATTCCGCGCGTGGGCTGGCGCAACGAGGCGGTCCTGGTGTGGGGCGGCCTGCGTGGCGGTGTCGCGCTGGCGCTGGCACTGGCGTTGCCGGAGGACCTGGCGCAGCGCGACCTGCTGGTGGCGCTGACCGGTGGGGTGGTGCTCACCACCCTGCTGCTCAACGCGACGACGATCCGCTGGCTGGTGCACCGGCTCGGCCTCGACCGGCCTAGTGAGTCCGACCGCATTCTCATGGCGATCGCGCACATCACCGGGATCCAGGCGGCTCGGGAAGAGGCGCACGACCTGGGCCTGACGCTCGACGACGAGGTGCAGGCCGAGCTGGCCGCGAGCGAACGGGCGGCACACGAGGAGATGGAACGCCTCGACGTCGGCGAGGACCAGGAGTACCGCATCGTGGTCGGGCGCGGGCTGCACGTCGAGCGCAAGACGTACCAGGCACTGAGCGATGAGGGGCTGTTGCCGCCGGCGGTCACCAGGACTCTGCTGCACGAGGCGGACGACGAGATCGACGACCTGGCGATGCGGGGTGCCCGGCACCAGATGGGTTCCGCGCGTGCCGAGCGGAAGCTGACCGACCGGATCGGGCGTCGCCTGCTGCACCTGCTCCCCGAGCCGGCCGGCAGCGACACGGCCGAGATGGAGTATGCGGAGGCGACCGCCCGACGGCTGGCGGCACACCGCACCATGGCCGGGTTCGAGGTGTTCGACGGCCTGCCGGCGATCCGTCCGGAGACCGTCGAGCGGGCGCGTGACACGTTCGCCGAGTGGGAGCAGGCCGCGATGGCCGAGCTCGACGAGCTCGACACCCGCTCCGGCTCCGCCGCCGGTGAGCTCCGTCGCCGACAGACGACGGCCCTCGCCTCGATCGCCTCCCGTCGTGAGCTGAGGGAGCTGGTGGAGGCGGGTGTGCTGCCTGCCCAGGTGCTGGGGGGCGGCACGGCGCAGGTGGACCGGACTCGGACCCGGTCGGTGTCCTGAGGAGTGCGTCGGGGCTCAGCGCGAGAAGGCTCGCGCGACCCAGGTGCGGTGTTTGGGGAGGCTCGCGGCACCGTCGGTGACTGCCTCGGGCCGGTGCGTCGGCCGAGGGTCCGCGCGGCCGACGGGGCCGACGGGGCCGACGGGGCCGACGGGGCCGACGGGGCCGGGGAGGTTGCCTGTGCCCGCCTATAAGCTGTTCAACTCCACCGAGCTGCTTGAACGGATGGCGCTGGAGCGGATGCTGGCCGGGTCTCGACCCGTCGCTACCCGGTCGCGTTGGAACCGGTCGGTGACCAGGTCACCCAGAGCGGGACGTCGACCTCGAAGTCGGCGGTCTCGCGCAAGTTCGTGGCGATGACCGAGCACGCCCTGGGCGACCTTCTCGCTGGTGACCTCACCGACCTGGACCTGGTGGCGTTGATGGTCGACGGTGTCCACTTCGCCGACCACCTGTGCGTGGTCGCGCTCGGCATCGACATCGACGGGGTCAAGCACCCCCCCTCGCGGTCGTGGAGGGGTCGACGGAGAACACCACCCTGGTCCGCTCGCTGCTGGTCGGGCTGCGCGAGCGGGGGCTCGACGTCACCAGGCCGATCCTGGCCATCCTCGACGGCGCCAAGGCGCTGGCCGCGGCGGTCAAGGAGGTCTTCGACCACCCGGTGATCGGCCGGTGTCAGATCCATTAGCTGCGCAACGTGCGCGACCACCTGCCCGAAAAGCTGTGCGGTCGCGGCGGCCCCGCCGAGGCCAGCATGGTGGCGAACGTGCCGTTCAACCCGAGGTGCACGTGCAGGATGTGGCCCGTCTCGAAATGGCCGAACAGATGCTTGCCGTACGCCTCGGCGCGGTCGAAGCGGGTGGCGTCCAACAGCGCCGCACCGTCGGCGAAGCGCAGCTGCGGGCTCGACGCGCCGACCATGTCACCGGCGAAGCGGGAGTCGAGCTCGGGCGGCCAGTCGATGCAGCGTGTGACCTTCGGGCATGGCGCAAGGCTGCCCCGGTGCGTCCGCGACCGCGCGGCAGGGCTGGTGGTGGCGAGATGCCGCCACCACCAGCCCCGACTCACGGACCTGGCTTCACTGCCGACTCACTGCCGACTCACGGGGTCGGGTCGGCGTAGCTCCCCCCGTAGATGTCAGTGTTGCCGAAGGCGTTGGTGCCGCCCTGCGGGCAGTCCTGGTTGGGTCCCGGTCGCAACGCGCTGGAGTGCGCGTTGGGCACCTCTCCGGACTCCTCCCGGTCCTCCGCCTCGTCGCCGACGATCGGGGACGCGCCACCGCCGGTGACGTCCTCCAGGAACGCCTGCCGATAACGGTTGATGGCTGGGCACACCGCCGCGTTGCGAGTGTCGTTCCACACCGCCGAGCCCGCGTCTCGGGTGGCGACCGCGTAGTTGTAGTCGCCGAGGAACTCCGCGGTGAGACCGTTGGCGCTCGAGCCGCGAGCGTCACCCACGGCCCCGCGGTGCAAGGTCGAGACGGCCCCACCTCGTACGTAGTTGACGACACCGAGCATCCGGCGTGACTTCGACGTCGTCGAACGCCACGGGTCGAGGAACGCGTTGTAGACCACGTAGACGTCGCCGCCGTCGGGGGCGATGGCCACCGCTGGCTGGTTGGCCCGGTCACCCTGGCTGGACACCACCTTCGGTGCGCTGTAGCTGCGGCCCTGGTTGTTCGACCGGATGAGGTACGCCTTCTCCTTGTTCGTACCGGCCCGGTCGTCGGACCAGGTCAGCACGATCTCGTCGGTGGCGTCGGCACCGGTCGGGGCGCCGTTGGCGATGTCGATACTGGGGAAGGTGTTGGTGCGGGCACCCGCGACGCCGTCGATGGTGAACCGCCCCTGTGCCGGGTCGAACTGACCGATGCCGGTGTGGGTCTGGATGACACGGGGCCGCTCGAAGCGCTGGCCACCGTTGAACGAGCGGGTCTGGTAGAAGACCTCCGACCCCAGCTTCTTGCTGAAGCCGTCGAACACGACGTAGACGACACCCTCGGAGTCGGTGCGGATCGTGCAGCCCTGTCGACCACCGGTCTGGTTGTTGTTCGTGGCCGCGGTCAGCTGCCGGCTCTTCCACGTGTCGCCGCCGTCGGTCGAGCGGGCGAGCAGCACCGGCTCGGACCCGGCGGCCCCGCGGAAGCCGACGTTGCACTCATAGACGTTGCCGAAGTAGGGGCTCGACTCGGCATTGTCGGCCCAGATCTGCTCCTTGTCGCTGAACAGCGCTTCATTCTGCTTGGACACGATGACCGGGTCCATCCACGCGCTGTCCTTGCCGGCTGCCGCGGCTGGCACGTTGTCGGTGCGGGACACGGCGATGGCACCGTCCCCGGCGAAGCCCTTGCGGCCCGGGAAGTTGGTGGCGATGTTGGCGTAGTAGAGCCGCTGGCCGTTGTCCCAGGAGAAGTTGCCGGCGCGATCCGGCACCGGCCCGAACGCGAGCTCGGGGTCGCCGTTG
This sequence comes from Propionibacteriales bacterium, assembly GCA_038233355.1. Taxonomy (GTDB): domain Bacteria; phylum Actinomycetota; class Actinomycetes; order Propionibacteriales; family Nocardioidaceae; genus DASQMN01. The sequence goes on from JBBSMD010000018.1 coordinate 23,140, forward strand.
GAGACCAGGTTGTTCTCGTAGTAGCCCGGCAGGGTGCCGATCGGACCCACCGTGGGCTGGCACACCGCAGTGTCGGGGGTGTCGGTGCGGCAGTTGGTGTTGCGGGCGGTGTAGCCGGTGTAGGTCGGCTGGACCCAGCTGTTCCCGCCGTCCAGTGAGAACTGAACCCCGGAGACTCCCACGCCCGGTGTGAACGGGCACGTCTCGTCGACGCCGGCATAGCAGCGCTCGAGGTCGATGTTGTCGTTGGCGCCAGCAGCCAAGATCCGCGGCGCGACCGGGTTGACCGCCAACCCCGACTCGTTCTGCTTGTTGTGGGAGAAGTAGCGGTCGTTGCTGCCAACCGTCACCTCCGAGTCCCCACCCAGTGGTGCAGCAGCAGCGATGCCGGAGATGCCCAAGGACATCACCGCCGCAGCGCCCACCGCCGTCATTCGTCGCACGTGCATGCCGTCTCCTCTTCACCGCGCGGCCGGTTGGCCGACTCACAGGCCGGGCACGGGGTAGAGCCCCGGCGCAGGTGCTGACCATGACCCGTACGAAGCGGATCTGCAAGGGTTTGGACACGGTCAATTGCCGAACATGGCCGAGATGGCTCCGATGTACCACAGCCGATCCAGCCACCGATGCTGCGGGTGCACATCGGTCAACACCGTTCGCAGCCACGCACGTCGATCCCGATCCAGCAGGGGCAACAGGCGCGCAAAGTCGGCGTCGTCCTTGAGCCGGGCGTGCTTGGCCTTGAACAACAGCACGACCTGCGGGACCAGGTACCGATGCCCGTCGAGGAGGCCTCGATGATGTCCGCGACCGCCCAGCCGGCTGCGACACACCACGCGACGTCGACGTCTCGCAGCCGATCCGCCACCTCGGTCGGATGCCAGGGCTCGCGGGCTCCCGGGGTTGCACTCCAGCGCCCGCTTGTGGTGCACAAACCCATGTTCGATAATAGTTGTGTACAGGAGTGCTCGAGTAGCCGGTTTGGTCAGTGCGCGCGGCTACGTTCAGGGATGTGAGCACCGGAGTCGACAGCACAACCCACCCGGGGTTGACCGGCTGCGCCCGGCTGGACGCGGTGCTGGACGACCTGGTCGGTGTGGCCGCGCCCTCCGCATCCGACGACAGCGGAGGAACACCGCCGACGAGCGAAGCGGCGCCGGCCCCGGATGCGGCCGATAGCGGGTCGGACGGGCTCGCGGGGTTGGCCTTGTGGTCGGCCTCGGATGCTGAGTTGACCGCGATGCTGCGCCGGGTGGACCAGGTGGCGGCCCGGTTGGCGGGTCTGGGGGCGGCGGTGGTGGCCGAGGCGGCCTGTCGTGACCTGCCGGGGCGGTCGGCGGCCACCGGTGGGACGGCGTGGTTGTCGGGGGTGTTGCGGGCGCACCCTGCGCGGGCGAGCCGCACGTGGCGCACCGGGCGCCGGCTGGCCGCAGCGGCGCCGGCCACGGCGGAGGCGTTGCGCGCCGGGGGTATCGACGTCGACCAGGCCAGCGTGATCGCCGCGGCGGTCGCTGCCTTGCCGAGCGAGG
>JBBSMD010000019.1:0-23759 GCA_038233355.1 Propionibacteriales bacterium
GACGACGTCTGACCTGCCGGACTGGCCGGCGTGGCTGGTCCCGCTCGTCGCCGCCTTCGCCGATGTCACCGCCGAACAGCTGTCGCACGTGGTGCCTCCGCCGCCGGCCAGCGCGCGCTCCTCGGCGGTGCTCATGCTCTTCGCCGAGGGCGCCGCCGGCCCGGACCTGCTGCTGACCGAACGGTCGCCCGACCTGCGTTCACACCCAGGACAGCTGTCCTTCCCGGGCGGGTCGGCCGACCCCGGTGACACCGGCCCGGTGGACACCGCCCTGCGCGAGGCGGCCGAGGAGGTGGGGCTGCGGCGTACCGACGTCGACGTGATCGGCTGCTTGCCCGCGCTGTGGGTGCCGCCGAGCAACCATGCGGTCACCACCGTGCTGGCGTGGTGGCGCCGTCCCGGTCCGGTCGACGCGGTCGACCCCGCGGAGGTGGCCAGCGTGCTGCGGGTGCCGTTGTCGACCCTGGTCGACCCCGCGCAGCGTTTCACCGTGCGGCATCCCTCGGGCTGGAAGGGCCCGGCCTTCGAGGTGGACGACGGGCTGCTGCTGTGGGGCTTCACGGCCGGTGTCGTGGCGCGGCTCTTCGACCTCGTCGGCTGGAGCCGGCCGTGGGACACCTCCCGCGAGCGTGCCCTTCCCCGCACGGGAGCGGCGCGCTGATGAACTGGCTCGACGTCGTCCTCGTGGTCCTGGTGGTCGGATACGGCCTCACCGGGTGGTGGCAGGGCTTCATCGTCGGGGCCTCGGCCACGATCGGCCTGCTCGCTGGCGGGGCGATCGGCGCCCTCGTCCTGCCCCGCGTGCTCGACGGCTACGGGCCGTCGCTGTCGGTCTCGCTCCTCGCGGTCGCGGTGGTGCTGGGGACGGCTCTGTTAGGACAGACGGTCGGCTCCTGGTCGGGCGGGATGCTGCGGCGGCACCTCACCTGGCGTCCGGCGCACTCGATCGACGCGCTCGGCGGGGCGGCCCTCAGCATGGCCGCGGTGCTCGTGGTCGCCTGGGCGCTCGGCTACGCGGTGAGCGGCGCACGCATCCCTGCCTTGTCGCAGGCGGTCCGCGCCTCGACGGTGCTGTCGACAGTGGACGACGCTATGCCCGCCGCCGCCGCCGACATGCTCGCCGCCTTCACCTCGATGGTCGACACCAGCATCTTTCCCCGCTACCTCGAGGCCTTCGCCCCCGAGCGCATCGAACCGGTCCGCCGGCCCAGCTCGCGCATCGCACGCTCCGGCGGCGTACGCGGTGCGGCTGACGGCGTGGTGAAGGTGCTCGGAGAGGCCCCGCAGTGCGGCCGTCGCGTCGAGGGCTCCGGTTTTGTGTACGCGCCGGAGCGGGTCATGACCAACGCCCACGTCGTCGCCGGAGTGCGCTCACCGACGGTGACACTGGCCGACGACGAGTACGGGGCCCGCGTCGTACTCTTCGACGCCGACCTGGACGTCGCGGTGCTCGCCGTGGATGGTCTGCCCGGGCGGGTGCTGCGTTTCGCCCGCGGAGAGCGTGCGGCCGAGTCGGGCGACTCGGCCGCGGTGCTCGGCTACCCCGAGAACGGGCCGTACGACGTACGGCCGGCCCGGGTCCGCTCCGAACAACACCTGGCGAGCCCTGACATCTACGGTCAGGGCCGGCAGGTCCGGGAGGTGTTCGCGATCCGAGCGCTGGTGCGCTCGGGCAACTCCGGCGGCCCGCTGGTGTCCTCGGCCGGCCGGGTGTATGGGGTGGTGTTCGCGGCGTCGCTGGCCGATGACGGCACCGGCTACGCGCTGAGCGCGGACCAGGTGGCCGAGGACGCGCTCACCGCACGGACGGCGACCGCATCGGTCGCGACCGGCGGCTGCACCTGACGCCCGGCGGCGGCTGCACGTGAGTATCGCGGGGCTCGGGCAGCAGCTGGCCGCCGGTATCGGGGTCTCAGCGGGTGCGGTTCGAGCTTTGCAACGCCGGCGTCTGCTGGCCCTTCAGGGCCGGCGGGATCTTCTTGGAGGTCTCGATGGTGCGCTCGGGGGCGCGCACCTGCTTGAGCTTGCGGATGCCGAACAGCGCCACCGCACCGGCGACGAGCAGGTAGATGACCGCGATGATCAGGAAAGAGAACGACTCGTCGAGCCCGGCCAGCACCAAGAAGTAGACGAAGGCGAAGCTGAGCAGCAGCACCGCCAGCCCGGCTACGACCGCAGCGACGGCGAGCGCGGCGGCCCCGATGCCACCACGCGTGACGTTGACCTTGATCTCGACCTTGGCGAGCGCGATCTCGTGCTGTACCAGGGCAGAGATGTCCCGGCTGGCATCGGCGACGAGCCGGCCCAGTGTCGGCTCCTGGCTCTCCGGCGTGTCCAGCCGGTGGCTGGAGGTGCCAGCGGCGTGGCTGCCAGTGCTGCTCATGAGGTCTCCTCCCGAGCCCGCGTGCTGCGGGCGGCGGTGGTGGGGCGAGGCGAGCGGGGCTGTGGATGCAGTGTGGGGCGATGCGGGTGGAAAACGATCCAGTGCGGAGCGGTGCGGGTGCGAGCCTAGAGGACACGACCGACGGCCCGCACGACAGCCACGCTCCCACCAGCGCGTCGCCTCGGGTTGTCGGTGCGGCGGGCCTACGTCGTCGTGACCGGTGGTCGTCCGCCCTGGCGGGCCCGCTGGTGCGTGCGGCTTCGGACCAGCAGTAGTGCGGCGGCCAGCACGGCCGCGAGCGCGGACCCCACCAGCACCCCCGCCTTCGCGGTCTCTGCCTGTTCACCGGTGAAGGCCAGCTCGGCGATGAGCAGGGAGACCGTGAATCCCATCCCGGCCAGGACGCCGACGGCCGCCACGTCTCCCCAGCCGAGGTCGGCAGCCAGCTCTGCTCGGGTCAGGCGCGCGACGAGCCAGGCAGCACCGAGGATGCCGAACGTCTTGCCGGCCACCAGGCCGACCACGATGCCCATCACCAGCGGGTCGGTGAGCAGGCCACCGCGACCACCGACGTCCACACCGGCAGCGAGGAGCGCGAAGAATGGGACGGCCAGTCCGGCCGAGAAGGGCCGTACCCGGTGCTCGAGCCGCTCGGCGGGCGAGTGGCCCTCGCCTGGGTCGGGGCGTACCCGCGTCAGCAAGCCGAGGGCGACGCCCGCCACCGTGGCGTGCAACCCAGCTTCGTGGGTCGCCCACCAGACAGCGATCGCCAGCGGCACGTACAGCCAGGCGGCATGGACCCGCCGGTGCTGCAGCCAGGCGAAGAGGGCGAGCCCCAGCGCGGCGAGGAGCAGCGCCCCCAGGTGCGGTGTCGCGGAGTAGACGAGCGCAATGACGAGGATGGCCCCCAGGTCGTCGACGATCGCCAGCGTGAGCAGGAACGCTCTCAGCGAGGCGGGCAGGCCGCGTCCGACCACGGCGAGCACGGCGAGAGCGAACGCGATGTCGGTGGCCATCGGGATAGCCCAGCCGCGTCCGAGCTCAGAGCCCCCCTGGCTGCCAAGCACGACCACGAGGTACAACGAGGCCGGTACGAGCATTCCGCCCATGGCGGCCGCCACCGGCACCAACGCGTCCGCGGGGCGGCGCAGCGAGCCGACGACAAGCTCGCGCTTGAGCTCGAGTCCGGCCAGGAAGAAGAAGACGGCCAGGGCCCCCTCGGCTGCCCACTTCTCCAAGGTCAACGGCCCGAGCTGCGCGTCGCGGATGCGTTCGTAGGAGTCCGCCCAGGCGCTGTTGGCCCACAACAGCGCGGCGATCGTCACCAGCAGGAGCAGCGCGCCACCGACGGTCTCCTGGCGTAGCACGCGGCCGATGAAGGTGGCCTCGTCCTCGTCCAGCTGGTGAAAGAGCCGCTCGTCCGAGTGGTGCTGTGGACCGGCCGAGTCGGCATCCGGATCGACTCGAGGGTCGGCGGACGGGTCCGCGGATCCGGAGGTGTGCGGGGGCGGCGCAGACATTGGGTCGTCCCTGACTCGTCGTCACTCGGCTGATCGCCGACCAGGCTTCCCGGCGCTCCCGGCCGAGCCTACCGGCACCAGCCTTCACCGCTCGCCGTCACCGCGGGCCATGCTCTGGGGCCGCGTGCCATGACGGGTCGCCCCGCTCGCTGAACCGTCACCTGGGGGCGATGCCCTGTCCTTGGCGGTGACACGTGGCGGTTCGGGGCGGACTACCCGTCGTCGTGGTCCGACGCCATGCCTTCCTTGATCGTGTCCATGACACTCGAGTCGGTCAGCGTCGTCACGTCGCCCATGTCGCGGTGCTCGGCGACGTCGCGCAGCAGCCGCCGCATGATCTTGCCCGAGCGCGTCTTGGGCAGCTCGGGCACCACCATGACCTGGCGAGGCCTCGCGATCTTGCCGATGTCCTTGGCGACGTGGTCGCGCAACTCCTGCACGACCTGCGGTCCTCCGTCGCCGGCGTCTTCACGCAGGATCACGAACGCCACGACCGCCTGCCCGGACATGTCGTCGTTCGCACCGACCACCGCGGCCTCGGCCACCTTGGGGTTGGACACCAGCGACGACTCGATCTCGGTGGTCGACAGGCGGTGGCCGGACACGTTCATCACGTCGTCGACGCGGCCGAGCAACCAGATGTCGCCTTCGTCGTCGAGCTTGGCACCGTCCCCGGCGAAGTACAGGCCATCGAAGCGCGACCAGTAGGTGTCGCGGTAACGCTCGTCGTCGCCCCACAGCGTGCGCAGCATGGACGGCCACGGCTGCGGCAGCACCAGGTAGCCACCGTGTCCGGGCTTCACCGGTTCGCCGGCGTCGTCGACCACGAGCGCCTCGATGCCGGGGATGGGCTGCATCGCGGACCCGGGCTTGGCGCTGGTGACCCCCGGCAGCGGGCTGATCATGATGGCCCCGGTCTCGGTCTGCCACCAGGTGTCGACGACGGGACAGCGGCTGCCGCCGACGTGCTCCCGGTACCACACGTACGCCTCGGGGTTGATCGGCTCACCCACCGTGCCGAGCAGCCGCAGGCTGGACAGGTCGTAGCCGGCCGGGATGTCCGGCCCCCACTTCATGAAGGTACGGATCGCCGTGGGCGCGGTGTAGAGGGTCGTGACCTGGTGGTCCTGCACGATCTGCCACCAGCGGCCCTTGTCGGGAGTGTCGGGTGTCCCCTCGTACATCAGCGACGTGGTGCCGTTGGCCAGGGGGCCGTAGACGCCGTAGCTGTGCCCGGTCACCCAGCCGATGTCGGCGGTGCACCAGTAGACGTCGCGCTCCGGCTTCAGGTCGAACACCGCCCAGTGGGTGTAGGAGCAGCCCACCAGGTAACCGCCGGTGGTGTGCAGGATGCCCTTGGGCTTGCCGGTGCTTCCCGAGGTGTACATGACGTACAGCGGGTGCTCGGAGTCGAACATCGCCGGCTCGTGCCCGCTGGACTGGTCGTCGACCAGTTCGTGCCACCACAGGTCCCGCTCGGTCCACTCCACGTCTTGACCGGTGCGCCGTACGACGAGCACGTGCTGCACCCCCGGGCAGCTCGCCATGGCTTCGTCGACCGCGGACTTGAGCGCCGACGGGGCGCCGCGGCGGTAGCCGCCGTCGGCGGTGATGACGACCCGCACGTCACAGTCGTTGATCCGGGTGCTGAGCGCGTCGGCGGAGAAACCACCGAACACGACGGTGTGCACGGCTCCGATGCGGGCGCAGGCCAACATGGCCACGACGGCCTCGGGGATCATCGGCAGATAGATCGCCACCCGGTCGCCGGCCTCGACGCCCAGCCCGGTGAGGGCGTTGGCCGCGCGGCAGACCTCGTCGAGCAGGTCGGCGTAGGTGAGGTCGCGGCGGTCCCCGTCCGGCTCGCCGATCCAGTGGAAGGCGACCCGGGCACCGCGACCGGCGTCGACGTGACGGTCGAGGCAGTTGACGCTGGCGTTGAGGGTGCCGCCGACGAACCACTTCGCGAACGGTGCGTCGGACCAGTCGAGCACCTGGTCCCACCGCCGGCCCCAGTCGAGGCGGTCGGCCTGCTTCTCCCAGAAGGCCAGGCGGTCCTCGGCAGCCTCGTCGTAGGCACCCGCGTCCAGGTTGGCGTGCTCGGCCAGGTCGGCCGGCGGGTCGAAGCGCCGGTCCTCGTGGCCGAGGTTGGTCAAACCTTCGGACGGGCCACTCGATTCGGTGCTGGTGTCGGTCACGGGACCTCTCCCTCTCCTACGCGGTGGCGACGTGCGAGCGTCGACGTCAGCCGTTCTCCAGGGCCGTGAGCAGGGCCTTCATCCACGGACCGAGGTCGTCCGGCGTCCGCGCGGAGATGAGGGTGCCGTCGACCACGGTGGCCTCGTCGACCCAGTCGACGCCGGCGTTGACCATGTCGTCCTTGATCGCGGCGACGCTGGTCGCGCGCCGACCCTTGACGACCTGGGCCGAGATCGGCACCCAGCCGGCGTGACAGATGAAGGCGACCGGCTTGCCGGCGGTGTCGAAGTCGCGTACCAGCCCGAGCACGTCGGCGGAGCGGCGCAGCTTGTCCGGCGCGAAGCCGCCCGGGATGACCAGGCCGTCGAAGTCATCGGCCGACAAGCCCTCGACGGTCGAGTCGACCGGGACCGGGCCGTGCCCCTTCTTGCCGGTGACCGGCTTGTCGTCGAGGCCGGCGACGGTCACCGCCACCTCCTCCTCGGCCAAGCGGTAGAGCGGGTACAGCAGCTCCATGTCCTCGAACAGGTCCGCGGCCAGCAGGAGAACCTTCTTGTCGGAGAGGGCCATACCGGCACGCTACTCCCGCCCGCGCCTGTGCTCGCGGCTGCCTCGGCACTAGGCGCGCACCGCAGCGCGTACGCGCTCCAGCGTCTCGGCGTCGACGAGACCGAGGCGGTGCGCGTGCTCGGCGGCGGCGAGGTAGTCGCGCACCAGCAGCATGGGCACCGAGAGCGCACCGATCTCCTCGACCAGCTGTTCCACGTGTGCCGTGCGCACCACCGAGGCGGGCGGCACGTCGCGTAGGTAGACCACACGCACCCGGTCCGGCTCGGCGCCCGCCACCTCGGCGTACGCCTGAGCGTCGTGCTGCCCGCTGTCGCCGATCAGCACCCACGACAGGTGCGGGTGCTCGGCCATCAGTCCGCGGATCGTGCGCGCCTTGAACGCGGCGCTGTCCTCGCGGAACAGCCAGCGCCGACTCGGACCCCAGTCGGTGAGGACCAAGGGGCCGCGTGGGAAGCCGGTGCGCCGCAGGAACGCGACGAGCATCGCGTGCAGGTTCCACGCCCCGGTGGAGACGTAGAACACCGGCGTTTGGCTCCCAGCACCGGCGACGAGCCCCTGGTAGAGCTCGGCGCCACCCGCGACCGCCCGGCGCTCGGCGTCGGAGACCAGGAAGGTGTTGCGCAGCGCGAGCAGCGGACGGGTCAGTCCGGTGTGGATGACCGTGTCGTCGAGGTCGCTCACGATGCCGAGCCGAGCAGTGGGGTCGACCACCAGCAACGGGCCGTCGACCTGGTCACCGCCGTCCGGCCGATAGGTGACGGTGTGCCATCCCGGCGGCAGGTCGGGGAGGTCGACCACCGCCTCGAGGTAGCCCTCGTCGGACGAGGTGACCCGGTGCGTCCGGCCGGCGACGCTGACCTGCACGGGCACACCGGCCAGGTCGAGAGAGCCGTACCGGGCCATCGCGGTGCGCGCCGGCCCGAGCACGCCACCGTACCGGTACGCCGCGTGTCGCCGCAGCAGCACCCGCCCGCGCACGTGGAACCAGGTGCGGGTGCCGTGCGCGGCGTACGGCTCGACGATGACCTGCCAGCCGGGCCGCCCGCGCAGCGTACGCGCGATCCGATTCTCGACGGCCGCTTCCAGGCCTTCGACCCACTCGACGAAGCGACTCACGGGGGCATCGTGCCAGTCCACGCTCGGTCGAGCGGTGGCGTGTCACCGCTACCAGCTGGCGTGGACCGGCCGTCCCTCGTCGTAGCCGGCGCCGCTCTGCACCCCGACGACGGCTCGCTCGGCGAAGGTGGCCAGGTCGCGGGCCCCTGCGTACGTGGCGGCGCTGCGCACCCCCGCGGTGATCTGGTCGAGGAGGTCCTCCACCCCGGGTCGGTGCGGGTCGAGGTACATCCGTGCGGAGGAGATGCCCTCCTCGAACAGCGCCATTCGGGCCCTGTCGAATCCGGCGAGGTCGCGGGTCCGCGCCGACACCGCGCGGGCGGAGGCCATGCCGAACGACTCCTTGTACGCCCGGCCGTCGCCGTCACGCAGCAGGTCGCCGGGGCTCTCGTAGGTCCCGGCGAACCAAGAGCCGACCAGCACACTGGCGGCCCCTGCCGCCAGTGCCAGCGCGACGTCACGGGGCCATCGCACGCCTCCGTCGGCCCAGACGTGCGCGCCCGCGTCCCGCGCGGTCGCTGCACAGTCGAGCACGGCGGAAAACTGGGGGCGGCCGACACCGGTCTGCATCCGGGTCGTGCACATCGCGCCCGGACCGACGCCCACCTTCACGACGTCGGCCCCGCCGCTCACCAGGTCGCGGGTGCCGGCAGGGGAGACGACGTTGCCGGCTACCAGCGGCACCCGACGCCCGGTGCGCTCGGCCGCCTCGTCGCGGGCTCGCAGCACCAGCTCGAGCGCTTCCATCATCTTGTACTGGTGGCCGTGCGCGGTGTCGACCACGAGCACGTCCACTCCACGCTCGAGCAGCGCCGCCGCCTTGCCCGCCACGTCACCGTTGATGCCAATCGCCGCACCGACCAGGAGGCGGCCGTCGGGATCGAGGGCCGGCCGGTAGAGCGCCGAACGCACGGCGCCGCGCCGGGTGACGAGACCGACCAGGTGGTCGCCGTCGACCACCGGCGCCAGCTCGAGGTGCCGGTCGGCGAGTGCGGCGAACATTTTCTCTGGATCGTCGCCGGCTGGCAGCGTCTCGACGCCGGCGCTCATGACCTCGTGCACCTGGGCGAAGCGGTCGACCCCGGCCCCGTCATGCTCGGTGACCACCCCGAGCGGCTGGCCGTCCTGCACGACGACCACGGCGCCGTGGGCCCGCTTGGGGATCAGGCTCAGTGCCTCTCCGACGGTCGCGTGCGGCGCGACAGTGATCGGTGTGTCGTACGCCGGGTGCGCGGCCTTCACCCGGTCGACGGCGTCGCCGACGACGTCGACCGGGATGTCTTGGGGGAGTACCGCCAGTCCGCCCCGGCGCGCCAGCGTCTCGGCCATCCGCCGGCCCGACACCGCTGTCATGTTCGCCGCCACGACCGGCACGGTCGTGCCGACACCATCGGGGGTGGTGAGGTCGACATCAAAGCGCGAGACCACGTCCGAGCGCGACGGCACCAAGAAGACGTCGCGGTAGGTCAGGTCGTGGGCCGGTCGAGCGTCGAGGAAGCGCACGGCGTACCAGCCTACGCGGGCGGGCGTGGCCGGGGCGTCTCGTTCGGTGTGGACGTGGCGCTGCGTGCGGCTCCGCTGTCAGACCCGTCGCTCGCCCCCCGGTGCCACGACGCCTCGTACGAGCCCTGCATCAGTCGGCTGCGGTAACACTGCGTGGTGTAGGGCAGGCGCATCCCGTGCGGACCGCGCCCGTACGAGGCGTACAGCTCGCGCACCCCGGCGAGCACACGCGCGCGCTCGGCGGCGTCCATCGCGACGACGTAGGACCGGGAGGCGACCAGGTCGACGAGGCCTTCCTCGTCGAGGTCCTGCCAGAAGCGGTACGTCGCACGCTCGGGCGCCTCGAAGTCCGTACGGCCGGCGAGGGCGGCGTCGACGTCGTCGTCCTGCGGCTCGCGGCCGATCAGGTCCGACAGCCGGCGCACCCAGGGGACTCGCTCGTCGCGGTAGTTCCACACCAACGACAAGGAGCCGCCGACCCGCAGCACCCGGGCGATCTCGGCGAGTGCCGGCTGGGTGTCGAACCAGTGGAACGCCTGGGCCACAACGACGACGTCGAAGCTGCCGGCGCGGAACGGCAACCGCTCCGCGGCGCACTGAGCACTCGCGGTGCCCAGCCGTCGCACGAGCCGGGTCAGCATCGGCCCGGACGGGTCGGTCGGGGTGACCCGGTGACCGAGGGCGACCAGCTGTTCGGTGAGCTTGCCGGTGCCGGCACCCAGCTCGAGCACCCGCCGCGGTTCGGCTCCGCTCAGCCACCGCACGGCCCGCTCCGGGTAGGTCGGACGGCCGTGGTCGTAAGCCTCGGCCACCTGCGAGAAGGTGCGGCTGCGTTGCCGGCGCAGGTCGTCGGCGTCGGGGTCCACGGCCGGACGCTACCAATGCCGGGCTCAGCCGCGGCCGCTGCTCGGCTAGGCTCGCCGGCCGTGCCGCGGCCCGCCGACGATTCCACCGACGATCCCGACGACGTATTCGCCGCGGTGGGATCGCTGGAGGGCGTCCCCTCGGCGATGGCCGCCGCCCGCGACGGCATCGACGCCCTGCTGCGCGACCGCGGGCTGAGGCGGGTCAGTCCGGAGCAGACCGGCGAGTCGCTGTTGCGCGGGGCCGTCGCGTCGGCCCGCCTGCACGGCGTCGACGCCACGCTCGAACAGGCCCGCGCCGGCTCCGGCGGCCCGGTCCTGGCCGCCTGCGTACGAACGGCCACCCAGCTGCTCGGCCTCGGGCCGACCTGGTCGCGGGCGCCGCTGCAGGTGCTGGCCCGGCTGCATGCCGTGCTGGGAGCCGGGCTCGTGCCGCCCGAACGGTTGGGGCGACCTGTGCATCCGCTCGGCGTCCAACGGTTGCACGAGCTGGGCCAGGCGCTGTCCAGACCGACCGCGGCGCCCGGCCTGGTCGTGGCGGCGCTCGTGCATGCCGAGGTGACGACCGCGGCGGCCTTCGGCGACGGGCTCGACCCGCTGCTGGGCCGGGCCGCCGAGCGGCTGGTGCTGAGGTCGACCGGCGTCGACCCGGCGTCGGTGACGGTGCCCGAGGCCGGCCACGACGCGCTGGCCGACGACTACCGCGCCGCGCTGCACGCGTACGCCGCAGACGGGTCGGGCGGGGTGCAGCGGTGGCTGGTGCATGCGGCCGCCGCGTACGGTCTCGGGGCGCGCGCCGGAGGCGAGGTGCTGGCGTACGAGGGGTGAGGGCACCGCCGGAGCGCGACGGCAAACACCCGCTGGCTGTGGACGTGCAGATGGCGTCGCCCCCGACAGGGGCGACGCCATCCGCCGGCGCGACAGGCCTCGGTTACCAGGCGTGCATTCTCATCTGTCGGCCGGGGAGCATCGAAGTGCGTCCCCGAGTGACTGCCCTGGTCGGAAGGGCTGATCGCCGCGTGGGTTCCTGGTCGTCGCGTCCGCTGTGGAGATGTACCACTGTTCTACTCCTGCCACGGCCGACAGGGAAGGGGTATGCGCAGATCAGTCGTCACTGCTCGACACCCGGACCGGGTCACCACCGGTCGGCGCCGGCCAGGGCGGGTCCGTTGCCCAGGGCGGGCCGCGGTGAGGCGGCCCAGCAAGGCCGGTGCGGTCAGCCGGTGCGGTCAGCCGGCACGGCCAGGCGGCACAGCCAGGTTGCGCGGTCAGGCGGCGCGGTTGCGCGTCCGCCAGCCGATGACGCCGCCAGCCAGCAAGGCGGTGGCGACGCCGACGAGCACCGCGTCGCGCGGGCCGATCACCGGCCGGGGCGCCAGCGCGACCGGCCGGCTGAACTCGAGCACCGGCCACTCCCGTTCGACGGCCAGCCGGCGCAGGGCGCGGTCGGGGTTGACCACGCTCGGGTGACCGACCGCAGACAGCATCGGCACGTCGGTCTCTGAGTCGGAATAGGCGTAGCAGTCGGCGAGGTCGTATCCGTGTGCGGCGGCGAGCTCGCGGATCGCGTCGGCCTTGCCTTCGCCGTAGGCGTAGAACTCGATCTCACCGGTGTAGCGGCCCTCGGCCACCACCATGCGCGTACCCACGGCGTGGTCGACGCCCAGCATGGCCGCGATCGGCTCGACCACCTCCGAGCCGGAGGAGGAGACGATGACCACGTCGCGCCCGGCTGTCTGGTGCTCCTCGATGAGCGCGACGGCCTCGGCGTAGACCAGCGGCTCGACGATGACGTGCAGTGTCTCGGCGACGATGTCGCGCACGGCCTGCACGTCCCAGCCGGCCGACAGCCGAGACAGGTACGAGCGCATGCGCTCCATCTGATCGTGGTCGACACCGTTCAGCCCGAACATGAGCTGGGAGTACGCGCTGCGCAGCACCGAGCGGCGGTTGATCAGGCCGCCGGCGTAGAACGGCTTGCTGAACGCCAGGGTGCTCGCCTTGGCGATGACGGTCTTGTCGAGATCGAAGAAGGCAGCCGACGTAGCAGTGCGGTCGACGTCGAGCGGCCTGCTCGCGGCGGCCGAGGACAGTGGCAGGACCGAGATGTCCATGCGTCCAGCATAGGCAGCGGATGACCCTTACGGCGCCCCTATCGGCGTGGCGGTGCTCACCAGCCGAGGATTCACGCGGGCGTCACCGGTACGTCACCCCTCCTTCTCGCCCCGTCGGGCCGCTGCCCCGTCGGGCCGCCGCGCCGTCGGGTCGCTGCGCCGCTGCACCGCTGCGCCGTGGGCTGCTGATGCGCCACGGTCGGCTCTAGCCGGTCCCACGCCCGAGCGGCTCCAACGTCCGCTTGCTGTCCCCAGCCTCTTGTCTGGCGGCCGTGGTCCCCAGCACGTCTGCGACTGCGGCGTCGATGCCACCCCCGGGGCAGGCTGCAACACATGCAGGACATCTACGGCGGCGACCACGGGCACGACCATCACGGCGGTCACGGCGGTCACGGCGGTCACGGCGGTCACGGCGGCCACGACGACGCGGCCGGTCCGGCGCATCGTCCGCTGCTCGTGACCGGCGACGAGCGGCTGCTCGACACGCTGCTACGGCTGGCCGCTGCCGGGGGCGTCACTCCGGTGGTGGCCACCGACGTGTCCGCGGCTCGACGGTCCTGGCCGGTTGCGCCCTTGGTGGTGCTGGGCGCCGACCAGGCAGGTCCGGCCGCCGAGGCGGGGCTGCCCCGCCGAGCGGCCGTGGTCGTCGTGAGCGAGGGGACCGGCGACGACCACGGCGACGAGGTCTGGCGAGATGCGGTCGCCGTGGGCGCCGAGCAGGTGCTGGCGCTGCCCGTGGCAAATGAGCAGCTCCTCGCCCTGGTGGCCGACGCCGGGGTGCAGAGAGCTCCGATTGCCGCCAGCGTCGGGGTGGTAGGCGGTTGCGGTGGTGCGGGTGCCTCGACGTTGGCCGCGGCGCTGGCGCTGGCCGCCGCCGAGCTCGACCGCCCGACCCTTCTCGTCGACGCAGACCCGCTCGGGGGTGGCATCGACATGGTGGTCGGCCGGGAGGACCTGCCGGGTTTGCGCTGGCCCGATCTGGCGAGGGCCAGCGGCCGACTGAACGCACCGGCACTACGCGAGGCTCTTCCCCGGCCCGAGCCATGCCTGTCGGTCCTGTCCTGGGGGGGTGACGGCCCTACCGACGTGTCGTCCGCGGCGATGCGAGCGGTCCTGCATGCCGGCCAGCGGGGGCACGACCTGGTGGTCGTCGACCTGCCTCGCCGGCTCGATGCAGCCGCGGAGGAGGCGCTGCTGCGCCTCGACCGGGTGCTGGTGGTGGTGCCGGCACAGGTACGCGCCGTCGCCGCGTCCCACCGGGTGGTGGCGGCCCTCCGCGCGTCCTGCTCCCGACTCGGCCTCGTCGTGCGCGGACCCGGTCCGACCGGTGTCGACGGACCGCTCGTGGCGGCCTCCCTCTCGCTGCCTCTGGTGGCCGAGCTGCGCTCCGAGCGACGGCTGCCCGAAGCGCTGGACCTGGGGCTCGGCCCCCTGCGCCGACGTCGAGGTTCGCTTCGTGCCTGCGCCCTCGATCTGCTGAGCCAGCTGCCCACACCGGCTGCCGGAGTGGTGGCGTGAGCCGCTCGGGCGTCTCGGCCCTCGCCGTGCCCATTGCCGACCCGGACCTGGTCGGTCACGTCCGTAAGGTCCTGGCCGACACCGGGGCAGAGCCGACACCGGCTCATGTCGCGGCAGCCCTGCGTAGCCAGGGGCGGCTGCTCGGGGACCAAGACATCCTGGACGTCGTCGACACGCTGCGGCGCGAGGCCAACGGTGCCGGACCGCTCGAGCCCCTCCTGGCGGACCCGCGCATCACCGACGTCCTCGTCAACGGGCACACCCAGGTCTTCATCGACCGCGGGGACGGTCTGGCTCCGGTGACCTCCCCGTTTCCCGACGAGGCGTCGGTGCGTCGGCTGGCGCAGCGGCTCGCAGCCACTGGTGGCCGTCGCCTCGACGACGCGAGCCCGTGGGTCGACCTGCGCCTGCGCGACGGCACCCGGCTGCACGCCGTCCTTGCCCCGGTCGCCCGGCCGGGCACGGTCATCTCCTTGCGCGTGCCAGCGCGGCGGGCGCTCCCACTGGCCGAGCTACGCGCACGCGGCACTCTGACCGAGCTCGGCGCTTCGCTGCTGCACGACCTGGTCGCGGCGCGCGTTGCGTTCCTGGTGACGGGAGGCACCGGCAGCGGCAAGACCACACTGCTGGCGGCGTTGCTCTCGGTCGTAGACCCGGGGGAGCGGATCGTGCTCGTGGAGGACGCGTCCGAGCTTCGCCCCGATCACCCGCATGTCGTCGGCCTGGAGGGGCGCCCGGTCAACGTCGAGGGCACCGGCGGCATCACGATGCGAGACCTCGTCCGCCAGGCGCTGCGCATGCGGCCCGACCGGCTCGTCGTCGGTGAAGTCCGCGGTGCCGAGGTCGTCGACTTGCTCGCCGCGCTCAACACCGGGCACGAAGGGGGGTGCGGCACGTTGCACGCCAACTCCCCGGCAGACGTACCCGCACGTTTGGAGGCGCTCGGGGTCGCGGCTGGCCTCAGCCGCGACGCGGTGCACAGTCAGGTGAGCGCGGCCCTCCAGGTCGTCGTGCACCTCGTGCGCGGTCGCGACGGCATCCGCCGTCTGCGCGAGGTCGCGGCCCTCGTGGCAGATCCGGTCGCCGCCGGGCTGGGTGCTGGGTCGACTGGGACACACGTGCGCAGCCAGGCCGCGATGGTCTTCGATGCCGACGGCACGGCCGCGCCCGGGCCGGCGGCCGCACGGCTCGACGACGTGCTCGCCAGGCACCACAGGTGACGCCCCTGCCGGCCGCAGCACTCGAGGTCGTCACCGTAGCGCTGGCCGCGGTGGCCGGCTGGCTTCTCGTACCCGACGACAGGGCGCGCGCCGGCGCACCAGGCGCGACGACGCGGCGCGCACATCTGCTGTGGCTGCTCGCGGCTGGGATGGGGGCGGCCGGGGCGGCCCTACGCGACGTCCTCGACCTAATCATGGTGGTCGACCTGCTCGTCGCTGTCACGGTGGTGGCGGCGACGCTGCGGCTCGTGCATCGGGCCCGGGTCCGCGCGGCCGCGGCCCGCCGTCGTACCCAGGTGGTGCACGCCTGTGACGCGCTGGCGGCCGAGCTGCACAGTGGCCGACCCCCGCAAGCGGCGTTGGAGCAGGTGGCGCTGGAGTGGACCGAGCTGGCACCTGCGGCGGCAGAGGCCCGCTTGGGCGGGGACGCGGCCCGCGCACTTCGGGCGCTCGCCGACCGTCCCGGCGGTCAGTCCCTGCGCGAGGTCGCGGCAGCGTGGCAGGTGTCCGCGCGGTCCGGGGCAAGCCTGGCGCAGGTGCTCGACCGGGTGGGCGTCGCGTTGCGCGATCAGGAGGACGTCGCCAACGAGACTGCGGCCGCGGTCGCGCCGGCTCGAGCCACCGCACACCTGCTGGCAGTTCTGCCGGTGGTCGGCCTCGGGCTGGGTGCCGTGCTGGGTGGCGATCCGTTGCGTGTGCTCTTCGCGAGCTCGGTGGGGTCGCTGCTGCTGGTGCTCGGTTCCGCGCTGGCCATGGCGGGGGTGTTCTGGGTCGAGCGGCTCGTCACGAGTGTCGAGGTCTGACGGTGCTGCTGGCGGTGATCGCGGCGGCGGCGGCCGGCTGGGTGGCGACGGTTGCAGACCAGGGGCGTCAGCGGCTGCCGCGCATGGCGGGTGCGGGCGGGCGGGCGCCAGCCGCCTCGGCTGCGGCTTCGAGCTCGTTCGGTCGGGTACCTGCGTGGCTCGATCCGCCCACTGTGGCGGCTGTCCTCGCGGGCATCGCGACGGTGCGTCTCGTCGACGGTCCCGCCGGGTGGTTGGCCGGGCCGCTGGTCGCGGCCGGGTGCTGGCGGTGGTTCCTCACGCTCGAGCGGGCACCCCAGCGGCGTCGACGAGAGCAGATGGTGCGTGAGCTCCCCGTCGCGGTCGATCTCCTCGTCGCCTGCCTGCGCGCGGGGCAGCCCGTGGCCGACTCTCTCGTGGCTGTCGCCGACGCGTGGCCCGGGGTGGTCGGCCAGGAGTTGCGCACCGTCTCCGCCCAGCTCGCTCTTGGCGGTGATCCCGTCGAGATATGGCGTGACTGGCCGACCGACCCGGCCCTCGAGCCACTCGCACGTGCCTTCGTCCGAGCGGCCCGATCCGGCGCGTCCATCGCGGTGACCCTCGAGCACGCCTCAAGCGACCTGCGTCGCCAGCGACGTTGGGCCGGTCAGGCAAGTGCCCGCAGCGTGGGCGTCCGTACGGCGGCGCCGCTCGGCCTGTGCTTCATGCCGGCGTTCGTCGTGCTGGGCGTCGTCCCCACGGTGATTAGCACGTTCGCCACCGTAGTCCTCTGACAGCCGGGCCGGCGGGACCGGCTGTCAAGCGTCGCGTCGTCGGGTGCGGGCCCTGCTCCCTCGTCGTGGCGGATCCGGTGGTGGTCTCGGTCGTGGTGGTCCGGTGGGAATGGTCTCGGGGGTAGGCCTGGTCACGGTGAGATTGTTGCTGGCGGTGATCGGTGCGGCATGACCGGTCTCCGTCCCCAGCTCGCCGACGCCAGGCGCCGCTCCCCAACGATGGCCACTGAGCTCGTTCAGCGACGAGTCGACGGCAGCCTCCCCCGGTGTCCACCACTCGATCCGGCCCCGCGCCGGATCCACCACAGGAGGCAACCATGCGCAACGCTCTTCAGCGTCGGGACGACACCGGCATGACCACCGCCGAGTACGCGGTCGGCACCGTCGGCGCCTGCGGCATCGCCGGCGTGCTCATGACCCTCGTTCAGTCCGACTGGTTTGGCGACCTCATCCGGTCGATCTTCGAGTTCGTCCTGCAGGCCGCCGGGCTCGGCTGACCGCTGCTCGCCGCTGTCGTCAGCTGCTCGCCCGCTCTCGCCGAGCAGCGTGCCCACCGCTCGTCGTAGCACCGCCCGTCTCGCCCGCCCGCGTCGTGTCCCTGCGGCCACTGGCGCGGGCGAGCGGCCGGGCTGCGGTCGTTCGTTCTGTATCCGCAAGGAGATGTCCATGCACCGACTGCCCCGAGACCAGTCCGACCAGCCGAGGTGCCAGTCCGACCAGCCGAGGCACCGGCTCGACCAGCGTCAGTTGCGGCGGCCAGCCCGGCAACCTGCGGGCAGCGAGCGGCTCAGCGGGCGGGGCAGCGCCACGGCAGCGAACAGCGAGCCGAACACCGCCGCGACGGTGCACGACGAGTGGCACGGCGGGCAGCACCGCGGGTGGCACCGTGCCTGGCACGGCGGGTGGCACGGCGAGCGGGGCAGCGCCACCGCCGAGTACGCAGTCGGTGTCGTGGCCGCCGTCTTGGTCGCCGCGCTGCTCCTGGCCTGGGTCGTCAACGGATTCTTCGACGCTCTGCTCGGGTCGGTGTTCTCTCAGACGTTGCGCGCCGCCGGAGCCGTCTTCGACACCGCGGCGGGCACATGGTCGTTGCGCAGCCTCGGCCAAGAAGCCTGGTCGGTGGTGCGCGAGTCCTCGGGATCTGCCTGGCGCATGCTCACCGATGCCACGACTACCGTCGTCTCGACGATGTCCATGCTCGCCAGGCACGGCTGGCAGGTCGTGGCGGTGGTGGGCTCGGCCGCGGCGGGTGCCGCCTCGGATGCGCTGCGCTGGGCCGGTGGACCCGTCAGCCAGATGCTGCCATGACGACGGCATCGACGGCACGACCCGTTGGTCGTGAGCCGCCCGAGGTCGCGGTCACGGGCCGCTCGGGTGCCCAAGCAGCAGGGCGCGGCGCGGCCGGCATGGTGACCGCCGAGACGGCGGTGGTACTGCCCGTCTTGCTGCTCATCACGTTTGCCATGGCCTGGATGGTGGCGCTCGGAGTCGCTCAGGTGCGCTGCCTCGACGCGGCACGCGAAGCGGTGCGCGTCGCGGCCCGGGGCGACGGCTTGGCGGCGGCGCGCGCCGTGGCCGAGAGAGTGGCGCCGGGCGGCGCCCAGATCGGCCTCACACCCGGTGACGGGCTGGTTCGTGCGGTGGTGACCCTCCGCACCGAGCCACC
The DNA here is from genome assembly GCA_038233355.1 of Propionibacteriales bacterium. Lineage (GTDB taxonomy): Bacteria > Actinomycetota > Actinomycetes > Propionibacteriales > Nocardioidaceae > DASQMN01. Next base: position 18,228 of record JBBSMD010000019.1, read on the forward strand.
CCTACCGGTCCTCGGCAACGCACTGGCCGTGACCCTCACCGCCACCGCAACCGCTGCACAGGAGCAGTCGCGTGGCAACGGTTGAGCCGCGCGCCTGCGATGCGTCGCAATCGCACAATCCCGGCACCCACCTCGAACAGTCCCATGGCTGAGCCGCGCCCTCCCGATGTCTTGGCCGCCGCGGGGTGAGAGCCGTGCCGATCCAGCGCGAGCGACGCGACCAACGTGGGGTGGCAGCGATGCTCGCCATGTGCCTCGGGGGCGTCGTGTTGACCGTCGCCTGGGTCAGCGCCGGGGCTGTCGGAGTCGCCGCGACTCAGCACCGAGCCGCCGCCGCGGCCGACTTGAGCGCTCTCGCGGGGGCGGCCGCATGGCAGGACGGGCGGGATCCGTGCGCCGCAGCCGACGCCTTGGCAGCTGCCAACGGGGGCCGGTTGGTCAGCTGCCGGCAGGACGGCGGAGTCGTCCTGGTCGAGGTCGCCGCGCAGTCTCCCCTCCTGCTGGGCCAGCGGTGGACAAGCGTGCGCACCGCTCGTGCTGGGCCGGTAGGGGTGTCGATGAGCTCACCGGCTCGGCCTCATGCGGGACCCTCGTGACCGGCGGGCGCGCCGGCCAGCAGCACGTCCAGCAGGCGTACCGCCCCGTCCTTGTCCAAAGGTGCGTTGCCGCTGCCGCACTTGGGCGACTGCACACACGAGGGGCACCCCTCCTCGCAGGCGCACTCTGCCACGGCGTCGCGCGTCGTACGCAGCCACCGGGCCGCGGCCCGGAAGCCGCGTTCGGCGAAGCCCGAACCCCCGGGGTGACCGTCGTGCACGAACACGGTGAGGCGACCCGTGTCGGGATGAAGTGCGGTCGACACCCCGCCGACGTCCCAGCGGTCGCAGGTGGCAAACAGCGGCAGCAGGCCGATGCTGGCGTGCTCGGCGGCATGGGCGGCGCCACCGTGGTGACGGGCGGCCACCCCGCTGAGGCGCACCTGCTCGGCCGACAGGGTCCACCAGACGGCCGACGTCACGAGTCGCCGTGCGGGCAGCTCGAGCGGCTCCTCACCCAGCACGTCGGCCGAGCCGAGCCGGCGGCGCAGGTAGGACACCACCTGCGAGGTCACGCTCACCTGCCCGAGGCATACCGCGGCCTCACCCCAGGCCACGCGACGTCGCTCCTCGAGCACGCTGATCTGCGTGACGTCGCGGGCGGTCGTGGTGTAGTCGACCAGCGCTGCGGTCACCTCCGCGACGGCATCGTCGTCGTCGAAACGGCGCACCAGGTAGGTCTCACCTTGGTGCACGTACACCGCGCCGGTGTGCACCTGGTGGTGTGCCGAGGCAGCCGCGACGGTGCCCAGCAGGCGGCCGGTGCCGGCGTGGACCACCTGCACGTGCCGGCCGCCCGATGAGCGGATATCGGCGAGGTCGCAGGCGCGGTCTCGCCTGGTCCAGAACCAGCCGGCCGGTCGCGATCGCAACAGCCCGGCCGTCACCAGGGCGTCGAGGGCGGCCGGTGTCCCCGGGCCGAACAGCTCCTCGTCTGCCCGTGTCAGCGGCAACTCTTGGGCGGCTGCGCACAGGTGCGGCCCCAGCACGTACGGGTTGTCCGGATCGAGCACCGTCGCCTCGACGGGCCGCCCGAGCAGGGCTTCAGGGTGACGCACCAGATACGCGTCCAGCGGGTCGTCGCGAGCGATGAGCACGCCGAGTGCCGGTCGCTGTCCCCGGCCGGCGCGCCCGAACTGCTGCCACAGTGCGGCGCGGGTGCCCGGGTAGCCGGCGCAGAGCACCGCGTCGAGGCCGGCGATGTCGATCCCGAGCTCGAGCGCCGACGTGGCGGCGAGTGCACACAAGCGGCCTCGCTGGAGATCGTGTTCCAAGGCCCGACGCTCCTCGGGCAGGTACCCCCCGCGGTAGGCAGCGACCCGCCCGACCAGCTCGGGGTGCACCTCACCCAGCAGCCGCTTCGCCGCGGCCGCCACACTCTCGGCGCCCCGCCGCGAGCGCACGAAAGCAAGCGTTCGGACCCCGTCGGCCACCAGATCGGTGAGCAGGACCGCGGTCTCCGCGGTGACCGAGCGTCGCACCGGCGCGTCGTGCTCACCCCCGCCGGCGGTCAGCGCAGGCTCCCACAGGGCCACCATCCGCGGGCCGCGCGGGGATCCGTCGTCGGTGACCGCCATGACCGGCAGTCCGGTGAGTCGAGACGCGGCGAACGCGGGCTCGGAGACCGTCGCCGAGGCGAGCACGAAGGTGGGGTGTGCGCCGTGGTGGGCCGCAACCCGCCGCAGCCGACGCAGCACCTGCGCGACCGACGACCCGAACACGCCGCGATAATGGTGACACTCGTCGACCACCACATAGCGCAGGCCGGCCCAGAACGCCGCCCACCGCTGATGCGCCGGAAGCAGGGAGCGGTGCAGCATGTCCGGGTTGGTGACGACGTACGTGGCGTGGGCCCGGGCCCAGGACCGCTCCTCCGGCGAGCTGTCACCGTCGACGGCAGCCGCCCTGAGGCCGGGGACGGAAGCCGCTCGCGGGTCGGGCACGGTGCTGGTGTCGTCGCCGGCCAGTGCCCGCAGCGCCGTGAGCTGGTCGTGCGCGAGCGCCTTTGTGGGCGACAGGTAGAGCACTGTCGCTCCCCGGCCGCGGCTCGGGCGCCGCGTCGCCCACGACTCCGGTGCTCTGGCCGGTGCCGTCGCGTCGACACAAAGCGCCGCCAGAGCCGGTACGACGTAGGCCAAGGACTTGCCCGAGGCCGTACCGGTCGAGACGACCACGTGGCGGCCAGCGTGCGCCTCCTCGGCCGCCACGACCTGGTGCTCCCAGGCCGGGTCGAGCCGGGCACTCTGCAAGGCCCGCAAGACCTCGGGGGGCACCCAGTCGGGCCAGTTACGGGTGCGCGCCGGCCGGGCGGCCAGCCGCTCCAGGTGGACCAGCCGGTCGGCCTGAGCAGACCCTCGCGCCGAACCCAGCAGCGTCGTGAGCGGATCGTGGCTCACCGGTGCGTCCCCACGACCACCCATTGTTGCGGCCGACGCGTGTCGCGTTGTCGCCGCGGCCAGACCCGCCGGGGCCCGGCTCGCCGGCGACACTGCGTGGTTGAATGCCGGGCGGTACGGCGCGCTGTGTGCCGCTGACCGACGTCGACCAGGAGAACGCCCGTGGACCTGTCCGTGGACACCCGCACCGAGGGCGAGCACACCGTCGTCGCCGCCAAGGGTGAGATCGACGTCTACACCGCACCCAGGCTGCGTACCGCGCTGCTCGACCTCGTCGACGCCGGCCGGTACCACCTCGTCGTCGACGTGGAAGGCGTCGAGTTCTTGGACTCGACTGGTCTCGGGGTGCTCGTCGGGGGGCTCAAGCGAGTCCGCGCCCACGACGGCAGCCTGCAGATCGTGTGCACGCACGAACGGCTGCTCAAGATCTTCCGCATCACCGGCCTGACGACGGTGTTCGACATCCACGACAGCGTCGAGGACGCGGTCACCTCCGCCTGAGCGACTCGATGCCCCCACCGTCGCTGGTGCGCCTCGCCGTCGTACCGGAGCCAGCCCACATCGGAGTCGTCCGCCTCGTCGCGGTGTCGATGGGCCGCTTGGCCGGTCTCGACGAGGAGGTGCTCGGGGATGTGCGGCTCGCCACCAGCGAGGCGGTCGGACGGGCCGTGGCCGCGCACCGCTTCCATGTCTTCGCCGATGCGGTGCAGGTCGAGCTCGAGGTCGTGCCGGCGCCATCGGGGCGCTTGTGCCTACGCGTACGGGACTGCGTGGCGCTACCTGAAGCAACCGGTCGCGACGCCGTGGAACTGGTGCAGAAGGCGACCGAGGACGAGCAGGGCAACCTCCGTACCGCGGAGGCCGCGGGCACGGCTCCTGGGCACCGACTGGTCACCGCTGACCCGCCGTCGATGGCGGAGTCGGTGTCGTTGATCGCGGCCGTCGCCGACGAGGCGTCGGTGACGACCGGCCCGGACGGAACCGTCGTCAGCATCGGCTGGCGTCGCCGCTGACGCGCCCGCCACCCACGCGAGCCGGCCGCGCCGAAACCGACCCGGTGCACCGGTCTGGCACGATGCCCCTGTTTACTACGGGCCGACGGTTGGTGCCGCGGCCACGGCCTGTGCTGGCACGTCGTCGGGCCCGGGCGGACCTCGCCTGCGGCCGCCTTCACACCATGGAGGACGGATGGGTCCGGTCCACCTCGCCGCTACTGGCGAGTCGTTGTCCTTGTCCGCAGGCAACACCACCTTCGTGGTGATCGTCTTCGTCGTCGCCCTGGTGGCCCTGGTCATGGCCGCTGTCTTTCGCGGGCAGGTGCTGGCCGCCGACGAGGGCACGCAGGGGATGCAGGAGATCGGCCGGGCCGTGCAGGAGGGGGCCAGCGCCTTCCTCGGGCGGCAGTTCCGCACCCTGGCGGTCTTCGCCGTGTTGGCGTTCGCGTTGCTGTTCGTGCTGCCCGGCGACACCTCGATCCGGGTCGGCCGTTCCGTCGCCTTCCTCGGTGGGGCGTTGTTCTCGGCCGCCATCGGCTACCTCGGGATGTCCTTGGCGGTGCGCGCCAACGTTCGGGTGGCTTCTGCGGCCCGCAGCTTGGACCGAGCCCAGGCGATGCGAGTCGCATTCCGTACCGGCGGTGTCGTCGGCATGGCGACGGTGGGTCTCGGCCTGCTCGGCGCCTCCATCGTCGTCTTCCTCTACCAAGGCGACGCCCCGCGCGTACTCGAAGGCTTCGGTTTCGGCGCGGCCCTGCTGGCGATGTTCATGCGGGTCGGTGGCGGCATCTTCACCAAGGCCGCGGACGTGGGTGCTGACCTCGTGGGCAAGGTCGAGCAGAACATCCCCGAAGACGACCCACGCAACGCCGCCACCATCGCCGACAACGTCGGTGACAACGTGGGCGACTGCGCCGGCATGGCCGCCGACCTCTTCGAGTCCTACGCGGTCACCCTGGTCGCCGCGCTGATCCTCGGCAGCGCCGCCTTTGGTGAGCAGGGCCTGGTCTTCCCGCTCCTCGTCCCCGCCATCGGCGCGCTGACCGCGATCCTCGGGGTGTTCTTGACCAAGCCGCGCTCTGGTGAGCCGGGGCTGCGCACCATCAACCGCTCGTTCTACCTCTCGGCCGGAGTCTCCGCCGCCTTCTCGATCCTCGCTGCGCTCTTCTACCTACCCGGGTCCTTCGCCGAGCTGACCGACGGCGCGACTGCCGACGGCAGCCCGCGCGTCGTGGCCATCGTGGCCGTCCTCATCGGGATCGTGCTGGCCGCGGTGATCCTCTCGCTGACCGGCTATTTCACCGACACCGAGTTCCGTCCGGTCCAGGACGTCGGTCGCTCCTCGCTCACCGGGGCCGCGACGGTGATCCTAAGCGGGCTGTCGGTCGGCTTCGAGTCCGCGGTCTACACCGCCCTGGTCATCGCCGCTGCGGTGTACGGGGCGTTCCTGCTCGGTGGCGGGTCGATCATCGTCTCGCTGTTCGCCGTCGCCCTGGCCGGCACGGGTCTGCTCACCACCGTCGGGGTGATCGTCGCCATGGACAC
>JBBSMD010000020.1:0-23111 GCA_038233355.1 Propionibacteriales bacterium
CAGGACAACGGGGTGCCGGTGGACCAGGCGGTGCAGCGCATCCTCGACGCAGTGGCCGCGCGGGTGCAGGTGTGAGTCCGTCCGTTGCAGGCCCGGCCCAGCCCGAGCAGCCGCAGCAGCCCGAGCGGCCCGAGGAGCTCGAGCGGCCCGAGGAGCTCGTCGGCCGAGACGGTGTGGCCGTCGCGGACCGGTTGCAGCGGTTGTGGACGCCGCACCGGATGGCCTACATCAAGGCCGAGGCCGACACCGGGCGCACCGACGAGCAGGGCGAGCCGGTGTGCCCGTTTTGCCGTATCCCGACCCTGTCCGACGAGGACGGGCTGCTGCTGGCGCGCGGTGAGCTGACGTACGCCGTGCTCAATCTGCACCCGTACAACCCCGGTCACCTGATGGTGGTGCCCTACCGCCACGTCGCCGACTACGCGGAGCTCACCGCCGCCGAGTGCGCCGAGCTGGCCGCGTACACCCAGGCGGCGCTGAGTACGGTGCGCCAGGTCTCGGCGCCGCACGGCTTCAACGTGGGGCTCAACCTCGGCGACGTGGCCGGCGGGTCGCTGGCCGACCACCTGCACCAGCACGTCGTGCCGCGCTGGTCTGGCGACTCGAACTTCATCGCCGTACTGGGGCAGACCAAGATCATCCCGCAACTGCTGACCGAGACCCGCGACCTGATCGCGGGCGCGTGGCCGCACCGGTCACCGGTGTCCGCCTAGATGCTCGAGCGATTCCGCCAGTACTGGGCCAGGCTGCTGTCCCCGATCGCGGACTTCCTGCTCGCTCGGGGGGTCAGCCCTGATGCGGTCACCCTGGTCGGGACGCTCGGGGTCAGCCTCGGTGCGCTCGTCTTCTTCCCCCGGGGGTGGTTGTGGCAGGGCGCGCTGGTCATCACCGCGTTCGTCTTCTCCGACCTGCTCGACGGCTCCATGGCGCGGTCGGCCGGCACGTCGTCGCGTTGGGGCGCCTTCCTCGATTCCACCCTCGACCGGATCGGCGACGCCTCGGTCTTCGGCGGACTCGTGCTGTGGTTCGCGCGAGGAGGCGACGACCCGGTGCTGATGGGCGTCGCGCTCTACTGCCTGGTGATGGGGTCGGTGACGTCGTACGCCAGGGCAAGGGCGGAGAGCCTCGGCATGCACGCCAAAGGTGGGATCGCCGAGCGGGCCGACCGGCTGTCGGCCGTCCTGGTGCTCACGTTCTTCGCCGACCTGCTCGACCAGGTCTGGCTGCTGGCGCTGGTGCTGTGGGTGCTGGCCGCCGCCACGACCCTCACGGTGGTGCACCGTGTCCTCGGCGTGCGCCGCCAGGCGATGACCGACCAGCGCCCGCCGGCGTCGCCGGGCGCGGCGGCGCAGGACTGACCGGTGACGGCTCACTCCGCGACGGCGGCGACCCGGGACCGGGTCACGGCGGCGGCGTGGCGTGCGGCCCAGCTCGCGGCGAGGCGGTCACCGCAGGCCCTGGCCGGCCCGGCGCTCGACACGATCGCCGACCGGGTGTGGGCCCGGCGGGGGAGCGGGGTGCGCCAGCTCGAGCGCAACCTGGCCCGGGCGGCACCCGATGGTGACGTTCGGGCGCTCTCCCGGGCGGCGATGCGGTCCTACCTGCGCTACTGGGGCGAAGCGTTCCGGTTGCCCCGCTGGTCTGCGCACGACCTGCGCCGACTGGTGGTGCCGCACGACATGTCGCGGGTACGACAGCCGCTGGCCCGCGGCCAGGGAGTCGTCGCGGTGCTCCCGCACATGGGCAACTGGGACCTCGCCGGTGCCTGGGGCTGCGTCGAGGGCATGCCGGTGACCACCGTGGTCGAGCGGCTGCGACCGGCGGCGGTGTACGACGACTTCGTCCGCTACCGCTCGGGGCTCGGCATGGAGGTGCTGGCGCTCACCGGTGGCCCACCCGTGCTGCCGGTGCTGGTCGAGCGGCTGCGGGCCGGTGGGCTGGTGTGCCTGCTCGGCGACCGCGACCTCAGGGGCACCGGCGCCACGGTGCAGCTGCTCGGGGAGCCGGCCCGGCTGCCGCACGGACCCGCCCTGCTCGCTCGGCGTACCGGTGCGCGGCTGCTCGCGGTGACTTGCGACTACGACGGTCCCACCATGCATGTGCGCTGCCACGAGCCGGTGGTGCTGCCCAGCGGCCCGGAGGCGGTCGGCGAGGCGACGCAGCGCATCGCCGACGACATGAGTGCCGCGATCCGCGCCGCGCCGGCAGACTGGCACATGCTGCAGCCGGTCTTCACCGCCGACATGCCCGTATCCGAGCGCTCGTGAGGCCGTTGCGGGTGGGGCTGGTGTGCCCGTACTCCCTCGACGTGCCCGGCGGCGTGCAGAACCATGTCCGTGACCTCGCCGAGGCGCTGCTCGTGCGGGGGGTCGAGGTGCTGGTCCTCGCGCCGTCGGAGAGCGACTCGCTGCCCGCCCACGTGACTTCGGCGGGCCGCGCCGTACCGGTGCCCTACAACGGGTCGATCGCCCGGGTCAGCTTCGGGCCGGTGACCCTGGGCCGGGCCCGTCGCTGGCTGCGCGAGGGTCGCTTCGACGTGCTGCACGTGCACGAGCCGGCAACCCCCAGCCTGTCCTTGCTCGCGCTGGCCTCCTGGGAGGGGCCGAGCGTGGCGACGTTCCACACCGCGATGGAGCGCTCGCGCGCCATGTCCGCCGCCGCCGGCATCCTGCGTCCGACACTCGACCGGCTGTCGGCCGGCATCGCGGTGTCCGAGCAGGCCCGCCGGCGGGTCGGGCGTCACGGCAGTGACGCCGTGGTGATCCCCAACGGCCTGTTCGTCGACCGGTTCGCCGCGGCGCCCCCGCTGCGGCTGTCCCGGCCGCAGGTGTGCTTCCTGGGCCGCTACGACGAGCCGCGCAAGGGGCTCCCGGTGCTGCTGGCGGCGCTGCCACGCATGCTGCGCAACTGTCCCGGACTAGAGGTCGTCGTCGTTGGAGCCGGCGACGAGGCAGCCGTACGCAGCGGGATCGGCGACGCCTGCCAGCGGGCGCTGCACTTCGTCGGGCCGGTCGACGACCCGACCCGGGCCTCGCTGCTCGCCGGCAGCGACGCCTATGTAGCCCCCCACACCGGCGGGGAGAGCTTCGGCATCGTGCTCGTCGAGGCGATGGCGGCCGGCGCACCGGTCGTGGCCGCCGACCTGCCGGCCTTCCGCGCAGTCCTCGAGCGGGACCGGTGGGGCAGCTCGTTCCGGTCCGGGGACCCAGCCGACCTGGCCCACGTCCTCCTCGCCACGCTGTCCGACCCGGCGGCCACCCGCCGTGCCGGCGAGGCCGCCCGGGCGGTACGGGCCTACGACTGGAGCGTGGTCGCCGAACGGGTGCGGCGCGTCTACGACGCGGTGACCGGCCTGCGCGGCGCCGCCGACGTGGAGTGGTGAGGGCCTCGTGAGCGCCGACACCTGGGCGGTGGTGCTCGTCGTGCTGCTCGCGATCGGTGCCGTCACCGTGCTGTTGTCCACCACCGCCGGTCGCCTGGACCGCCTGCACATCCGGCTCGCGACGGCGCACGCCTCGCTGGACCGGCACCTGGTCGACCGAGCAGCCTGCACCACCCAGCTGGCCGTCAGCGGCGTCCTCGACCCCGCGGCGTCGCTGCTGCTGCTCGACGCGGCTCAGCAGGTGCGCAGCCGACCCGACCGGCCGGCGGGGGAGAGCGCGCTGTCGCAGACGCTGCGTACGGTGCTGGGCCACGACGAGGTCGACGAGCTCTGGCGGCAGAGCGACGAAGGTGGCCGCGCCCTGCTGGCCGACCTGGCGGCCGCCTGTGACCGGGTCCGGCTCGCGACCGCCTTCCACACCGACCTGGTCGCGCGCACCAGCCGAGGCCGACAGCGCCGCCTGGTGCGCTGGCTGCACCTGGCCGGGCACGCACCCTGGCCGCGCGTCGAACAGCTCGACGTCGAACCTCCTCAGGCTCTCCTCGACGTGGTGGCCCGGGCGCCCTGAACCCGCCGCGGCCTCGTCCTCGCGGCGCCGCCGTGGCAGGCAGCCGGGCCGGTCGTCGCGGCCGTACCATGGAGGTCGGCGCCTGACCTGGCGCCACCCCCGCCACGATCCTCGAGGTGCACCGTGACCAGCAGCGACCAGCCCGCCCAGACCGACGCTCTCGCCGGGGCGGATGCGGGTGGTCGAATCCAGCGCACCGCTCGGGTCAAGCGCGGCATGGCCGAGATGCTCAAGGGCGGCGTCATCATGGACGTCGTCACCGCGGAGCAGGCTCGCATCGCCGAGGACGCCGGTGCCGTCGCGGTGATGGCGCTAGAGCGGGTGCCCGCCGACATCCGTGCGCAGGGTGGCGTGTCGCGGATGAGCGACCCCGACATGATCGACTCGATCATCGAGGCGGTGTCGATCCCGGTCATGGCCAAGGCCCGGATCGGCCACTTCGCCGAGGCGCAGGTGCTGCAGAGCCTGGGCGTCGACTACGTCGACGAGTCCGAGGTGCTCACGCCCGCCGACTACGCCAACCACATCGACAAGTGGGCCTTCACCGTGCCGTTCGTGTGCGGCGCCACCAACCTCGGTGAGGCGCTGCGCCGGCTGAGCGAGGGCGCGGCGATGATCCGGTCCAAGGGCGAGGCCGGCACCGGCGACGTCTCCAACGCCACGACCCACATGCGTCGCATCCGCAGCGAGATCCGCCGGCTGACGGTCCTCGACGACGACGAGCTGTACGTGGCCGCCAAGGAGCTGCAGGCGCCGTACGAGCTGGTGGCAGAGGTCGCCCGAGCCGGCAAGCTGCCCGTCGTGCTCTTCACCGCCGGGGGCATCGCCACCCCGGCCGACGCGGCCATGATGCGTCAGCTCGGCGCCGAGGGCGTCTTCGTCGGCTCCGGCATCTTCAAGTCGGGCAACCCGGCCCAGCGAGCCGAGGCCATCGTGGCGGCGACCACCTTCTACGACGACCCCGACGTGCTCGCCAAGGTGTCGCGCGGCCTCGGGGAGGCCATGGTGGGCCTCAACGTCGACGAGGTGCCGGCGCCGCACCGACTCGCCGAGCGGGGCTGGTGAAGGCGACCGCGCCCGAGCGGTGAGCGCGTCCCCGCCCGACGACCTGCGCACGTACGCCTACGTCTTGGTGCGCGCGGGCTACCTCGACGCCGGTGACCTCGCCGCGGAGGTGGCGCAAGCCGCCGAGCAGGATCACGGTCACGCCGATCACGACCTGGTCGCGCAGGCGACCCGTGCCGCGGTCGAGCGGGTGCGGCGCGAGCAGGCCGACTGGCCGACCGTCACCGATCACGACCGGCTGTCCGCGGCGTTCGCCGAGCTGGCCGTCCGCGGCGTCGTCGTGCTCTCGTACGTGGAGGACCACTGGGCCGCCACCGACGACCTCGAGCGCCGCCACGCGCGCGGCTCGAGCGCGACCGGAGTCGTGTGGTTCACCCCGCCCGACGTCTGGCACGCGGTCCAGCACGGCATGCTCGAGCTCAACCTCTGGCACGGTGACACCGCCAACGTCGCCCCGGGTGACGCACTGCTCGACGAGGTGCTGGAGGTGCTGGCGGCGCACGGCCTGAGCGCTACCTTCGACGAGGGACGCGTCGAGGTCGCCTGCTCCTGGCAGCGTCGGGTGTGACGCGCTGCCAGTGGGCCGCGGGTCGGCGGGTTCGTACGCTGGGGAGGTGCCTGCTTCCACCACCGTCGGCGTGCTCGCGCTCCAGGGCAACACTCGCGAGCACCTGCGGATGCTGGCCGCCGCCGGTGTGGAAGCGCTGCCGGTACGCCGCGGCGACGAGCTGCAGCGCGTCGATGCGGTGGTGCTGCCCGGCGGGGAGTCCACCACCATGCACAAGCTCGCCGTCGCGTTCGACCTGCTGGAGCCGCTGCGCGAGCGGGTGCACGAAGGGATGCCCGCCTTCGGCACCTGCGCGGGCATGATCCTGCTTGCCGACCGGCTCGAGGGTGCGGCGAGCGGTCAGGAGACAGTGGGCGGTATCGACATGACGGTGCGGCGCAACGCCTTCGGACGCCAGGTCGACTCCTTTGAGGCCGACCTGGACGTCAGCAGCCTCCACGACACGTTCCACGCGGTGTTCATCCGCGCCCCGTGGGTCGAGAAGGTCGGGGCCGACGCCGAAGCGCTCGCCGTGGTCGCCACCGGACCCGCCACCGGTAGGATCGTCGCGGTCCGGCAGGGCCCGCTGCTCGCCACCTCGTTCCACCCCGAGCTGACTGGCGACGACCGCATGCACCGGCACTTCGTGCAGGTGGTCCGCGAGTCGGTCTGACCCGTCAGGAGCCACGATGTCCGGCCACTCCAAGTGGGCGACGACCAAGCACAAGAAGGCCGTCGTCGACGCCCGGCGGGGCAAGCTGTTCGCCAAACTGATCAAGAACGTCGAGGTCGCGGCGCGTACCGGCGGCGGCGACCCGGCCGGCAACCCCACGCTCTACGACGCCATCCAGAAGGCGAAGAAGACTTCGGTGCCCAACGACAACATCGACCGGGCGGTGAAGCGGGGGTCGGGCGCGGAAGCAGGGGGCGCCGACTACGAGACGATCATGTACGAGGGTTACGGGCCGGGTGGGGTTGCGTTCCTGGTCGAGTGCCTCACCGACAACCGCAACCGCGCGGCAATGGAGGTGCGTACGGCCATGTCGCGCGGCGGCGGGTCGATGGCCGACCCCGGCTCGGTCTCGTACCTGTTCACCCGGCGCGGCGTCGTGCTCGTGCCACGGCTGCAAGACGGGGCCGAGGTCGACGAGGACACGGTGCTGGACGCCGTGCTGGACGCCGGCGCGGAGGAGGTCAACGACCTCGGGGACGACTTCGAGGTCTTGTGCCAGTCCAGCGACCTGGTGGCGGTCCGCACCGCGTTGCAGGACGCCGGGCTCGACTACGACTCGGCCGAGGCCTCGTTCGTACCGTCGGTGTCGGTGCAGGTCGACGCGCCCGGTGCGGGCAAGATCGTCCGGCTCGTCGAGGCGCTCGAGGACTCCGATGACGTGCAGAACGTCTTCACCAACGTCGACGCGCCCGATGACGTCCTGGCCGAGATGGCGTGAGCCAGCGCTCGGACCGGTCGCGTGGACGGATCCCGAGATCTTGTCGGTCGGTGTGGTCGGGGTGACTCGAGGATTGAACCGGTGAGCAGCTGCTCCCGCCCTGCCGGAGGGACGTCAGGCATCATCGGGCAGCACCCGGAAGGCGCGGTGGTCTGTGAGGGGACGGATAGCGCGGAAGTCTCGTCGATCGAGCGTCAGCACTGCGTTGGTGCGGAACGTAGCGGCGAATGCCACGTTCACGGCGTCAGCGAGGTCGAGCAACAGGTCGCTGTAGCGCATGCGCACGGCTTGTGCGGTGTCGAGGATGTCGGCGGTCACCTCGGGAAGCACAGCACGACCCGCCCTGGCCCAGCGCCGGACGTCATCGATCGCCTGGTGTGCGGCACCGCGACCAAGGACACGCCGGCCCGCGTGGTCGAGCTCACTGAGCAACAGTGGAGAGACGATCAGCGTTCCGGCGTCGCGCAAGACGGTCCGCGCGGCGTCGCCATCTGGATGGGTCTCGTCGAGCGCTGCCAGCAGTCCCGAGGTGTCTGCTACGACGATCAAGGAGCCGGCCTCTTGGTCCGCTCGTACGCTTGCGACTTCTCGGCCCAGGTGTCCGCCAGGACCTCGTCGGCGCTGCCGCGACGTGACCTGTCCTTCGGGACGTAGGTGTGGGTGAAGAACGGTTCGTCCCAGGACCGGGCGGCCATCGCCGCGAGGTGGATGGCGTCTCGGAGGAGCTCGGCTTCGGGGACGCCGCGGCGGGCGGCTGCGGCCTTGATGGTCGCCAGGTCGTCCTCGTTGGCGAACACCGTCGTTCTCTTCATGCCCACAAACGTATGTTATCACCAACATACGTTGAGTCGCTGGCAGGTCGGCTTGCGCACTCTGCCGCATCGAGTGCGCGCATCTACGCCGCGCAGCACCCGGTACGACGGCGCGGCGTGCCGAGATGGTCAGCACCCAGCGGTAGCGTCACCCGCGTCCGAACACGTGTTCCAACCCAGCCAGCGGTCACGACCGTCAGAGCCGACCCGAGGGGAGCAAGCGTGCGCGTCCTGGGTGTCGACCCCGGCCTCACTCGTTGCGGGGTCGGCGTGGTCGACGGTGCCCCCGGGCGGCCGCTGAGCCTCATCGAGGTCGACGTCTTCCGTACTCCCACGGACGCTGACCTGTCGACGCGCCTGTTGTCCCTCGAGCGTCACCTCGTCACCTGGGTCGAGGCGTACCGGCCCGACGCCGTGGCCATCGAGCGAGTCTTCAGCCAGCACAACGTCCGCACCGTGATGGGCACCGCACAGGTGAGTGGAGTCGCGCTGCTGGTGTCGGCTCGCCGCGGGCTGCCGGTGGGGCTGCACACTCCCAGCGAGGTCAAGGCTGCGGTGACCGGTCACGGCCGCGCCGACAAGGCGCAAGTTGCCGCCATGGTGGTGCGCCTCCTGCGCCTGCCCGCGCCGCCGCGTCCGCCCGACGCGGCCGACGCGCTGGCGCTCGCGATCTGCCATGTGTGGCGCGGCGGTGCCGCCCACCGACTGGAGGCTGCCGTGGCGGCGGCCGGGAGGAGCAACCGATGATCGCCTACGTCGACGGCCAGGTGGCCGCGACCACACCGAGCGCCGTCGTCGTCGACGTCGGTGGAGTGGGTCTGCTGGTGCAGTGCACACCAGGCACACTCGCCGGGCTGCGAGTCGGGCGGCCCGCCCGGGTCTCCACCTCGATGGTCGTGCGGGAGGAGTCGCTCACCCTCTTCGGCTTCGCCGACGACGACGAGCGCGACCTGTTCGAGCTGGTGCAGACCGCGAGCGGCGTGGGGCCCAAGCTGGCGCAGGCGATGCTGGCCGTGCACGGCCCCGACGACCTGCGTCGCGCCGTACGCACCGAGGACCTGGCTGCACTGACGCAGGTGCCGGGCATCGGGCGCAAGGGCGCCCAGCGCATCGTGCTCGAGCTGAAGGACCGCATCGGCCTGCCCGATGCCGCGCTCACCGCCGGGCCGACCGCGACCGCCGACACCGGTGGCTGGCAAGGACAGGTGCACGGTGCCCTCGTCGGTCTCGGGTGGTCGACCCGCGAGGCCGACCAGGCGGTCGAGGCCGTCGGTCCCCAGGCCGAATCTGAGGCGCCCTCCGACGTGCCCGCGCTGCTTCGCGCCGCCCTGCGGTCGCTGTCGAGGAGCTGACCGTGGAGCCGAAGACCCGCACCGGACGGCGCCTCGACCCGGCCGACGAACGCTCCCGCGAGCTCGTCGAAGCGCGACCCGTGCTCGACGATGCCGACGAGATGGTGGCGGAGTCGACCCTGCGCCCCCGCACTCTCGACGAGCTCGTCGGCCAAGAGCGGGTACGCGCGCAGCTGTCCCTGGTGCTGTCGGCAGCCCGCAACCGCGGCTCGACCTCCGACCACGTCCTGCTCGCCGGCCCACCCGGCCTCGGCAAGACGACGCTGGCGATGATCGTGGCGGCCGAGATGGGCGCGGCCCTGAGGGTGACGAGCGGCCCGGCGATCCAGCACGCCGGTGACCTCGCCGCAATCCTGTCCGGCGTGGGCGAGGGCGACGTGCTGTTCGTCGACGAGCTGCACCGCATGTCCCGGCCGGCCGAGGAGATGCTCTATCTGGCCATGGAGGACTTTCGGGTGGACGTCGTGGTCGGCAAGGGACCCGGCGCCACCGCCATCCCGCTGGAAATCCCCCGCTTCACCCTCGTCGGGGCAACCACCCGCTCCGGACTGCTGCCGGGACCACTGCGCGACAGGTTCGGCTTCACCGGTCAGCTCGAGTTCTACGAGCCCGCCGAGCTGCGCCGCATCGTCGACCGGTCCGCGCGTCTGCTCGGGGTCGACGTGAGCGCCGAGGGCGCCGACGAGGTAGCCGGGCGGTCCCGTGGCACCCCCCGCATCGCCAACCGCCTGCTGCGCCGCGTCCGCGACTACGCCCAGGTGCACGGTGACGGCACCGTCGACGGCGCCGCGGCACGCGCGGCACTGGCGTTGTACGAGGTCGACGAGCTCGGGCTGGACCGCCTCGACCGGGCCGTGCTGCAGGCGCTGTGCGGCCGCTTCGGCGGTGGGCCGGTCGGCCTGTCGACGCTCGCGGTGGCGGTGGGGGAGGAGCGCGAGACCGTCGAGGAGGTCGCCGAACCGTTCTTGGTGCGCACCGGCATGCTGGCCCGCACCCCGCGCGGGCGGGTGGCGACCCGCAGCGCCTGGGAGCACCTGGGTCTCAGTCCGCCACCGGCAGAACCGGTCCTTCCCTGGTGAGCCTCGGGTCCGCTCCGCTTCGCCACCCGCTGGCTACACTGCCCACCGGACCCAGCCGGCCCCGGTGGCCCGCGCTGGCCCGTCTGCTGTCCGCACCGGACAGCGTCCGTCCCTGCTCTGGAGCCACACCGTGACGTCCGACCAGCTGTCCCCGCTGTTGCTGCCCTTGGCGCTGCTGCTGGTGTTCTACCTGCTCGCGATCCGCCCGGCCCGGCGCCGCCAGCGTGAGGTCGCGCGGACCCAGGCGTCGCTGCAACCCGGTGCCCGGGTGATGTTGACCAGCGGACTGTTCGGCGACATCGACACGGTCGAGCCCGAGCAGGTGCGGCTCACCGTCGCCCCCGAGGTGACGGTGACGGTGCACCGTCAGTCCGTCGCCAAAATCGTCGACGCGGAGGCAAGCGCCGAAGACAGCCCCGCGGGCACCGGTGCCACGGCCGCCGATGTCGGGTTCACCTCGCCGGGGGCCGAGGAGACACCGGGGGCCGAGGAGACACTGGGGGCCGAGGACGCCTCGGCGACCGACGCTGTGCAGCGCCCGAGCGATCGGCCCGCCGACCGGTGAGGCGCCGTCCCGGCCGCGTCCTGCTGGCCTTCCTCCTCGTGGTCGCGTCGCTGTACGCGATGGCGGCACTCGGCGGCACCTGGAAACCCAAGCTGGGGCTCGACCTGCAGGGTGGCACGCGTATCGCGCTGCAAGCCATCCAGGAGGGGGGTGACCAGCCGACGCCGGAGAAGCTCGCGGAGGCGCGCGACATCATCGAGCAGCGGGTCAACGGCAGCGGGGTGTCCGAGGCCGAGGTCACCACCCAAGGTGGCGACCAGATCATCGTCGAGGTGCCCGGACAGCAGAGCCAGGACCTGGTGGACCAGGTCGGCCGCACGGCCCAGCTGCGCTTCCGGTTGGTCTGGGCCACGACCGGCGGCACGGCTGCCCCCACGCCGCAGGTGCCGCTGGCGCCCCCCACCGGCTCTGGTGCCGGCAACAGCGGGGAAGGCAACGGTGGTGCCGGCAACAGCAACGGTGCGGGCAACGGCGGTGCCGGCAACAACAACGGTGCGGGCAACGGCGGTGCCGGCAACAACGTGGGCAACAGCCTTACCGGCGGCAACGGCAACACCATCGGCGGCGGCCTCGGCAACAACATTGGCACCAGCGTGCGCTCCCCCGGCGTGACCGCGGGGGCGGTGGCAAACCCACGGACGGTGCCCCAGGCTGACGGGGACGGCACCGGCGACCAGGGCGATGGCCAGGGCAGTGGTCAGGGCGGCGACCAGGGCACTGGTCAGGGCGACGGCCAGGGCAGCGGTCAGCAGGAGCCCGACTGGTCACAGCTGGTCCTCGAGCAGATGCTCGCCGTCGCGCTCGGGCAGCCGGCACCCGACGCGTACGCCGACGCCTTGGCCCAGCTGAGAGACCAGGTGCAGTCGTTCCAGTGCCCGGACCCGCAGGGTGGCGCCGCCCAGGTCGTCGACGACGCGAGCCGGCCGCTCATCACGTGCGACAGCGACGGTCAGGCCTACCTGTTGAGCCCGGCCATCATCGAGGGGACCCAGCTCGACGACGCCAATGCGGTCCCACCGAGCCAGTCGCTGGAGTGGGTCGTCGCGCTGGACTTCGACAGCGCTGCCTCCGAGACCTTCGCCACGGCCACCCGCGCCCTCGCCGGCCAGCAGGTGCCCTTCGCGATCGTGCTCGACGGCCAGGTGCTCTCCGCCCCGGTGGTCATCGACCCGATCCTCGACGGCAACTCGCAGATCTCCGGTGGCTCGCCACCGTTCACCCAGGCCACCGCCACCGAGCTGGCCAACCAGCTCAAGTACGGCGCGCTGCCGCTGTCGTTCGGCATCAACGGCGTCAGCGTCGAGGGGCCGACGCTGGCCGGCTCGCAGCTGGACGCCGGCCTGCTCGCCGGCGCGTTCGGCCTGGGGCTGGTGCTCGCGTACGCACTGCTCTACTACCGCGGACTCGGCCTGGTGATCATGGCGTCCCTGCTCATCGCGGCGGCGATCGTTTACCCGCTGACGCTCCTGCTCGGCCAGTCGGTGGGTTTCACCCTCACCCTGCCCGGGATCGCCGGGCTGATCGTGGCGATCGGCATCACCGCGGACTCGTTCATCGTCTATTTCGAGCGGCTGCGCGACGAGGTCCGTGACGGGCGCAGCCTGCGAGTGGCCGTTGAGAACGGCTGGCGACGCGCCCGGCTCACCATCCTCGCCGCCGACGCGGTGTCGTTCCTGGCGGCACTCGTGCTGTACGTCTTTGCCATCGGTGTGGTCCAAGGCTTCGCCTTCGCGCTCGGCCTCACGACTGTCGTCGACGTGTTCTTGGTGTTCTTCTTCACCAAGCCGATGGTGACGCTGCTGGCCCGGACACGATTCTTCGGCCAGGGCCACAAGCTGTCCGGGCTCGACGCCGCGCACCTCGGCATCAGCGGCCGGTCTGTCAGTCAGATGGCGCGCGCGCCACGCCCCGCGGCCAGTGGAGGGGTCCGATGAGCACGCTGGGGGCCATTGGCCATCGCCTGTACTCCGGCCAGGTGTCGGTCGACTTCGTCGGGCGTCGCCGTCTGTGGTACCTGATGTCGGCCGTGATCGTGCTCGTCGCCGCCGCCGGGCTGCTCGTCCGCGGGGTCAACCTCGGCATCGAGTTCAAGGGTGGCGTCGAGTTCACCGCGACCATCGCGCCCACGGAGGCCAACGTCGACACCCTGCGGCAAGCCGCCGAGGGGGCGGGTGTGGCCGGCGTCCAGGACCCCGTCGTCACCACCTCGGGCTCCGACGCGATCCGGGTGCAGACCCCACCGCTCGACCAGAGCCAGGCGACCGTCGTTCAGCAGGCGTTGGAACAAGCCGGCGCCCGGGAGGTCAGCCAAGACCTGATCGGTCCCACCTGGGGAGAGCAGGTCCGTGACAAGGCACTGACCGGTCTCGCCGTGTTCTTGACCCTCGTGGTCCTGTTCATCTGGGCCTACTTCCGAGAGTGGAAGATGTCGGCGGCCGCGCTGGTGGCGCTCTTCCACGACCTGGTGATCACCGCCGGGGTCTACGCATGGTCGGGGTTCGAGGTGACTCCGGCGACGGTCACCGGGCTGCTGACGATCCTCGGCTACTCCCTCTACGACACGGTCGTCGTCTTCGACAAGGTCCGCGAGAACACCCGCGGCTTCGTCGAGCAGACCCGGCGCACCTGGAGCGAGCAGGCCAACCTGGCCATCAACCAGACCTTGGTGCGCTCGATCAACACCTCGGTCACCGCCTTGCTGCCGGTGGCCGCGCTGCTGCTGGTCGGAGCGCTCGTGCTCGGCACCGGCCCGTTGAAGGACCTGGCGCTGGCGCTGTTCGTCGGCATGGCCGCCGGTACGTACTCCTCGATCTTCATCGCGACGCCGCTCGTGGCGGGCCTGAAGGAGCGCGAGGAGGTCGTGCGCAAGCACGCCAAGAAGGTGCTGGCCCGCCGGGCCCGGGCCGAACGGGGGCAGGGCCGGCCGGGCAAGGACCACGAGGGCGCCGTCCCGGTGCCGGCCGGCGTGACCGCCGGAGTCGACAACGTCGGCCACCCAGCCAGCCCGGCTGACACCGGTCGTACCGGCGATCCGGCCGGGTCCGGTCGGATCGGTCGCCGCGACACGTCGGTCGGTCGCGCCGCCCCGGACGGGGGCGGCCGATCTGGACCGCACGGGGCGACGGCTGTGTCGCGGACCCGGCCCGAGCCGTCCGAGCCGGCAGCGGTCGAGGAGGAGGATGCAGAGTCAGCGAGTGCCGGCAGTGCTGGACGCCGTCGGCCGCTGAGCAGCGGCGGCGGCTCTGCACGTCGCATCCAGCCGCAGCGCGGTACGCGCTCCAGCAGACGTCGATGACGCTGCCGACCGAGGCAGGGGTGGAACGCGCGCTCGACTCGCTGGTCCGAGACGTGCCCGACTTCCCACGACCGGGGGTCGTCTTCAAGGACATCAGCCCGTTGCTGGCCGACCCGCACGGGTTGTCGGTGACCGTCGACGCGCTCAGCGAGCAGGTCCGCGACGTCACCGCAGGTGGCGCGCTCGACGCGGTCCTCGGCATCGAGGCCCGTGGCTTCATCCTCGCCGCCCCGGTGGCTCTTGCGCTGCGTACCGGTTTCGTGCCCGTACGCAAGCAAGGCAAGCTGCCGGGACCGTCGCACGCCGTCTCGTACGAGCTGGAGTACGGACAGGCCACGCTCGAGCTGCACCGCGGTGCGGTGACCGCCGGTCAACGCGTCGTCCTGCTCGACGACGTGCTGGCCACCGGCGGCACCGTCGAGGCGACTCTGGACCTCCTGCACCGCACCGGGGTCGAGGTGGCCGGTGTAGTGGTGCTGTTGGAGCTGTCCTTCCTCGGCGGTCGCGAGCGGCTCGGCGGCGTGCCGCTGCGCTCGGTCCGCACCATCTGAGCGCGGCTGCGCCGGCTGCCGTTACCACGTTCTCGTGGTATGGGGTTGCTTCTCAGGGCGTCGAAGCCATGAGCAGCAGCACGCAGCCATGACAAGCACAGCTGGTGACCGGCCAGGTCGCGTGCCACCGCGATGCGTTGCAACCTCTTAGACTCGTTGCATGGCGGAGCGGACGACACCCGGTGCCGTGGGCCGCGCTGTGCCCGCGGCGGCCGGTCCGCGCCCCACCTCGGTCGCCGCAACCAAGGCTGCGCCCGCCCAGCCGGCCACGGACAGCACCAGGACCACACAGACGGCCGGAACGCCGAAGACCGCGAGAAGTCCCAGGAGCCAGCAGAGCGCAAGCTCTGGGACAACCGAGGCACCGCGAGACACCGGCCCGCCGCCGTCGGCCGGTGGGCCGCCAACACGGGCCCGCATGCGGACGAGACTGGCCGGCATCGGCCGCAACATGTCGAGTGGGCACCCCACACTCGAGCCGCTGTTCGCGCAGGTGCGCCTCAACCATCCCAAGGCCGACCTCGGGCCGGTCGAGCGGGCGTACTCGACCGCGGAGCGGCTGCACGTCCACCAGCGGCGCAAGAGCGGTGACCTCTACATCACCCATCCCTTGGCGGTCACCACGATCTTGGCCGAGCTGGGGATGGACGTGCCGACGCTGTGCGCGTCGCTCTTGCACGACACCATCGAGGACACGCCGTACACGCTGGCCCAGCTGCGCCGCGACTTCGGCGACGAGGTGGCGGTGCTGGTCGACGGGGTGACCAAGCTCGACAAGGTCAAGTACGGCGACTCCGCCCAGGCGGAGACCATCCGCAAGATGATCGTCGCGATGTCGCGTGACATCCGGGTGCTCGTCATCAAGCTCGCCGACCGCCTGCACAACATGCGTACGCTGCGCTACCTGCGTCAGGACAAGCAGGAGCGGATCGCCAAGGAGACGCTGGAGATCTTCGCGCCGCTGGCTCACCGCCTGGGCATGAACACCATGAAGTGGGAGCTCGAGGACCTCGCGTTCTCCACGCTGCACCCCAAGGTCTACGACGAGATCGTGCGCATGGTGGCCGAGCGCGCCCCCTCGCGCGAGGAGCTGCTCGCCACCGTCATCTCGGCCGTACAGCGCGACCTACGCGCGGCCAAGATCAAGGCGACCGTCACCGGCCGGCCCAAGCACTTCTACTCGATCTACCAGAAGATGATCGTGCGCGGCCGCGAGTTCGGTGACATCAACGACCTCGTCGGCATCCGCGTCCTGGTGCAGCACGAACGGGACTGCTACGCGGTGCTCGGGCTGTTGCACTCGCACTGGAACCCGGTGCCCGGCCGGTTCAAGGACTACATCGCGCTGCCGAAGTTCAACCTCTACCAGTCGCTGCACACCACCGTGATCGGCCCGCAGGGCAAGCCGGTCGAGCTGCAGATCCGCACCTTCGCGATGCACCGGCGGGCCGAGTACGGCGTGGCCGCGCACTGGAAGTACAAGGAGGACCCGCAGGCCGTGCTGCCCACGGCCCCGGTCGTGCCGGTCGGTGACAAGGGCCGGCGCCAGGAGATGCCGTGGCTGCGGCAGCTGCTCGACTGGCAGGCCGACACCTCCGATCCCGAGGACTTCCTCGACTCGCTGCGCTATGAGATCAACTCCTCGGAGGTGTACGTATTCACCCCGCGAGGTGACGTGGTGTCGCTGCCCACCGGCTCGACACCGGTCGACTTCGCGTACGCGGTGCACACCGAGGTGGGTCACGCCACCATCGGCGCCCGCGTCAACCGCCGACTGGTGCCGTTGGAGTCGACGCTGGACAACGGGGACGTGGTGGAGGTCTTCACCTCCAAGGCGGAGAACGCCGGACCCAGCCGCGACTGGCTGGGGTTCGTGCAGAGTCCCCGCGCGCGTACCAAGATCCGGCATTGGTTCACCAAGGAACGGCGCGAGGAGTCGATCGAGCGGGGCCGAGACGCGATCGCGCGCCTCATGCGCAAGGAGAACCTCCCGCTGCAACGCCTGCTCAGCCACGACGCGTTGCAGGCGGTCGCTGCCGACCTGCACCTGTCCGACGTCTCCGCGCTGTACGCGTCAGTGGGGGAGGGCCACACCGGCGCACAGAACGTCGTCAAACGCATCATCGACCTCAACGGCGGCGAGGACGGCAGCGTCGAGGACCTGTCCGAGGCGGTGGTGCTGCCCCGCGAGCTGGGCCGGCGTCCCGTCCGCGGCGACGCGGGGGTCATCGTGCACGGTGCCAGCGGCCTGCTGGTCAAGCTGGCCCGCTGCTGCACGCCCGTGCCCGGCGACGACATCAAGGGATTCGTCACCCGCGGCGCCGGGGTCTCGGTGCACCGCACCGACTGTCCGAACATGACCAGCCTGTCCGCGCAACCGGAGCGCCTCGTCGAGGCGGAGTGGGCGCCCACGTCCACGTCGATGTTCCTCGTGGCGATCCAGGTGGAGGCGCTCGACCGGGCGCGGCTGCTGTCCGACATCACCCGGGTGCTCAGCGACCAGCACGTCAACATCCTCTCCGCCGCGCTGGCCACCGGACGCGACCGGGTCGCCCGCTCGAAGTTCACCTTTGAGCTCGGCGAGCCGAGCCACCTCGGACACGTCCTGCGCGCCGTACGCGGTGTCGACGGGGTGTTCGACGTGTACCGCATCAGCCAGTAGCCGGTCGGGCATCGCCGCCGCGCGTCGATCAGTCGCGTCCCCGTTGCGAACGGCTGCCTCGTTGGTTCGGGGTGGCCCCGGTCCAATAGGTTCGGCCCCGAGCCCGCCAGCACGCAACGGGCGCCGGCGCGAGCCGTCCCTAGACTGAGCCGCATGCTGCGACGAATCGACCTGCGTGACACCGCCCGGCCCGGGTTCCCGGCCGGTCACGCGCCGGTCGACTACCGGGCGCTGGTGCCACGCGCCGCGTTCGACGTCGAAGCGGCCATGGAGGTGGTCCGACCGATCTGCGACGACGTGCGCCGCCGTGGTCGCGAAGCGGTGCTCGCCGCCACGCAGGCCCACGACGGCGTGCGCCTCGACGACATCGCCGTCCCGCCCCGCGCTCTGGCCGACGCGCTGGCCGCCCTCGACTCCGACGTGCGCGCCGCTCTCGAGGAGTCGGTAGCCCGGCTGCGACGCACCTGCGCAGACGAGCTCGAGCCGGGTACGACCACCCAGGTCGTCCCCGGCGGCACGGTCGCCCAACGGCTCGTGCCCGTCGAGCGGGTCGGGCTGTACGTGCCGGGTGGACTCGCCCCGTTGCTCAGCAGTGTCGTGATGAACGTCGTACCCGCACAGGTCGCCGGAGCTGGTTCGCTGGCGCTCAGCAGCCCACCGCAGCGCGAGCACGGCGGTCTCCCGCACCCGAGCGTGCTCGCCGCGTGCGCCCTCCTGGGCGTCGACGAGGTGTACGCCGTCGGCGGCGCGCAGGCGGTCGCGATGTTCGCCTACGGAGCAGGTCCCTGCCGGCCGGTCGACCTGGTCACCGGGCCGGGCAACGTCTACGTCGTGGCGGCCAAGCGCCTGCTGAAGGGCCGCGTCGGCATCGACTCCGAGGCCGGCCCGACCGAGATCCTCGTGCTGGCCGACGACTCGGCCGATCCCGTGCACGTGGCCGCCGACCTGGTTAGCCAGGCCGAGCACGACCCGCTGGCCGCCGCGGTGCTGGTGACCGACGCGGCCGACGTGGCCGACGCGGTCGATGCCGAGCTGGCCCGCCAGGTGCCGGCCACCAAGCACGCACAGCGCATCGCCACCGCGCTCGCCGGTGCGCAGTCGGGCACCGTGCTGGTCCGCGATGTCGACCAGGCGCTCGAGGTCGTCGACGCGTACGCCGCCGAGCACCTGTCGGTGCAGACCCGTGCCGCCGACCGGGTCGCCGACCGGGTCCGCAACGCAGGCGCCGTGTTCGTCGGTCCGTGGACGCCGGTGTCGCTCGGTGACTACTGCGCTGGGTCCAACCACGTGCTGCCCACCGGTGGCAGCGCCCGCGCCGCCTCCGGACTCTCGGTCCGGACCTTTTGTCGAGCCGTGCACGTGATCAGGTACGACGAGTCCGCGCTCGCCGACGTGGTCCACCACGTGGTCGCTCTGGCCGAGGCAGAGGACCTACCGGCGCACGGCACGGCTGTGCGCGTGCGCGTCGAGTCGGCACCTGGCACCGTCGCCCGGGCTCGGAACGAGTCGGGCACCTGATGCCGTCCCCGGCATGGCTGCCGGTACGTGACGAGCTGCGCGACGCCGAACCCTACGGCGCCCCGCAGCTCGACGTGCCGGTGCAGCTCAACACCAACGAGAACCCGTACCCACCGCGACCAGCGGTCGTCGCCGACGTCGCCGCGGCGGTGGCGGCCGTCGCGGGCCGGCTCAACCGCTACCCGGACCGGGAAGCGCTGGCGCTGCGCGCCGACCTCGCCGCCCACCTGCGCGCCGACACCGGCTGTGCGCTGACGACCGACCAGGTGTGGGCGGCCAACGGGTCCAACGAGGTGATGCTCCAGCTGCTGCAGGCCTTCGGTGGGCCGGGCCGCACCGCGGTCTCCTTTGCCCCGACGTACTCGATGTACCCCGAGTACGCCCGCGACACCTGCACTCGCTGGATGACCGGGCACCGCGCGGACGACTTCACCCTCGACCTCGACGCGGCCGTGGCCCTGGTGCGGGCGGAGCGGCCGACCGTGGTCCTGTTGGCCTCGCCCAACAACCCGACCGGTACGGCTCTGCCGCTGGCTCAGGTCCGGGCGCTGCTGGAGGTGGCCCCGGGCGTGGTGGTCGTCGACGAGGCGTACGCCGAGTTCCGCCGCGCCGGCACCCCCAGCGCGGTGTCCCTGCTGGCCGACCACCGCCGCCTGGTGGTCACCCGCACGATGAGCAAGGCCTTCGCGTTGGCCGGCGGGCGAGTGGGCTACCTGGCCGCCGACCCGGCGGTGGTCGACGCGTTGCGGGTCGTCCGCTTGCCCTACCACCTCAGCTCGACCACCCAGGCGGTTGCCCGGGCGGCGCTGCGGCACGCCGACTCGCTGCTGGGCCGGGTCGCCGAGCTGCGGGCGGCCCGCGACGACCTCGTCACGGCGTTGCGCGCGCAGGGTCTGCGGGTGGCCGACTCCGACGCCAACTTCGTCCTGTTCGGGACCTTCGCCGACCGGCATGCCGTCTGGCAGGCCCTGCTCGACCGAGGCGTTCTCGTACGCGAGACCGGACCGCCGGGGTGGCTGCGGGTCTCGGTCGGGACACCGGCCGAGACGGAGGCGTTCCGGCGGGCCCTCGTCGACGCGCTGGCTCACGCCCGGGGGGCCGCACACGACACTGGCGCCGTGACCGACCGGACCTCCGAGCCGACGAGGGTGTCATGACGGTGGCCGACGAGCAGACCGACCCGACCGACCAGGCGGCACTGCAGCCCACCGACGAGCAGACCGGCCAGCAGGTCGAGCAGACCGAGCACAACGGCCGCGACGCGGCGCCGAGGGCCCGCCGGGCCGCCGTGCATCGCGGCACCAGCGAGTCACGGGTGCGGGTCGAGCTCGACCTCGACGGCTCCGGGCGCGCCGAGGTCAGCACCGGTGTGGGCTTCTACGACCACATGCTGACCTCGCTGGCCCGGCACGGCTTGTTCGACCTGACGGTCCAGGCGAGCGGCGACCTGCACGTCGACGCGCACCACACCGTCGAGGACGTGGCGATCGCGCTCGGCCAGGCCCTGCGCGAGGCTCTTGCCGACAAGCAGGGCATCACCCGCTTCGGGGACGCGCTGGTGCCGCTCGACGAGGCACTCGTACAGTGCGCGGTCGACGTGTCCGGGCGCCCGTACTGCGTGCACACCGGCGAGCCGCCCGGGCAGGAGTACGCCCTCATCGGCGGCGGGGCGGCCGGCGTGCCCTTCGTCGGGTCGCTGACCCGGCACGTGTTTGAGACGCTGGCGCTGCACGCCCACGTAGCCCTGCACGTGCGGGTCCTGTCGGGGCGTGACCCCCATCACGTGGTCGAGGCCCAGTTCAAGGCACTCGCCCGCGCGTTGCGTGCTGCGGTCGCCCACGACCCGCGTGAGGCCGGGGTACCGAGCACCAAGGGCACCCTCGACGCCATGGCCGACGGCGCAACGCGGCGCACGGCCCGTTGACCGGCACGTTCGCACTGGCACTGGCCCTCGCGGGGCTGGCGGGACTGCTCCTCGGCGGTGCCCTGGCGCTGTGGCGGCAGCGGCGCCCGTTGCTGCTGGTGGCGGTGCTGGGCGCCGTGGCCGTGGCCACCTTGTGGGCGGCTAGTCAGGTCGCGGGCTCGTGAGCGCTCAGCCGCACGTGGCGGTCCTGGACTACGGCTCCGGCAACCTGCGCTCGGTCGTGCGGGCGGTCGAGCGCGCCGGCGCCCGGGTGAGCCTGACTGCCGATCCCGCCACCGGTACGGCCGCCGACGGGCTGCTCGTGCCGGGGGTCGGTGCGTTCGCCGCCTGCATGAGCGGACTCAGGCGGGTGAAGGGTGATCGGCTCCTCGGCCGCCGCCTCGCCGGGGGACGCCCGGTCCTGGGGGTCTGCGTCGGCATGCAGGTGCTGTTCGAGCACGGCGTCGAGCACGGCGTACAGACGACCGGCTGCGGGGAGTGGCCGGGCACGGTGGAGCGGCTGGTCGCACCGGTCGTGCCGCACATGGGGTGGAACACGGTGATGTCACCCTCCGGCTCGACCATGTTCGCCGGGATCGGTGGCGAGCGGTTCTACTTCGTGCACTCCTACGCCGCGCGGCGCTGGGAGCTCGCAACGCACGAGCGTCTCGCCGCCCCGTACGTCACCTGGGCCGAGCACGGGGGGGACCGGTTCGTCGCCGCGGTCGAGAACGGTCCCCTGTGGGCCACCCAGTTCCACCCCGAGAAGTCCGGCGATGCAGGCGCGCGACTGCTGGCCAACTGGCTGGCCCACCTGTGACGCCGGGTGGTTCCCTGGCCCACCGGGTGGCGAACCCCTCCGGCCGTGGCGAGGCAGATCCGTGGACCCGTCGCAAGCCGGGCGGGACCGGCTCCTGGCCGAGCCGCCGCTGGGCAGTGGCGCGGGAACCTCGGCGGTCGGTGCTGCGTCCTACCAGCATGATCGTCTCGACCCAGCTCAGCTCGGTGAGACGTCGGCGCCTGCTCGCGTCAGTTGCCTTCGCCGCGGCGCTGCTCGCCGGCTGCGGCGACGACATGACCGCCACGGCACCGGTGGAAGCCACCGCCTCGTCGGCGGCAGATCCGAGTACGAGTGCCCCGGACTCCGCGCCAGCGGGTGTCGCCGACGCGGTCACCGTTACCCGCACCGGCGGCATCGCGGGCGAGCGCGAGACGTTCCGGGTGACCGCGGAGGATCCGCTCGCCGACAAGGTACTGCCGCTGACCGACGACCCGTCGGTTTTCGAGGGTCTACCGCAGAAGGGTTCGGCGCCCTGCTGCGATTTCTACCTCTACGAGGTGGTCGTGGCCTACCCGGACGGCCGCGACTACCGCTTCGTGACCTGGCAGGCGGCCGACGTGCCGCCGGAGGTGGACCGACTGGTCCAGGTGGCCACCGCTACCCGCTGACCTCTCCCCGCATGTGGTCGGAGACGACGGCGACCACGGCCCGGCGCGGCTCGGTGCTGCGGCGGCGCAGCGGAGCGGGCGGTTTCGTCGGCTGCCCAGGCAGGTGCTGTGCCGCCAGACGGACCCGCCCGCCACCGTACGCTTGCCCGGTGCCCGCCGACGCTTTCCAGCTGCTGCCTGCCGTCGACGTTGCGGGCGGTCGAGCCGTACGCCTGGTGCAGGGCGAGGCCGGTACGGAGACCGCCTACGGCGACCCGCTCGAGGCGGCGTTGGCCTGGCAGCGGGACGGCGCACGGTGGATCCACCTGGTCGACCTCGACGCCGCCTTCGGTCGCGGCAGCAACGTCGAGCAGCTCGCCACGGTCGTCGGCCACCTCGACGTCGACGTCGAGCTCTCGGGCGGCATCCGCGACGACGACTCCCTGCAGCGAGCGCTTGACACCGGCTGCCGGCGCGTCAACCTCGGCACCGCCGCCGTCGAGGATCCGGACTGGTGCGCCGCCATGCTCCGTGCGCACGGTGACCGGATCGCGGTCGGCCTGGACGTGCGCGGGCGCACCCTGGCCGCACGCGGCTGGACACAGGACGGCGGCGACCTCTTCGACGTGCTCGACCGGCTCGAGCGCGACGGCTGCGCTCGCTACGTGGTCACCGACGTGACCAAGGACGGCACCCTTCGTGGCCCGAACCTCGGGCTGCTGCGCAGTGTCTGTGCTGCCACCGACAAGCCCGTCGTCGCCTCGGGCGGGGTCTCCAACCTGGACGACCTCGACGCGCTCGCCGCCTTGTCGCCCCTCGGCGTCGAGGGCGCCATCGTGGGCCGGGCGTTGTACGTCGGGGCGTTCACATTGCCGGAGGCCCTCGCGCGCGTAGCGGCCCGGAGCGCCGCACCTGCCACGCCCCCAGGCGCCG
>JBBSMD010000021.1:0-22870 GCA_038233355.1 Propionibacteriales bacterium
GGAAGGTCGGGGCCGGGTACGTACCGCATGAGGTCCTCGACGCTGGCCTGCGGGTGGTCGATGAGGTGGCGCAGCGCCTGGACGACCTCGACCAGGTTGTGGGGAGCCATGTTGGTGGCCATGCCGACCGCGATGCCCGAGGCACCGTTGACGAGCAGGTTGGGTAGCGCCGCCGGCAGAACTGACGGCTCGGTCTCGCGGGAGTCGTAGTTGGGCCGGAAGTCGACGGTGTCCTCGTCGAGGGAGTCCGACATGACGACGGCCGCCGGGGCCATCCGGCACTCGGTGTAGCGCATCGCGGCCGGGGCGTCGTCGAGGGAGCCGAAGTTGCCGTGGCCGTCCACCATGGGCACCCGCATCGACCACGGCTGCGCCTGCCGCACCAGCGCGTCGTAGATGGCGCCGTCGCCGTGCGGGTGCAGGCGCCCCATCACCTCACCCACCACCCGCGCGGACTTGACGTGGCCACGGTCGGGTCGCAGCCCCATGCCGGCCATCGTGTAGACCAGGCGACGTTGGACCGGCTTAAGGCCGTCGCGGGCGTCGGGCAGTGCCCGGGTGTAGATGACCGAGTAGGCGTACTCGAGGAAGCTGGTGCGCATCTCCTGCCCGACGTCGATGTCGACGACGTGCTCCTCGAAGTCCGCCGGTTCCGCGGTCCTGCTCCTCCGTGCCATGCCCGCATCCTCCCTGGCACCGGGCCGCGGCACCCGTACCGACCCGCCGAGGCCAGGCGCCGGCCGTGGTCAGTCGATAGATTCGCGCGGGTGACGACCTCCTCGGTGCCGGCATCCTCGCGCCCCTACCCGCGTCACTGGGAAGCCGACGTCGTCTTGCGTGACGGTCGAGGTGCGCACCTGCGCCCGATCGGCCCGCAGGACGCCGAGGCGCTCGTCGCGTTCTACGCGCGTGTCTCCGACACCTCGAAGTACTACCGCTTCTTCGCGCCCTACCCGACGCTGAGCCAGCGCGACGTCGAACGCTTCACCCACGTCGACCACGACCAGCGCGTCGCACTCGTCGTCACTCTCGGCCAGCAGCTCATCGCGGTCGGTCGCTACGACTGCCTTTCCGACGGGCGTGCGGAGGTGGCGTTCCTGGTCGAGGACGCCCACCAGGGGCGCGGGCTCGGCCAGCTGCTTCTGGAGCACCTCGCGCAGGCCGCCCGCGAGCGGGGAGTGCGCCGTTTCGTGGCCGAGGTGCTGCCGGACAACGTGCCCATGATCCGGGTGTTCCGCGAGATGGGGTACCACGTCGCGGACACCTTCGCCGAGGGCGTGGTCCAGATGGAGTTCCCGATCGACCCGACCGACACTTCGGTGGGAGTGATGCAGGCGCGCGAGCACCGCGCCGAGGCGGCGTCGATCCAACGCTTCTTCAGCGCCCGCAGCGTCGCGGTCGTAGGCGCGAGCCGGCGCCAGGACAGCATCGGGCAGACGCTCGTGCGCAATCTGGTGCTCGGCGACTACACCGGCGCGGTCTACCCGGTCAATCCGCAGTCCGAGGCGGTGTCGGGGCTGCCGGCGTACCGCAGCGTGCAGGACGTCCCCGGTGAGGTCGACCTGGCGGTGGTGGCGGTGCCGGCCGAGGCGGTCACCGACGTGGTCCTCGACTGTGCCGCCAAGGGGGTGCACGGCCTCGTCGTGATCTCCTCGGGTTACGCCGAGACCGGTCGGGAGGGCCGCCGGCGCCAGCGGCACCTGGTGGGCCTGACCCGCAGCTACGGCCTGCGGCTGGTCGGGCCCAACTGCCTGGGCCTCATCAACACCGCGGCCTCGATGCGGCTCAACGCGTCGCTGTCGCCGCTGATGCCGCCAGCGGGTCGGGTCGGCTTCTTCTGCCAGTCCGGAGCGCTGGGCGTGGCGATCCTGGAGTCGGTCGACCGGCGCGGGCTGGGGTTGTCAACGTTCGTCTCCGCCGGAAACCGGGCCGACGTGTCGGGCAACGACCTGCTCCAGTACTGGGAAGAGGACCCCGCCACCGAGGCGGTCCTGCTCTACCTCGAGTCGATCGGCAACCCGCGCAAGTTCTCTCGGGTGGCCCGTCGGGTGGCGCGGCGCAAACCCATCGTGGCGGTCAAGTCCGGCCGTACCACCCAAGGTGTGCCGGTGGGGCACGCGGTGCGTCGCAGTGTCGCGCCGCAGGCGGCCGTGGACGCGATGTTCCGCCAGGCCGGTGTCATCCAGGTGGACACGCTGGAGGAGATGTTCGACGTGGCCCAGCTCGTCGCCCACCAGCCGCTGCCGCGAGGGCCACGGGTGGCCGTCGTGGGCAACTCCGACGCCCTCGGCCTGCTCGCGGCCGACGCCGCCGCCGCGGTAGGGCTAGAGGTGCGCGAGCCGGTCGCGCTGCGGGCGGAGGCCGGCGCCGACGACTTCGAGCGCGCGCTGGACGACGCGATCGACCATCCGGAGGTCGACGCCGTCGTGGCGGTGTACATCCCACCGCTCGACGTGCCGGGCGAGGAGGTCGCCGAGGTGCTCGCCACGGTGGGCGAGCAGTCCGACAAGCCGATCGTGTCGACCTTTCTGGCCACCCAGGGGATACCCGAGCTGTTGCGAGTGCCCGACGTGGCGGGGACCGCCGGACGCGGGTCGGTGCCCTCCTACCCTGCCCCGGAGTCCGCCGTGCGCGCGCTGGCCCGAGTCGTCTCGTACGCGCAGTGGCTGGGCCGGCCGGAGGGCACGGCTCGTGACCTCGCGGTCGACCCGTCGGCTGCCGAGCGGGTCGTCCGGGAGGTGTTGCGCCGAGCACCGGAGGGGGACGACCTAGCGGCCGAGGAGATGGTCGCGGTGCTCGGGGCGTACGGGGTCGAGGTCGTCCCTCAGACGGCCGTCAGCACCCTCGACGACGCGGTGGGGGCAGCTGCGTCACTGGGGTGGGAGCAGGGCAAGGACGTGGTGCTCAAGGCCACCGCACCGCACTTGCGCAATCGCCTGGACCTGGCACACGTCTGGCGCAACATCGACGACGAGGACGCGATGCGGGAAGCCTGGGCGGGCCTGGGTCTGGAGGGTGGCCCCCGCAGCGGGCGGGTCGTGGTGGACCCGGCGGCTGCGGGGCTGGCCGTTCAGCGCATGGTGCCAGCCGGTGTCCCGCTGTCGATCGGGTCGGGCGAGGACCCGCTGTTCGGCCCGCTCCTGTCGTTCGGGGTGTCCGGCATCCCGAGCGAGCTGCTCGGTGACCGGTCGTTCCGCATCCCGCCGCTGACCGACGTCGACGCCGCCGAGATGCTGCGCGAGGTCAAGTCGGCACCGCTGCTGCTCGGCTGGCGAGGCGGCGACCGCGTCGACACCGCCGCGGTCGAGGAGCTCGTCTTGCGCCTGTCCCAGCTCAAGTACGACCTGCCCGATGTCTCCCGGCTGAGCCTCGACCTGGTGATGGCGGGCAGTGATGGTGTGGCCGTGCTCGAGGTAAGCGGACGGGTCGAGCGCAACGAAGGGGTCCGCGCCGAGCGCTTCGTACGCCGCCTCACCACCGCCGACGACGCCGACACCGTGCCCCCCTGAGCGACCGCGCCAGCCGTATCCTGCGCCGGTGCGTGTCAGACTGAGCCCCATGCCCGACCTAGGCCGACGTCACGGCACCGCCGCCTCCACCTCCACCTCGCGCGCTTCCGCCCCGGCAGCGGCCGGACCGGACCGCACGGCGGAGCTGAAGCAGGCCATCGACGCATGCGGGTGGCACCCGGAGGTCGTCGCGTCGGGGATGCGCGAGTCCTTGGCCCAAGAACCGGTGCGCTCGTTCGTCGTGCACCACGAACCGACCTTCGACCGCGACGAGATCCGTCGGCACGTGACGGTGGTGGCCCTCACCCCGACGCGGCTGGTCGTCGGCCACACCGACGAGCACCCTCCCGACGACCTGCTGCCCGCTCCGTACACCTCCACCACGTCCGAGGCGATCGCGTTGTCGTCGGTGCAGTCGGTGGTGGTCAACCGTATGGTGGCCCACCCTGAGCGCTACGCACGCACCAGCGTGCCGCCAGGCGCGGTGCGCGAGGTCGTCATGACCATCGGGTGGGGGGCAGTCGGCCGCATCGACTTGGAGCCAGCCAGCTGTGAGGACCCCGAGTGCGACGGCGACCACGGCTACTCCGGCACCCTCAGCTCCGACGACTTCTCGATCCGGGTCAGCGCCACCGCCGATGGTGCCGGAGCGGTCGACGAGCTGCTGACGTTCGCGCGGGACCTGTCCTTTGCGACGTCGCGCTGACGGTGCTGAGGACCGAGCTGGTGACCGGGTCGACGCCAGGTTCGACGACCGGGTCGATGTCCGGGTTGATGTCCGACTGATGGCGGGCTCGTGGCCGCCGGAGGACCCGGCGCACATCGTCCTGCCCCGCTACGGCGGCGGCTCCCTGGCCGACCTGCTGCCGGCTGTCGGCGCCTCGATGGAGGTAGGTGCGGCGTATCCCCTCGCGCTGCCGCCGGCACGCGGGTGGGTCGTGCTGCTGATCGACGGTCTCGGCTGGCACCTGCTGCGCGAGCACCGGTCCACCGCTGCCTACCTGGCGTCGCTGGCCGAGGCGCGGTCACCGCTGACCACCGGCCTCCCCAGCACGACCGCGACGAGCCTCACCAGTCTCGGCACCGGCCTGGAACCGGGACGCCACGGGGTGGTGGGCTACACCACGCGCATCCCCGGCACGAAGCGCACCCTCAACGCACTGTCCTGGCGCGACGGTCCCGACCCGCGCGCGTGGCAGCCGCACGACACCGCCCTCGCACGGCTGCAGGCCGGCGGACTGGACGTCACCGTCGTCAACAAGCGTGACTTCGCCGGCAGCGGCTTGACCGTGGCGAGCCAGCGGGGGGTGCCGTTCGCGGGTGTCGACGACCCGGCCGAACGCCTGCACCAGGTGCTGGCCGCCACCCGGCTCGCTCGCCCGGTGGTCTACGCCTACGAGAGCGCCCTCGACCACACCGGGCACGAGCGGGGCTGCCGCTCCGCCTGCTGGAAGAACCGGCTGGCGGCCATCGACGCAGAGATCGCCCTGCTGCGCAGCGAGCTGAGCGACGACATCGGCCTGCTCGTGACCGGTGACCACGGCATGGTCGACGTGCCGGCCGGCGACCGGGTGGAGGTCGACGACGATCCCGCCCTGCAAGCCGACGTGGTGGTCCTCGCCGGAGAGGCCCGCTTCCGGCACGTGCACACGCGCGCCACCCGTGTCGAGCAGGTGCTGAGCCGCTGGCGAGACCGTCTGGCCGGGCGTGCGATCGTGTGCACGCGCGACGAGGCCCTCGAGTCGGGGTGGTTCGGCCCGCTCGACGAACGGGTACGGCCGCGCCTGGGTGACGTGCTCGTCGCCTCGTTGGGCACCACCGCGGTGTTCTCGACGAGCCGCTTCCCGGTCGAGCACAAGATGGTCGGCTTCCACGGCTCGCTGACCGGTGCCGAGACGCTGGTGCCGCTGCTGGTCGACCTGCCTCGACCGGGCTGAGGCCACGGCCCGCCCGACCGCCGAGACCGGCGAGAGGTCGGCTCGGGGACGGACTTGGGGACCTCATGGTGCCGCACGACCACTCGGTGGCCTAAGGTCGCGCCGCGGGGTGCGACCCGCGAGCGGGCGAAACGGGAAGGGGAGCGAGTGCGGTCAGTGCGGAGGCGACCTCGGTCCGTGGCGCGTTGCCGTGCCGGCGCGACAGTCGTGGTGACGGCACTCGCGCTGGCGCTGCTCGGAGCCGGCCAGCCCACCCTCGGTGCACCCGCGGTGCCGCGACCAGCCGGCCCGCCGGCACCGAACGTCGTGCTCGTCATGATGGACGACATGCGCGCGGACGACCTGCCGTGGCTGCCGACCGTGGCGGACGACATCGTGGCGCGCGGCGTCTCGTACAGCCACTTCTACGCCCCGACCGCCCTGTGCTGCCCGTCGCGAGCCAGCGTGCTGCGCGGTCAGTACCCGCACAACACCACGATCCTGGAGAACACCGAGCCGGGCGGCGGCTTCGCCGGCTCGCTCCGCATCGACGACCAGACCCTCGCCACGTGGCTGGACCCCACCTACCGCACCGGTTACGTGGGCAAGTACTTCAACGGCTACGAGAGCCCGACCCAGACCTACATCCCGCCCGGTTGGGACGCCTGGTGGGGATCCCTGCACACGTACGCCTACACCAACTCACTGACCAACCACGACGGTGTCCCCGAGCACGACCGGGGCCCCTACAACAGCGACGTCTTCGCCGAGCAGGCCGTCGACTTCATCGAGAGCAGCGCGCCGGCCGTCGAGCCCTACTTCCTGCACCTCTCGTTCGTCGCTCCGCATCACGGTCCCCCGCACACCGACGGTGACGCCGGCCGCAAGTCGCCGTACGTGCCGCCACCGTTTCAGGGCACCTACGCAGGGCCCCGGTTCGTCGACACCCCCTCGTTCAACGAGCGTGACGTGAGCGACAAGACCGGACCGGTGGCCGACCGGTCCCGGCTGAGCTGGCGCGAACGTAAGACGCTGGCGCTGCAGACCGCGCAGCGACGGGAGGCGCTGCAGGCCAGCGATGCCGCGATCGCGCGGGTGCTCGCCGCGGTCGAGGCCTCCGGCGAGGGCGGCTCGACGTACGTCTTGTTCGTCTCCGACAACGGCATGCTGCTGGGCGAGCACCGTTACCGGATGACGAAGAACTCCCCGTACGAGGCGTCGTCGCGGCTGCCGTTCGCGATCCGAGGTCCCGGTCTGACCCCCGGCAGCACCGTCGACGCGATGGCGGGGACGATGGACGTCGCTCCCACGGTGCTCGATCTCGCCGGGGTCGAGCCGCCGCTCGAGCTCGACGGCCGCTCCGTCGTGCCCGCCGAGGTGCCGCCGGCTCGTGACGACCGGGCGATCCTGCTGATGGCGTCAGCCCGCCCCACCGACCCCGAGAACGGCGGCGAGGTGCGTTCCGCACCCCGGCTCTCGGTGGCGGAGACACCGTGGAAGTACCGCGGTCTGGTCACAGCCCGGTGGAAGCTGCTGAACTGGAGCTATCACGACGCGTGGGAGCTCTACGACCTGCGGCGCGATCCCGACGAGCTGAGGAACCTGGCCGGTCGAGCCCGCTGGGCGCGGGTCGAGAGCACCCTGCAGCAACGGTTCGCTGACCTGTGGGGCTGCGCCGGTCGCGCCTGCGACCAGTGAGGTACGGCTCGTCACCGCCGGGCGCTCGACCGAGCAGCCGGCGGCCAGGGAAGACCTTCACCAGTGCACCCCTCGGGTGAGCCGCGCCAGGATGATCTGTTCGCGAGTCATCCGCGCCTCGCCCGCGTCGCCCTTCGCTGCCGCCGAGTCGGGGAAGACGTGGTAGGCGGTGTGCAGGATGCGAAAGGCGGACTTCGGGCTGAGCGCGTGACTGAGCTCGCCGAGTGTGCCCAGGGTCGTGTTGATCTCGTGCGGCTCGTCCTTGATCGCGCGCATGACGAGGTCGGCGGCCTGCGCCGGCGTGATCGTGGGGAAGGCGTCGTAGATCCGCGTCGGCGCGATCATCGGGGTGCGCACGAGTGGCATGTGGATGGTGGTGAAGGTGATGCCGTCACCGAGCAGCTCCGAGCTCACCACGCGGCTCCAGGCGTCGAGCGCGGCCTTGCTCGCCACGTACGCGGAGAACCGGGGGGGATGGGTCTGCACCCCGATCGAGGAGATGTTCACCACATGAGCCCCGCGGGCGGACATGGCCGGCAGCAGGCCCATGACGAGCCGGATGGCGCCGAAGTAGTTGACGGCCATGGTGCGCTCGAAGTCGTGGAACCGGTCGTGGGACAGCCGCAGCGACCGGCGGATCGAGCGTCCGGCGTTGTTGACGACGACATCGATGGTGCCGTGCTCGGCGACGATCGTCTTGGCGAGCGCGTCCACGGCGTCCATGTCGGACAGGTCACACGGATAGACCTGTGCCCGGCCACCGATGCGCTCGATGTCGGCCTGCGTCTCGGCCAGCCTCTCTCGCCCCCGCGCCACCAGTAGGGGCATGCCGCCGGCCTGTGCCACCTTCAGCGCGGTGGCGCGACCGATGCCCGAGGAGGCCCCCGTGACGACCACCTGGCGCCCTTGCAGCCGACGCCGCAACGTCGTGTCACGCGCACTCGACGGGTCGAGGTGCTGCTCCCAGTAGTCCCACAAGGTGGCGGCGTAGGAGTCCAGCGGAGGGCACGCGACGCCCGATCCGGCCAGGGCGCGCTCGGTGGCCCGGCACGCGAACCTAGCCGGTAAGGAGGTGTGCGCGAGCACTTCTGGGGGCAGGCCGAGACGCCCGACGGTCTGTCGTAGCGCAATCTGCACCAGCGGCCGGTCGAGCAGCCCCGTCGCGGTGCGCGCGAGACGGCGCGACCCGGGCACCAGGGAGGTCACTCGCCGGTCCCACGGCACGGCCAGGCGGGGAGCCTTGGCCACGGTCGCGAACGTGTTGAACACTTCCGTCGTGGGCTGCGGTGCCGGATCGACGAGGTGGAAGGCCCGCCGGTCCAGCCCGGGTCGGTGCGCGAGCACGTCCATCGCCTCGACCACGAAGTCGACGGGCACGATGTTGGTGTCACCGAGATCGACCCCGAACAGCGGGGTGAACTGCGGGAGATGGTCACGCATCGCCTTGAGGACGGGAAAGGTGTAGTAGGGCCCGTCGACCTTGTCCATCGCGCCGGTCCGCGAGTGCCCCACCACGATCGCCGGCCGGTAGATCCGCCACGGCACCGGGCACTCCGCACGTACGACCCGCTCGGCCTCGTACTTGGTGCGGTGGTACGCCGAGGGCAACGCCTGGGCGACGTCGAACATCGACTCGTCGAAGGTGCCGGCGTAGTCGCCCGCCACCGCGACCGACGAGGCGTGGTGGAAGCAGTCGGCACCCAGTGCACCGGTCAGCGCCAGGGCCTGCCGGGTGCCACCGACGTTGAGCGCGTCGTTGCGGTGGGCGGGGGCGGTCATGTCGTACAGCGCGGCAAGGTGGAAGACGTGCCGGACCGTCCCTCGGTGCTCGGCGACCCAGTCCTCGTCGACGCCGAGCGCCGGCGCGGCCAGGTCACCGATCACTGGCTTGACCCGCTCGCCGTCGTCCCAGCGGTCGGCCATCGCGAGCAGTCGGTCGCGTGACGCCTCCCGCACGACGCAGTGGATCTCGCCCGCTCTGGTACGCAGCAGCTGCTCGACCAGGTGCCGCCCGATGAAACCGGTCGCACCCGTGACCAGGTAGCCGTGGACGTCTCCTTGCCGAGTCGCCCCGGCCGCCTGGTCGATCCCGTCGGCAGTGGGATCGGCGGGGGGACCAGCAGGAGGATCAGCAGGGGGAGTGGCGCTCGGCATGGCGGGTCCTTGGTGGCTCGGCGGGCAGGCCCACGCTACGCAGGATGGGCGTCGACCGGCAGACCTGGACCGGCCAGCCCCGTCGCGGCGTTCACCGCTCAGGGGTCGCGCTTGCCCCCGAACATGATCTCGTCCCAGCTGGGGACGCTCGACCGCTTGCGCTCTCGGCGTCTGCGCTGTTCCGACCGCGGCCCGGTAGACGACCCAGTCTCCTCACCACCGCCGGTGAGCTCGTCGAGAGAGAGCTGGGCGCCGGGTTCGGCGTCCTCGCCGGCCTCTGGGACGAGCCCGTCACCGGTGACCGGCTCGTCGACGTAGGTCTGCGCCGCCGGCAGCTCGGCCGTGTCGTGCGCTCGGTCCGACGGGTCGCTTCCCGCGGCCGGCTCGTCCGACGCCGGCAGGCCGGTCTTGCGTCCGGGGCCACTCGGATCGGCGCTGCCAGCCGACTCGGGCTCCGCGACCGGCCCCTGCGTCGTCCCGGGTTGTTCGGGCTCTGCCCGCGGTGGTGGCGGTACGTCACCGACAAGGGCCCGGCCGGCGTCGTCGGTGGCCACGCTGAAGCGACCGGGCAGGTCGAACACGTAGGTGCCGGTGGGCTGGTCACCGGCGGGATCGGCGGTGACGGTCCACCGGCCGTCACCTCGGCGCTGGGCGTCCCAGGTCACCGCCTCGGGATCGGATCCCGCAGAGTGCAGCTGCCAGCGGACGGCGTCCCCAAGCAACCGTGGGGGCGCCCCATGGTGGCGCCGGCGCACGGCGGACTCTCGCGCCAACCTGGCGACGTTCTCCCGCTCGGCGAGCACCGGCAACGCATAGAACATCAGGCGCTCGACCGGCACCTGCGCCGCCTCGGCCACCGACTCGGCCGATTCGCCGGCCCGGATCCTGGCCTGAATGTCCTTGGGCCGTAACGCGCTGTCCATCGAGTCTCCCGTCGTACTGTGCCGCGGGCCGCCGCTGGTCGGCGCACGCCCACCGTGACAGTCTGCCGGTGCGGTGGCCCTAGGCCAGTGTCCCAGCCGCCTGGCCGGCCCGATCGAGGTGCTGGCCGAACAGGTGACCCGGCGCCAGTTCCCGGCCCGCGCCGCCGGCCTACGCGACATCCAACCGAAAGCGACCGCAGGGTGCGACCCCGGCACCACACGGCCTCGGCGTCGGCAGGCGCCGCCCCGCCGGTGGCACGGACGTGGTCGACTGGTCGCAGCCAGTCCCACCTCGCAACCACCGGCGACCCAGCAACGCAACCGGCAAGACGATCAGCAAGGGAGCGGCCCGCGTGACCACTCGACCCGACGTATCGCCGTACGACGCGCTGCTCCTGGTTTCGTTCGGAGGACCGGAAGGGCCGGCGGACGTGTTGCCGTTCCTGGAGAACGTCACGCGCGGGCGCGGCATCCCACAAGCCCGCCTCGAGGAGGTGAGCGAGCACTACCGGGCCCTCGGGGGTCGTTCACCCCTCAACGACCAGTGCCGGGCCCTTCTCGGTGCCGTCCGTACCGACCTCGAACGCGCCGGCCTAGACCTGCCGGTCTACTGGGGAAACCGCAACTGGCGCCCGTACCTCGACGACACGCTGCGCGTGATGGCGCGCGACGGGGTGCGCCGAGCGGCGTGCTTCGTCACCAGCGCCTACGCCTCCTACTCCGGCTGCCGCCAGTACCGCGAGAACCTGTGGGACGCCGTCACAGCGGCGGGCGGCGGCGCCCCCCGGCTGGACAAGCTGCGGCACTACTTCAACCACCCTGGTTTCGTCGAGCCGTTCGTCGAGGCAACGCAGGCGGCGCTGACCACGATCGATGCCGAGGCAAGGCCTCGGGCGGTCCTGGCCTTCGTGACCCACTCGATCCCCGAGGCGATGAACGTCGCCTCCGGCCCCAACGGGGACGCCTACACCGACCAGCACAGAGACGTCGCCGCCGAGGTCGCCGCGTCCGTTTCCGCTCGTACCGGCTTGCGCCTGCGCCACGAGCTGGTGTTCTGCTCGCGTTCGGGGCCTGCCGAGGTGCCCTGGCTGGAGCCGGACGTCAACGACTTCCTGGAGACTGTGCACGCAGAGGACGTACCAGCCGTCGTGGTGGTGCCCCTCGGCTTCGTGTCCGACCATGTCGAGGTGATCTGGGACCTCGACCACGAGGCCGCCGAGACCGCGCGA
Source organism: Propionibacteriales bacterium (assembly GCA_038233355.1). Taxonomy (GTDB): domain Bacteria; phylum Actinomycetota; class Actinomycetes; order Propionibacteriales; family Nocardioidaceae; genus DASQMN01. Next base: position 11,430 of record JBBSMD010000021.1, read on the forward strand.
CGTCTCGGTCTGTTGTTCGCGCGGGCAGCCACTCCCGGCACCGACGAGCGGTTCGTGGCGCTGGTCCGCGAGCTGCTGGTCGAGCGGGCGACCGCCGAGCGCGCCGCTACCGCTTCCCCGCAGCTGCACGGCCCGCTCCGTCCGGTGGTGGGGGGCCTGCCACCGAGCTGGGACGTGTGCCCGACCGGATGCTGCCGCAACGCACGCCAACCGGACCGTCCCGCTCTGTGCGGCCACGACGGTGGCGACCCGCTCGACGTGACCCAGCCGGGCCGGTTGCCGGCATGAACCAGCACCGAGGGCGCGGTTCCGACCCCGACCAGCTCTTGCTCGGGCTGGCGCTTGACACTGCCCGCCAAGCGGCGGCACTGGTGCGCCGCGAGCGCCCACCGGGCCGGGTGGAGCTACGTGCGACCAAGACCAGCGCTACCGATCCGGTGACCGCCGTCGACGTGGCCAGCGAACGGCTGGTGCGTGACCTGCTGGCGACGGCCCGCCCCGGTGACGTCGTCCTCGGCGAGGAGGACGGCGTCGGGGAGGCCCCGGCCGGTCAGGTGGCCACTCCCGACGCAGGGATCACCTGGGTCGTCGATCCCATCGACGGCACGACCAACTTCGTCTACGGCGTGCCTGCGTACGCGGTCTCCATTGCTGCCGTCCGCACCGCCGCCGGTGAGAGGGCCTCGGCCACCTCCGCTGGTGGCACCGTCGTGGCGGGCGTCGTGGTCGACGTCGTCAGCGGTACGGAGTTCACCGCTGTGCTCGGAGGCGGGGCGAGCATGCGGGCGGGACCCCAGGCGCCGCCGCAGCCTCTGTCGGTGATCGACCCCGGCGCGCTCGACCAGGCGCTGGTAGCCACCGGGTTCTCCTACGACCCGGCGCTACGGGCAGCCCAGGGCGCGGCAGTCGCCAGGCTCCTGCCCCAGGTCCGTGACGTCCGGCGCTTCGGTGCCGCGTCGCTTGACCTGTGTGCGCTTGCGGCGGGTCGGGTCGACGCTTACGTCGAGCAGGGGTTGAAGCCCTGGGATCTGGCCGCGGGTGGGCTCGTCGCGCGGGAGGCGGGTGCGCTGATCACCGGGCTCCACGGCGAACCCGCAGGCGAACGTCTCGTCGTGGCGTGCGCGCCCGGCCTGCACCCGGCCTTGTCCCAGTTGGTGGCCGACTGCGGGTTCTGACCCCGCGGACGGGTGCGGTTGTGCGGCGGTGGTCGGGCCGGCATGGGCCTCTGGCGTGGCGCCAGGTGGGTTTGCGGGCGCCGAAACCCCATGTGGTCACGTCGGACGTGGTGGCGAGGCGGTCGGTGGGGCGCGCGGTCGGCTCGGATCGCGGGGCTCGCGGCCGCGGTGCTGGTGGCTCGCTCGGGCTGTCTGGCGCGTCGGCAGGGACCGGTGCGGCGCGCACCCGACCGCCACGAGCAGCGGGAATGCGCCGTAGCGGACCGGCGTTCGGCACCGCGGTGTCCTCTTACTGAGCGGTCGGTTGGTGTTTGCGCTTCCATGGTGCACACTTCGCGCGCGGGCAGCAGGACGTCGTATCGCAGATCCGCCCCGAGCGTGGCTTCGGGGCGGTCGCACAGGTCGCCGGACGGCGCCAGCAGGCAGCATCCCCACACGCTTCAGCAGGTCGAGAGGAAGAAGGCATGGCGACCGACTACGACGCTCCGCGCAAGAACGAGGAAGAGCAGAACGAGGACTCCATCGAGGAGCTCAAGGCCCGTCGGCACGAGAAGAACTCCGGCAAGGTAGACGAGGACGAGGCCGAGGCGGCCGAGTCGTTCGAGCTGCCCGGAGCCGACCTCAGCCACGAGGAGCTCTCGGTGCAGGTGTTGCCGCGGCAGAGCGACGAGTTCACCTGTATCTCGTGCTTTTTGGTCCACCACCGAAGCCAGCTCGCCACCGAGCGCGGCGGCCATCCCGTCTGCCGCGACTGCGCCGCCTGAGCCACTTCGGGGAGTACCACGGCCTGACCCAGCCGTCGTAACACCCTGCCGGTAGACAGTCGCAAACCCGCAGCGCGAGCGGGCGCGGGAGTGGCGACGCTCAGCGGCGCGCGCGCAGCCGGGCCCGTACCGCCGCGAGAGGCCGGTCCGAAGCGGTGTCGGCGGCGACCCGCTTGGTGGCTTGTCTCGTCATCCCCGGCGGAAGGTCACCGGTGGAGCGGATCCAGTAGTCGACCGCCTTGCGCGTGGCAGTCACCCGCGCGAGCTCGCGCAACGATCCGCTGACGACCGCCCAAATGGCGGCCTCGCGCGCGGTGATGTCGGGGTTCTCGGGGGTGGCCGGTGCCGGCCTGCCCGTCGCGGTGCGCCACAGCAGAGCGCTGGCGCGAGTCGCGGCGATCCCGGCGGCGAGGCTGCTCACCTTGCCGAAGGTCGTCCACAGGCGCTTGCCCTTGGTTGAGGACTTCTCTGCATCGTCCGGCTTGTCCTTGCGCGTCGAAGCCACGGTGCCTGCCTTCCGGTGTCGTCTTGTCGCTGTTGTCGCTGTTGTCGCTGGTGCTGCTTGCGGTGGTGCCGTGCCGTCGCGGGCTGCGGCATCGCCCGGCTGCGCCGACCTGACCGGGCCGGCTCGCGCTCAGTCTGTCACCGAGTCGGGCCGGTCCACGCGCGGTGGGGTCCGCACCTGTGCGAGGGCGGCGCAGAGCTGCTGCGGGTGCCGCGTGGCGACCAGCCAGTACGGCGTGCTGTCGGCCGGGTCGTCGAGGTCCACCCGGACCGCTGTCGTGACGAACGGCGGCAGCAGCAAGAACGCGCGCGCGTCCGCATCCACGCCAGCGAGCCGTTGCCGCTGCTCGGCGTCGAGCGGCGTCACGGCCGCGATCGCGGCCACCGGCAGCCGGGCCCGGCCAGCGGCCAGCAGCGCATCGTCGTCGGCTGGGGTGCGGGGCGCCTGCACGGCCACGACGCTCGAGCTCACCGTGCACAAGCCGGCCACGACGGCCACCACCGCCGCGGCGGCCGCGAGCAGGGCTGCCGTCCCGGGTGCCACCACCCACACCACCCACCACACGCTCAGGACGGCACCGGCACCCAGGAACCACCACGACACCGGTGCGGAGAGGCGCTCGCGCCACACCACGCGCGGCGCGGCCTGCCTGTGCATGCGTCCAGGGTCGCACGCGCCGCGAGATCGCTCCCGCCGGTCGGTAGGGTCGTGCGGCGGCCGCACCCATCGCCCGAACGCGGTGACCGCGGCCGAAGACCGGGTGCTCCGCACGGCGGCGCATCCCGGTCGTGACGGCACGTACCGGCAGCCACCAGACGACGAGGACACCACGTGACGGTGCAGGTGCAGCTCATCCGGCTCGACGCACAGGCGCCGGTGCCCAACTACGCCCATCCGGGTGACGCCGGTGCGGATCTCGTGACCACGGTGGAGCTGCGGCTGGCGCCCGGGGAGCGCGCCCTCGTTCCCACCGGCCTGGCGATCGCCCTGCCGCAGGGTTACGCCGCCTTCGTACACCCGCGCTCTGGCCTCGCGGCCCGGTGCGGGCTCTCCATCCTCAACGCTCCGGGCACCGTGGACGCGGGGTACCGCGGCGAAATCAAGGTGCTGCTCATCAACCACGACCCCACCCGTACGGTGCGCCTGCGTCGCGGCGACCGGGTGGCCCAGCTCGTCGTGCAACGCGTCGAGGTCGCCACCTTCGTGGAGGCCGGGCACCTGCCGCCCTCGCCACGGGGGAGTGGCGGCTACGGTTCGACGGGTGGGTTCAGCGGCCAGGAGACACACCCGTGATCTTTCGTCGACGGCGTGAGCGTGCGCAGGCCGTGGGCCAGGCGGAGGCGGCCGATGGGGCCGGCGGTGCGGACGGGCCGCGCTCCGGTGACGAAGGCGCTCGGGCAGGGGACCGTCGGGGTCCGTGGGACGAAGCGGAGGGCAGGCACACCGACGACCCGACGTACGTCGATCTCGGCGCGCTCGTGGTTCGAGCCCGTTCCGGCCTCGAGCTACGGCTCAGCTCCGATTCCGACACGGGTCAGGTGGTCGCCGTCATGTTGGGAGCGGCTGACGGGGCGGTCGAGCTGCGCGTCTTCGCTGCGCCCCGCTCCACCGGGATCTGGGACGACGTGCGCGCCGACATAGCCGCTGAGGTGAAGCGGGTCGGTGGGAGCGTGCGCGAGCAGGAGGGCGAGTTCGGGACCGAGCTCGCCGTCGTGCTGCCGGTCACCCTCGACGACGGTCGCAAGGCCACCCAGCCGAGCCGAATCGTCGGCGTACAGGGGCCGCGGTGGCTGCTGCGCGGGACGTTCCTCGGCCGACCAGCCGCGCAGGCCGACCCAGATGGACTCGTGGAGAGCGCCTTTCGCGACGTCGTCGTCGTACGAGGCTCGGAGCCGATGGCTCCCCGAGAAGCCCTCGCCCTGCGCCTGCCCGCCGACGCTCAGCCGTACCACGCCGCACCCGAGTGAGCGCGACTACGCTGACCGCATGAGCACTGCGGCGCCGACGCCTCGCCAGTCAGAAGGCCAGTCAGAAGGCCAGTCAGAAGGCCAGTCAGACGGCCAGCCAGACGGCCAGTCAGGGCCATCGCACGGCAGCTTGTGGCGTCGGGCGATGGATCTCCTCACCAGCGGCGCGGCCCCGCAGGAGGACGCCGAGCTGAAGGGGGAGGCAGCCAAGGCAGGCTGCGGCACCATCGACTCCTACGGCGACCGCGACCTCGCCACGCTGCACGGCACCCTTCGCAGCGTCACCCTGCGCCCCCGGGCCGGAGTCGCGGCGCTGGAGGCCGAGCTGTACGACGGCAGCGGCACCGTCACCTTGATCTGGCTCGGACGGCGGCGCATCGCCGGCGTCGAGTGCGGTCGCGAGGTGACCGTCTACGGCCGACTGGGCTGTTACGACGGGCGCAAGACGCTGTACAACCCCCGTTACGAGCTCAGCGCGTGAACGCCGAAGGCCCGGGTGTCGCGGTGCGGCACGCAACCGTGGAGCAGCTGGTGCGCTCGCAGCTCTCCCAGGCCCTCGGCGGTCGGCGCGGGATGCTCGAGGGGGCGGTGCCGACCGTCGCGTTCACGATCGCGTGGGTGGTCACCCACGACCTGCGGTTGGCCCTGACCGTCAGCTTGGCCCTCGCGGCGGCCGGTCTGCTGCTGCGGCTGGCTCAGCGCCAACCCGTCCGCTACGTCCTCAACGCCTTCATCGCCATCGCCATCGGAGCCGTCGTGGCGGCACGCACCGGTGAGGCCAAGGACGTCTTCCTGCCCGGCATCCTGATCAACAGCGCGTACGCGGTAATGCTGGTCGCCTCGGTGGTGGCACGCTGGCCGGTGGTGGGCTTTATGATCGGCAGCGTCGTCGGCGACCCCACCGGATGGCGAAGCGACCCGGGCGTCGTGCGGCTGTGCAACTGGCTCACGCTGGTGCTCGCGGTGCCGTGCGTGGTGCGAGTGGTCGCACAGCTGCCCTTGTACCTCGCGGACCAGACGGCATGGCTGGGCGCGGCGAAGGTCGTCCTCGGCTGGCCGTTGCAGGTCGGCGCCCTCGTGGTCATGCTGTGGCTGCTCAACCGCGACGAGACGCCGCTGGCCGGCGACACCGCTGCGGCGGCCGCACGCGTCTGACCCCACCCGCCTCAGCCGGTGGAGACAGCCGGGTGCGGTCAGCCGATGGGGTGAGCCGTCGGGCTGAGCAAGGCTGCGATCTCGGCCTCTCGTTCCTCTGCGGCCACCAGCAGCAGCTCGTCGCCGACCTCGAGGGAGCGATCCGGGTCCGGAGTCATGATGCCGTCGTCTCGCAGGACGGCGACAAGCGCGACGTCGTTGGGCCACGGCACGTCCGCAACCGAGACACCCACGTAGGGCGAGTCCTCGGGCAGCGTGAGCTCGACCAGGTTCGAACCGGACTGACGGAAGGTGAAGAGCCGCACGAGGTCGCCGACGGAAACCGCCTCCTCCACCAGCGCCGACATGATGCGAGGCGTCGACACCTGGACGTCGACGCCCCACGCCTGCGTGAACAACCACTCGTTGCTCGGGTGGTTGACGCGGGCCACGGTGCGTGGCACGGCGAACTCGGTCTTGGCCAACAGGGAGATGACGATGTTGGCCTTGTCGTCACCGGTACAGGCGATGACGACGTCCGAGCGCTGCAGCGACGCCTCCTCCAGCGAGGACAGCTCGCACGCGTCGGCGAGCAGCCACTCCGCCGCCGGCACCGCGTCGGCCTTGATCGCCTGCGGGGACTTGTCGACCAGCAGCACCGCGTGCCCGTTGTCGATGAGCTCTTGTGCCACCGACCGGCCGACCGCGCCGGCCCCGGCGATGGTGACGCGCATCAGTCCTCACTCTCGGGCGGGTTGCGCAGCCGCTCGGCGACGGTGTCGGCCTCGCTCTCCCGCATGAACAGGTTCAACACGTCACCTTCTTGGATCACGGTGTCGTGGTCGGGGATCATCCCCGAGCCGATGCGGGTGACGAAGGCGACCCGAGCGCCTGTGGCCCCCTGCAGGGCGCGCACCGTCGATCCGACCCACGCCGGGGGTGCCGCCATCTCGTCGACGCGGACCGTGCCGGACGGGTCCCGCCACAACGGCTCGGCTTCCGCCGGCAGGATGCGGCGCAACACTCGATCCGCCGCCCAGGTGACGGTGGCCACCGTGGGCACCCCGAGGCGCTCGTAGACCTCCGCCCGGCCCGGGTCGTAGATGCGCGCCACCACGTTGGTGACGCCAAACGTCTCGCGGGCCACCCGTGCGGAGATGATGTTGGAGTTGTCGCCGCTCGACACCGCGGCAAATGCGTCGGCCTGCTCGATGCCGGCCCGGCGCAGTACATCGCGGTCGAAGCCGAAGCCCTGGACCGTGCTGCCGGCGAAACCGGGCCCGAGCCGCCGGAACGCATCGGGAACGCTGTCGATCACCGCGACGGTGTGGTCTCGTTGCTCGAGGTTGAGCGCCAGGGTCGACCCGACCCGGCCGCACCCCATGATCACGACGTGCACGGTGCCTTCCTCGGTCTGCCTCGGGCCCGGCCACTGCGACTCTCGCTGCGACTCTCCCCGACTCGTCTGGTGGTCCTGTTGCCGGGCTAAGGCGCGACGCTACCCCCACCGGAGGGGCGGTGTGGTCCAGGCGGGCTCGCGCGTGGCCAGCCGCGGGTTAGCCTTTCCGGTCGTGGGAGCAGCAGACGCCGCCAAGCGCATCATCGTCGGGCGCAAGCTCCGCAGCACTCAGCTGGGCGAGACCTTGCTCCCCAAGCGCATCGCGTTGCCGGTCTTTGCCAGCGACCCGTTGTCGAGCGTGGCGTACTCGCCGGACGAGATCTTCATCATGCTCTCGTTCGCCGGGCTCACCGCCTACTCCTACTCCTGGGAAGTCGGTCTCCTGGTCGGCGGCGTCCTGCTGGTCGTCGTTGCCTCCTACCGGCAGAACGTGCAGGCCTACACCAGCGGTGGCGGTGACTATGAGGTAGCCACCACCAACCTCGGCGGACGGGCCGGCCTGACCGTCGCCAGCGCTCTGCTCGTCGACTACGTCCTCACCGTCGCGGTCTCGATCTCCTCGGCGGCGCAGTACGCCGCCACCGCCGTGCCGATGCTCCAGGGCCACCAGGTCGCGGTGGCCGTCACCGCGATCGCGTTCATCACCGGCATGAACCTGCGGGGCGTACGCGAGTCGGGGACGGCGTTTGCGGTGCCCGCCTACCTGTTCATGGTTGCCATCTTGGGCATGGCGGCTGCCGGCTTCGTGCGCTACGCCTTCGGTGACCTGCCGCTGTCGTCCACCGCCGAGCTGGGGATCCAACCCGAGGACGACTTCACCGACGGCTTCGGCGGGCTCGCCGCGGGTTTCATCTTGTTGCGGGCCTTCGCCTCCGGCTGCGCGACGCTGACCGGCGTGGAGGCGATCAGCAACGGCGTACCGGCCTTCCGCAAACCGAAGGGGCGCAACGCGGCCACTACGCTCACCATCCTCGGGGCGTTGGCCGTCACGATGGCGCTGAGCGTCATCGCGCTGGCGAACCTGATCCGGGTGCGGGTCGCCGAGGATCCGGCCACCGAGCTGCTGACCTCCGCCGGTGAGCCGGTCGGCCCCGACTTCCACCAGGACCCGGTCATCACGCAGATCGCGCAGTCGGTCTTCAGCGGCTTCGACGTGGGCTTCTACCTGGTCGCGGTCACGACGGGGCTGATCTTGGTGCTGGCCGCCAACACCGCGTTCAACGGATTCCCGGTGCTGGGCGCCATCCTGGCGCGCGACGGCTACCTGCCACGCCAGCTCGACACGCGAGGTGACCGGCTCGCCTTCAGCAACGGCATCCTGTTGCTCGCCGCCTTCGCCATCCTGCTGGTCGTCGCGTTCGGCGCGCAGGTCACCAGCCTGATCCAGCTCTACATCGTGGGGGTCTTCGTGTCCTTCACGGTGAGCCAGACCGGCATGGTGCACCACTGGACCGAGCTGTTGCGGACCGAGGAGGACCCGGCCCGTCGGCGGCAGATGATGCGCAGCCGGATGATCAACGGCCTCGGACTGACCGTCACCGCGCTCGTGCTGGTGGTGGTGCTGATCACCAAGTTCACGCAGGGTGCCTGGATCTCGATCCTGGCGATGGTGACGATCTTCGCCCTCATGCGCGGTATCCGCGGGCACTACGACAACGTCGAGGAGGAGCTGGCGGCCGACGACACCGACGCGTCGCTCCCGTCGCGCATCCACGCGATCGTCCTCGTCTCGCGCCTGCACAAGCCGACGCTGCGCGCGCTCGCATACGCTCGCGCCTCGCGCCCGAACACGCTCGAGGCGTTGACCGTCGACCTCAACGCCGAAAAGACGGCCGCCCTGCTCGAGGAGTGGGACGCCCGGGGCGTCCCGGTCCCGCTGCGAGTGCTGTCCAGCCCCTACCGTGAGATCCAGCGGCCGATCGTGCGCTACGTGCGCAATCTGCGCCGGGTCAGCCCGCGTGACGTGGTGACGGTCTACATCCCCGAGTACGTGGTGGGGCACTGGTGGGAGCACCTGCTGCACAACCAGACCGCACTACGGCTGAAGGGCCGGCTGCTGTTTACCCCCGGCGTCATGATGACCTCGGTGCCTTACCAACTGCGCAGCTCACGTGAGGCGACGTTGCGCGCGGACCGCACCAAGAGCATGCCCGGGGAGATCCGTCGGGGCATGCCACCGCCGCGCGGCGGGTTGGGCGCTAACCGGCCCGGTGGGGTGCCACCCAGCCCGTCGGAGATCGGTCGGGATCGCGCCGGGGGCGCGACGCGGGCACCGGCGCGGCGCAAGTGAGCGACTCCCTGGTCGGTGCCAGGGTCGTGCTGGACGTGGGACCGGTCGCGCACGGCGGTCACTGCGTGGCCCGCTGGGACGGTCGGGTCGTCTTCGTACGGCACGCGCTGCCCGGTGAGCGGGTGGAGGCGGTGGTGACAGAGGGAGCTCGGGACAGTCGCTTCCTGCGCGCGGACGCGGTCGACGTGCTCAACGCGGCTCCCGGCCGGGTCGAGCCCCCGTGCCCGTGGTCCGGCCCGGGCCGCTGCGGCGGCTGCGACTGGCAGCACGCCGACGCCGTGACGCAGCGCCGGCTGCTGGCCGACGTCGTACGCGAGCAGCTGGTCCGGCTGGCCGGACTAGAGGTCGACGTCGTGGTCGAGCCCGTGGGGGAGGGGCTGCTCGACTGGCGTACCCGGATGGGCTGGGCGGTGGACCGCCGTGGACGGGCCGGCCCGCGTCGGCACCGCAGTCACGACGTCGTGGCCGTCGACGACTGCCGGATCGCGCACCCTGGCCTGCCGCGGGTCGCCGGCGGCACCTGGCAGGGCGAGCGCGTCGAGGCGGTCGTGGGCTCGACCGGTGACAAGCTGCTGGTGCTCGACGGGCCCCCCGCCCGCGGCAGCGTGGAGCCCGAGACCGGCCTCGTGGTGGCCGGACGGGTCGTGCGGGGTCGCGCGGCGGTGCGGGAGCAGGTGCGCCACCGCACCTTCCGGGTCACCGGACCCGGTTTTTGGCAGGTGCACCCGCAGGCCGCGACGACGCTCGTCGACGCGGTGCTCGAGGCGACGCAGGTGCGGCCGGGCCAGCGGCTCTGGGACCTCTACGCCGGCGTGGGGCTGTTCACCGCCTTCCTGGCCGAGGGCGTGGGTGCCGCCGGCGAGGTGGTGGCCGTGGAGGCAGACGCCGGTGCGGTCCGAGACGCCAAGCGCAACCTGCACGACCTCCCGCACGCGGTGCTGCGTTTGGGCCAGGTGGAGGGAGTGCTGCGGGCGGCGGTGGCGGCGGGGGAGCGGGCCGACACCGTCGTGCTCGACCCGCCGCGGGTGGGAGCTCGGGCTCGCGTGGTCCGTGCGGTGGCGTCCCTGGCCCGAGATCGGGTCGTGTACGTGGCCTGCGACCCGGCCGCGCTCGCCCGTGATGTCGCAACCTTCGCCGAGGCGGGATGGCGGCTCGCCGGGTTGCGGGCCTTTGCACTGTTCCCGATGACCCACCACGTCGAGTGCGTCGCGGTGCTCGTGCCAACGTCGGGTTCCGCGTCGGTGCTCGGTCCGAGCGCTGACAGCTGATGTCCTGGGACGTATGCGCTGACGGCGACCCCTAGGGCTGCCGTTGGGGTCTTGGACAAAATGACAACGGTTCGGGTGCGCACGAGTACGCGAGACCGGGTCCGGGCGCTCGGCGAGCAGCGGCAGCAAACTTCCGACGCGGTCGTGGCCGCTGCGATCGCGCTGCTGGAGAAGGAGACGTTCTGGACCGCCTGGCAACAGGCGCAGGAGTCGATGTCGCCGGAGGAACGCGCCCATCGCAGCGCGGACACATGCCGCCCAGTCGGTGAAGGTCCGCCTTCTCGGTCCTCGTCTTGTCGGCGCCTCGCTCGATCGTGATCGCACCGCTGGCCTGCACCGAGGGGACGTTGAACGAGTACGCATTGGGTGAGCCGATGTGCGGCTTTCCGAATCGGCTGAACAGGATGCGCAGCATCGCGTTGGCGTCGGTGGCGGTGCCGACGGTGGAGCGGGGGTTGGCACCCATCCTCTCCTGGTCGACGATGATCGCGGTCGTCAGCCCGTCGAGCGCGTCCACGTTCGGCCGGGCGAGGATCGGCATGAAGCCCTGCACGAAGGCGCTGTAGGTCTCGTTGATCAGCCGCTGCGACTGCGCGGCGATCGTGTCGAACACCAGCGAGCCCTGCCCGAGCCGGAGACGCCGGTGAACACCGTGAGCCGGCGCTTCGGGATCTCGATGCTGACGTCCACGAGGTTGTTCCGCGCGCGCGCCGCGCACGCGGATCAGATCGTGGCTGTCGGCAACGTGGAGCTCAGGCGGCTGCGGGTCCGTCCCCGAGGCCATGCTCAGCGCGTCTTCCTCTGTGGGTCGAGTCGTGGGTCGAGGCCGCCTTCGCGGCCGTCGCCGGCGTCGTGCGCGGACTCCTCGCTGCCGTCTGTGCAGGTCATGGCTGCGATCGCCGGACGGCTCAGCGCAGCTCCTGGGCCGGCCGTGATCCA
>JBBSMD010000022.1:0-22750 GCA_038233355.1 Propionibacteriales bacterium
CCTGTCCTGGGCTGCGTCGAGTGTCGAGGTCAGGCGATCGGCGCGGGAGCGCCGCCAGCCAACAGCGACTCGAGCCCGGTCCGGTCGGCCAGCGGTGGGCGGACAACCTTGCCCTCGGCGACGTGCACGAACGCTGCGCGCACCTGGTCGAGCGGAAGCTCGTGCATCTCGGCCCACGCCAGCCGGTAGACGGCCAGCTGCAGCGGATCGGACTCCCGCGCCGACCCGGTCTTCCAGTCGACCACCTCGACACCGCCATCGGCGTCGGCGTAGACCGCGTCGATGCGGCCGGCGACCACGCGCCCGCCGAGCGCGAGCTGGAAGGGCGCCTCGACCGCAACCGGCCGCCGGTCGGCGTACGGGCCGGACTCGAACGCGGCAGTCAGCCGGGCGAGGTCGCCCTCGTCGCGGACTTCGGTGTCGGCTCGGCCGGGCAGCTCCTCGGGCCCGAGCATCGATTGTTGGCCGGCGTGCGCCTCGACCCACGCGTGGAAGCGGGTCCCGAAGCGCGCCGACGTCGACGGCCGTCGCGGCATCGGCCGCACCAGCGAATGCGCGTAGCCCTGCGGGTCGCTCGACACGTGCAGCAGGTCGGTCGCGCTGAGCCGCTCGGGCAGGTCGACCACCACCGTGCCGGTGTGTTCCTGCGCCGCCTCGGCCAGCAGCAGCGCGGTCTCCTCGTCGAGGGCCGCGAGCCGGTCGAGCTGGGCGGTCTCCTCTGCGCCACCGGCCGGCTCGCCCGCGGGGGCGTCGCCGCTCCGGTGGGCCTCGACCAGCGCGGCGGCGGACCGGCGGCGGGCGAGCCGCTCCTCGTCCAGCGGAGCCGGCCAGGGCACCCGCTCTCGGGCGGCCAGCAGCGGGTTGACCAGGGCTCCGGTCTCGTCGCGGAGAGCCTCCTCGTCGGTCTCCGGGTCGGGTGCCCACGCGCAGGTGGCATGGCCGAGCGCAGACAGCCGGTCGTGCACGTGGCGCAGGTACGCCGACGGCCCGCGGCGCTCCTTTTGGGTGCGGCCCCACCAGTGCCCGCTGAGCGCGACGAGGTCCTTGGCGCGGGTCATCGCGACGTAGGCCAGGCGCAGCTCCTCCAGCTCGGCGGCCGTCGCGCACTCGGCCCGATGAGCCCGGTCGTCAGCCGGGGCCCACCCGGCGAGCAGCGGCAGGGAGTCGGCGTCGGCGCGCAGCTCGGCGGGCAGCTCGACCGCGGTGGTCGTCCAGCGTCCGCGGGGCCGGGTCGAGGGGAACACCGAGCGGCACAAGAACGGGACGAACACCGCACGCCACTCCAGACCCTTGGCCTGGTGGGCGGTGAGCAGCTTGACCGAGTCTCGCGCGGTCGGGACGGCCACCGCCATGCCGGCGTTGTAGTGCTCCTCCGCCCGCAGGTACGCCAGCAGGCCCGGCAGCGAGGCGTACGGGTCGTCGGCACCGAAGCGGGCGACGACGTCGAGCAGCAGTGCGAGGTTGTCGCGGCCGCAGTCGGCGTCTGGGCCAGGCGCGCAGTCGAGCTCGACGTCGAGGCCGATGGTGGCGACCACCCGCCGGGTCAGGTCGAGCAGCGGCTCGCCGGCAGCACGGCGCAGCGCCGACAGCTCGGCCGACAGCGCCGCGAAGCGCGACCGGGCCGGCGCCGAGTAGGCGAGCGGACCGGGGTCGTCGAGGGCGTCGGACAGCGACGGCAGCTCCGTGGTGTCACGGGAGGTCACCGCTGCCTCGAGCCGAGCGTCGAGCCCCTCGGGGACGGTGTCGTCGACCGCACCGCTCAGCTGGCGCGCGCGGCGCCCCAACAACGCCAGGTCGCGGGCGCCGATCCGCCAGCGCGGACCGGTGAGCAGGCGCAGGAGGGCCGCGTTGGCGGTGAGGGAGTCGACCACCTCGAGGGTGGCGAGCACGTCGGCAACCTCCGGCTGGCCGAGCAGGCCGTGCACGCCGACCACTTCGACCGGCACCCCACGCCGGCGTAGCGCGGCCGACAGTGCTGCCGTCTCGGCACCCGTGCGCACGAGGAGCGCGACGTCGGACCAGCGTGCCGGTGCGGCGGCGTGGACGCCGGCGATGTCAGGAGCCCGGGTGCTCGCGAGCGCAGCCGGGGCGTCGCGCACCGCGTCGGCGACGTGCTCCACCTCGCAGGTCACGTCGCTGAGCAGGGCCACGCTCACCTGCCCGCTGCCGGTGCGGGAGTCGGGCTCGAGCGGGCGTACGGAGCGGTGCCGGTCGTACAGCCGGCCGGCCAGCGAGTTGGCCGCGGCCAGGATCTCGGCGCTGCAACGCCGGTTGACCGACAAGGCGTCGACCCGAGCGGGTGAGCCGTCGGCGGCCGGGAAGTGCTCGGGGAAGGCGTCGATGTTGTCGACGCCGGCGCCTCGCCAGCCGTAGATCGCCTGGCACGGGTCGCCGACCGCGGTGATCGGATGACCGCGACCCCCAGCCGGCGTGGAACCGGAGAACAGCCGCTGCAGCATCAACCGCTGGGCGGACGAGGTGTCCTGGTACTCGTCGAGCAGCACGACGGCGTAGCGAGCGCGCGCCTCCGCCCCGACGACGGGGCAGCCGGTGGCGAGCCGGGCACCGGCGGCCATCTGGTCGGCGAAGTCGGTTACCCCGTCACGGGCCTTGGCGTCGCGGTAGCGCTCGACCAGCGTGACCAGCTCGTCGCGCTTGGCGGCGGTCTCCAGCGCGGCGCGGATGCGCGGGTTGGGTGGCTCGGCGGCGACCTCCCCGCGCAGCCGGGCGCTCGCCGCGCGCACGTCGTCCGGCTCGACGAGATGGTCCGACATCTGCGCGTCGAGGGCGACGACGTCGGCGACGACCGTCGGCAGGTGGGTGCTCAGCGCGTGCAGCCCGCCGGCATGGGTGCTGACGACGCGGCCGGCGCGCTGAAAGGTCGACGCGTCGCTGACCAGCGCCAGGTCGGGCTCGAGGCCGAGCCGCAGGCCGTGCTCGGCGACCAGACCGCCGGCGTAACCGTGATAGGTCACGACTGTCGGTTCGCTGCCGAGATCGGTGCCGTTGGCGGCGGCCAGTCGAGCCAGGGCGTCGCGCACCCGGTGGGACAGCTCGGCGGCGGCCTTGCGGGTGAACGTGAGACCGAGCACCTCCTCGGGCCGGACGACGCCACGGCCGACGAGCCAGACCACGCGGGCGGCCATGACCGTGGTCTTGCCCGAGCCGGCCCCGGCCACGATGACGCCGGGCGCCGGGGGCGCGGTGATCGCGGCCAGCTGCTGGTCGCTGAAGGGCACGCCGAGCAGGTCGCACACCGCCCCGGGGCCGGTGCGCAACGGTGGCGGACGGAAGGTGGCGCTCACGGGTCCTCCTCGGCGGCTCGCACGTCGCTCACCGGCGCCAGCAGGGTGCGCCCCTGCGGCTGCGCCGGGCAGAGCGTGCGGAAGTCACAGGTGCGGCAGCCCGGTCCCGGCCGGGCGACGAAGTCCTCCTCGCGCAGCGTGCGGACCGCGTCGGCCAGCTGTGCCTGGACCGGCGGGACACCGTCGGCGCGGGCGGTAGCCGGCCGCTGGCGCTGCACCTTCGGCAAGCCAGCCGCCCGGTCGGCTCCGGCCCCAGCCGCTCGGTCGGTCCCGGCCGCCCGGTCGGCCCCGGCCGCACCGCGAGCGCTCGGGTGGCGCAGCTGCACCAGCTCGGCACCCCCGACCTCGGCCGGTGCGTCCAGCACCTTGTCGGCCGCGCCGTGCGCGACGGCGAGCTGGTAGACACCCAGCTGCTGGTGCTCGTCGACCTGCGGGCCGGTGGGCGCGGAGCGAGCGGTCTTGAGGTCGACGACGTGCACCAACCCGTCACCGGACACCTCGACCCGGTCGAGCCGGCCGCGGAGCACGACGGTCTCCCTACGCCCGCCAGCCGCCACCGGCACCTCGACGCTGAACTCCACCTCGGTGCCGGCGACCTCGCGGCCACGCTCGGCGGCGTGCCAGGCCACGAAGCGCTCGACCACCGCCTGCGCCTGGGCCCGCTCCTGGTCGGCGACCCAGGGGGCGGCGAAGGCCAGCCGGGTCCAGACGTCGTCGAGCCGGTCGCGCAGCGCGGCGGCATCAGGTGCGAGTACTCCGGTCGCCACCGCCTCGGCGAGCACGTGCACGACGGTGCCGAAGCCCTGAGCGGTGCTCGCCTGGCGTGCTCCGGCCGACTCGCGGTCGAGGAACCAGCGCAGCGGGCAGCCGGTCAGCGACTCGAGGCCGCTGCCGGACAGCGTCAGCGGCTCAGCGGCGGGGCGCAGCGGAGCCGGGGCGTGGGTGACCTCGGGCAGACCCCACCAGTGCTCCGGCGCGGCGGCCCGGACGAGGGCGGAGCCGTCGGGGCGGCGAGCCGCCGCGAGCCGGGCCAGCCGCCGGGCCGCCTCGCCGCGCACCCGCTCGGTCGCTCCCGTCTCGGCCAGCACCCGTAGCTCGGCGGTGACGGCCGGCAGGGACAGCGGACGCCGTGGTCGCGGCTCCGGCGCGCCCACGGCCACGCCGAGGGCGGAGAGGAAGCGCGACGGCTGCTCGCCGTCGGCGGCAGCCCCGGCCACCGCGGTGACGACCAGCCGCTGTCGCGCCCGGGTGACGGCGACGTAGAAGAGGCGGCGCTCCTCGGCGAGCAGCGCCGAGCGCGGCGGCGACGGCACGGCACCGTGCCGGTCGAGCCGGTCGGCCTGCAGCAGGCTGCCGCGAGCGCGCAGGTCGGGCCACTCGCCCTCCTGCACGCCGGCCACGACGACGAGCCGCCACTCCAAGCCCTTGGCGCGGTGCGCGGTCAGCAGCCGCACCGCGGCCGGTCGTCCGCCGTCGCCGCCCGGCCGCCCGGGGCGGATCTGTTGGGCGGGGATCTGCTGGGCGTCGAGCTCGGCGAGCAGGCCGGCGATGCCGCGCCGCTGCTGCTGCTCCTCGGCCCGCGCCGCTCGGTCGAACAGTGCACACACCGCGTCGAGGTCGCGGTGGGCCGACCGGGCGCCGTCGCCGCCCCGGTCGACCGCCTTGCGCAACCGTCCCGGCCACCCGGTGGCGGTCCACAGGCTCCACAGCACCTGCTCGGGTGCCGCACCGTCGCGCAGCAGACGCCCGGCCCCGGCCAGCAGCTGGGCCAGCCGGTGCGCCCGGGCCGCCTCCGGGCCGGGCAAGACGGCCAGCGCACCGGGCCGGCTCACCGCCTGCGCGAGCAGGACCTCGGACGGCGGTACGACGGGGTGTGGATCCGCCTCGGTCATCCGGGCCAGGTCGGCCCGCTCCCTGGCGCCTCGACGCAGGACGGTGCCGAGGCGGCGTACCACGGCCGGGTCGAGCCCGCCGAGCGGCCCCCGCAGCAGCTCGGTGACCAGCTGCGGGTCGAGCGGCTCGGCCCGCCGGCTCAGGTGCTCGACCGCCCGCAGCCCCAGCAGCAACGTGCGTACAGCCGGCTCGGCCCGCAGGGGCGCCTCGTCACCGGCCACCTCGACCGGCACCCCGGCGGCGCCGAGCGCGCGCTGCAGCCGCGACAGCCGGTCGGTGGTGCGGACGAGCACCGCCATCTGTGACCACGCCAAGCCCTCGTCGAGGTGGGCCCGGCGCAGCAGGTCGGCGATGGTCTCGGCCTCCGCGGCCGGGGAGCCGAAGGTGCGCACCGCGACCTCCCCCGGGCCGTGCGGGCAGTCGCAGGCCGGGTGCCGGAAGCGGTCGAAAACCTCGCGAGACACCGCGCCGCGGACGCCGGTGCCGGCCAGCACGGCTCGTGAGGCAGCGAGCAGCCGCGCCCCGAAGCGTCTGGTGGTGCCGAGTGCGCGAACGGGTGCCGGCGTGCCGTCGGCGCACGGGAAGTCGGTGGGAAAGCGCCAGAGCCCGCCGACGTCGGCGCCCCGGAAGGTGTAGATCGACTGGTCGGGGTCCCCGACGACCACCAGGTCACCGCCGTCACCGGCCAGCGCCCGCAGCAGCGCCACCTGGCTCGGGTCGGTGTCCTGATACTCGTCGACCACGACCAGCGGCAGCTCGGCGCGCAGGGTGTCCCGGATCCGCGCGTCCTGGCAGAGCAGGACCGCCCGGTGCACCAGCTCGGGGTAGTCGAGGGCCTGCTCCGCGTCGAGTACCTCGAGGTACTCCTCCATGAACTGTCCGGCGGCCACCCACTCGGGCCGGCCGGCGGCACGACCGGCCGCCACCACGTCGGCCGGGTCGAGCCGCTGCTCGCGGGCTCGTGCGACGAACCGCTGCAGCTCCTCGGCCAAGCCGGCGGTGCGCAAGGCGGGGCGCAGCGACGGCGGCCAGCCCACCCGGCCGGTGTGGGTGCTGCCGGCCAGGACCTCGCGGACACGGACGTCTCGCTCGGGAGCGCTGAGCAGCTGCACCGGTCGGGCGAAGGCGTCGGGGTCGCCGAAACGGCGGACCAGGGCGTAGCAGAAGGCGTGGAAGGTCGTCGCCATCGGCGCGGCCGTCGTACGGGCGAGGCGGCGGGCCACCCGGGTGCGCAGCTCGTCAGCGGCCCGCCGGCCGAACGTGAGCACCAGGGCCTGGTCGGGACGCAGCGCACCGGACTCGACGCGTGCGGCCACGAGCTCGACCAGCGTCGTCGTCTTGCCGGTGCCCGGCCCGGCCAGCACCAGCAGCGGACCGCCGGGGTGCTCGACGACGGCACGCTGGTCGGGGTCGGGGTCGGGGTCGAGGACCGGGGGCGTGACGGGCTCGACCGCGCGGCGGCTCAGCTCGTAGGTGACGGGCATGGCGACACCACACCAGCAGCCACCGACAGAATCGGCGACTCACCGGCGAGACGGGAAGGTGACGCGGTTCGCGGCCGAGTCCAGCCCGCCGACCAGCCCGGAGGTGCGCCCGACAGCCGGTCGAGTTGTCACCGTGTGCGGGGGCTGGGGCGCCCGGTCGCGGTGACAACTCGCCCAGCGCCACGTCCTACTCGTCGGTGGGATCGTCGCTCACGACATCGGTGGGCTCGACCGTGGCGCCCACATCGATCGGGAGACTCGTCGGTTCGCCCGGATCGTCCGCCGGCTCCCACCAGCCGCGGCGCAGGTCGGCCCGCCGCCCGTCGGCGGTCAGCGGCGTGCCTTCGCGTGCGTACGCCGCGCGGGCGCGCTCGCCGTGGCTGGGTG
The DNA here is from genome assembly GCA_038233355.1 of Propionibacteriales bacterium. Lineage (GTDB taxonomy): Bacteria > Actinomycetota > Actinomycetes > Propionibacteriales > Nocardioidaceae > DASQMN01. The sequence goes on from JBBSMD010000022.1 coordinate 7,070, forward strand.
GCAGGCTGCCGTCGGCGCGCACGACCCGCCACCACGACACCCCGCCGCCGTGCAAGGACAGCACCTGCCCGACCCGCCGCGGCCCCGACCCGCCGATCGCGTGCGCGATGGCGCCGTACGACGTCACGCTTCCCGGCGGGATGCGTTCGACGAGCGCCAGCACCGCCTCGGTGAAGCGCTCAGCCTCCTCGCCTGGCACGGGCCTCAGTACGCGGGCTGCGACGGGTCGATCTGGTCGACCCACGCCGCTACGCCGCCGCCCACGTGGGCGGCGTCGGCGAACCCAGCGCCCTTCAGCACCGCCAGCGCCTCCGCCGAGCGGACGCCGGACTTGCAGTGCAGCACGACCGGGGTGTCCTGCGACAACCGCTCGAGGGCGGTGCCGTTGAGGAAGTCGCCCTTCGGGATCAGCACCGAGCCGGGGATGCGGTTGATCTCGTACTCGTTGGGTTCGCGCACGTCGACCAGGACGAAGTCGCGGCTGGCCTCGTCTCGCTCCTTGAGCATCGAGGCCAGCTGGGTGACCGAGATCGTCGACCCGACGGCCGCGTCGGCGGCCTCGTCGCTGATCGCCCCGCAGAATTCCTCGTAGTCGATCAGGTCGGTGACGGTGGGATTCTCGCCGCAGATCGCGCAGCCAGGGTCCTTGCGCACCGGCAGGGTGCGCTGCGCCATCTCCAGCGCGTCGTAGATCATCAGCCGCCCCAGCAGTGGCTCGCCGATGCCGGTGAGCAGCTTGATCGCCTCGGTGACCTGGACGGCGCCGACCGACGCGCACAGCACGCCGAGCACGCCGCCCTCAGCGCACGAGGGCACCATGCCCGGCGGCGGCGGCTCGGGGTAGAGGCAGCGGTAGCAGGGCCCGTGCTCGGCCCAGAACACGCTGGCCTGCCCGTCGAACCGGAAGATCGACCCCCACACGTACGGCTTGCCCATCAGCACGCAGGCGTCGTTGACCAGGTAGCGGGTGGCGAAGTTGTCGGTGCCGTCGACGATCAGGTCGTAGCCGGCGAAGATCTCGCGCACGTTGGAGGTGTCGAGCCGCTCCTCGTGCACGACCACCTCGACCAGCGGGTTGGTCTCGGCGATCGTCTCCCTCGCCGAGACCGCCTTGGGCTTTCCGATGTCGGACTGGCCGTGGATGACCTGGCGCTGCAGGTTCGACTCGTCGACCACGTCGAAGTCGACCACGCCGAGGGTGCCGACCCCGGCCGCGGCCAGGTAGAGCAGGGCCGGGCTGCCCAGGCCGCCCGCTCCGATGACCAGGACGCGGGCGTTCTTCAGCCGCTTCTGCCCGCTCATCCCGACGTCGGGAATGATGAGGTGACGGCTGTAGCGGCGCACCTCGTCGATGCTCAGCTGCTCGGCGGGCTCGACCAGGGGGGCCAGCGGCACGGTCTTCTCCTCACGTGGCGGTGTGGTCGTCGATCGACGCGGCGCGTGCGTTGGCGACCGTCGCGTCGCAGGGGGAACGCCGCGAACAGGCCGCCGTGTTCCCCGGTGCACGCCATCGTCCACCGCTCGTCGCCGCCCGTGGGTGTGTCCCGCATCGTGGTCGAACGTCTACAGTTGCCGCGGTGTCAGCGCCCGCAGGTGTGAGCCGCTGCACACGTCACGACGAGCGAGGACCCCAGTGACCGACACCACCCTCTCGAGCCGGCCGCGCGGCGCCCGCCTGCCGCGCAGCGCCCGCCGCGCGCAGCTGCTCGAGGCCGCACTGGAGGTGTTCGTCGCCAACGGTTACCACGCGGCCGCGATGGACGAGATCGCCGACCGAGCCGGGGTGTCCAAGCCGGTGCTCTACCAGCACTTCCCCGGCAAGACCGACCTCTACCTCGCCCTGCTCGACCAGTCCTGCGACACCGTGGTGGCCGCGGTGATCGACGCCTTGGCCTCCACCGAGGACAACAAGGAACGCGTCGCGGCCACCGTCGAGGCGTTCTACACCTACGTCGCCGACGACAAGTCGTACTTCCGGCTGGTGTTCGAGTCGGACCTGACCAACGACCCCAGGGTGCGAGAACGGGTCGAGCGGGTCACCGAAGTCACCTCGGCTGCGGTGGCCGAGGTCATCCGCGACGACACCGGCCTGCCCCCGGCGGCGGCGCGGCTGCTCGCGGTGAGCCTGGTCGGCATGGCCCAGGTGAGCGCGCGCTACTGGCTGGCCGGGGACGCTCAGCCCGACAAGGACTCGGCGGTGTCGCTGGTGTCGGGGCTGGCGTGGCGTGGGATCCGCGGCTACCCGCGCACCGACGCCCCCGCGGCCACCGGCCCGCACGCCGATTAGGCTCGGCCCGGCCGACGGTGCACCCGACGACCGAGCCGTACACCCGCCGGCCGGCGACCGAGCCGTACGCAGAGGAGGACACCCGTGGAGGTCAGGATCGGCGTCACAGACGTCACCCGCGAGCTGGTGCTGGAGTCGACCGAGTCGCGCGACCAGGTGGTTTCGCTGGTGCGTTCTGCCCTGGGCGAAACCGAGGGGCTGCTCGAGCTGACCGATGAGCGTGGCCGCACCGTACTGGTGCCCACCGCGAAGCTCGCCTACCTCGAGCTGGGCGAGGACAGCGTGCGCAAGGTGGGTTTCGGCAAGCGCTGAGATGGGCACCTTGGTGGAGCACCAACCGGGGAGTTTTGCGTGCGTTCGGCGATTCGCCGTCGCTGCGTGGCCCGGATGCAGCATGCTTGAAGTCCGTTCGTCCACGTTCGGGCACCGCGTCCTCAGGAGGGACCCATGAGTTGGATCATCCTCATCATCGTCGGAGCGATCATCGGGCTGCTGGGCAAGTTCATTGCCCCAGGTGACAAGGACAACATCCCGATCTGGCTCACCGTCGTCCTCGGCATCGTCGGGACGCTCATCGGCGGCGCCATCTGGGCGGCCGTCTCCAACAACCCCGGCGGGGAGACCGCCGGCATCGACTGGTGGCGCTGGATCATCGCGATCGCAGTGTCCGTGGTGCTGGTGATGATCGCCTCCACCGTGATGGGTCGCAACACCGCCAAGCGCTGACGGCGACCCGACCAGCCTCGAGAGCCCCCGCGCCCCAGTTCGCGGGGGCTCTCGCTGTCTCGGCGGCTTCTGTACGCGTGCGGCCAGGCGGGTGTGGGCTGTGGCGGCTCGCAGTGCGTCTGGCGTGACCCCATGAGGGTTTCAACCCCCGCAAACCCCTCTGGCGTCACGCCAGACGACCCAAGACGGTCGTACGAGGTGGGTCAGGCCGAGAGGCCCAGCGAGGCCATCCGGGCCGAGTGCTTCTCGGTGAGCCGAGCCATCATCCGCCCGACCGTGGCCAGGTCCATCCCGGGTCGCTCGGCGCCGCCGGCGAGCAGCGCGCTGAGCTCGTCGCGTTGCGCAACCACCATCTGCGCCTGGCTGAGGGCCTCACCGACGAGTCGACGACCCCACAGGGCCAGCCGTCCGGCGGCGCGGGCGTCGGTGCTGACGATGCCCCGCACGCGCGGCACGACGAACTCGGAGTGGCCGGTGTCGTCGAGGGTGTGCACGATCAGCTCGCGGGTGTCCTCGTCGACGTAGGTGGCCACCTCTCGGTAGAAGTCGGCGGCGAGCCCGTCACCCACGTAGGCCTTGACCAGGCTCTCCCACCAGTCGGCCGGCCGGGTGTGGCGGTGGAAGTCGTCGAAGGTCTGCCGGAACGGCTCCATCGCCGCGTCGGGGCCCACGCCCCAATCGGTCAGCCGGTCCCGCAGGCTCACGAAGTGCGCGAACTCCGCGCTCGCCATCGCCGCCAGCGCGGCCTTGTCCGAGAGGTTCGGTGCCATCGCGGCGTCCTCGGCCAGCCGCTCGAAGGCGGTGAGCTCGCCGTACGCCAGCACCCCCAGCAGGTCCACGACCCCGGCCCGGTAGGCGGCGTCGTGCTTCTCCTCGTCCGCCATGGCGAGAGCCTAGCGAGAGCGGCTGCGGCCCCGGCCTTGGTCTGTGGCGGATACACTCGCCTAGACCAGCGCCGCGCGCGGTCCCGGCCACCCGCCTCGCGACACCGGTGGCGTGGCCGGTCGTCGCCGCCCCACCAGGCGAGCGCAGACCCCGGGTGGCCCGTACACACCTCGTGACGTCCGTCGACGTCGCGGACGCAGACGAGACGAGACGATCCTGACCTCCTTCACCGACCTGGGTGTGCAGCCCGAGGTCGCCGCCGCGCTCACCGCGGTCGGCATCACCGACGCGTTCCCCATCCAGGAGATGACCCTGCCGGTCGCTCTCACCGGCACCGACCTGATCGGCCAGGCCCGCACGGGCACTGGCAAGACCCTGGCCTTCGGCATCCCCATCGTGCAGCGCACCGTGGCGCCCGGTGACCCCGACGCCGTCGACCTCGCCGGACCCGGCAAGCCGCAAGCCCTCGTCGTCGCACCCACTCGCGAGCTGGCGCAGCAGGTCGCCGGTGACATCGCCGTCGCCGCGCGCAACCGCGGGCTGCGGCTGCTCACGATCTACGGCGGAGTCCCGTACGAGCCGCAGCTCGACGGGCTGGCCGCCGGCGTCGACGTCGTCGTCGGCACCCCCGGGCGCCTGCTCGACCTGGCCGACCGGGGCACCCTCGACCTGCGCCACGTCAAGGTGCTCGTGCTCGACGAGGCCGACGAGATGCTCGACCTGGGCTTCCTGCCCGACGTCGAGCGCATCCTGGCCAAGACCCCCGAGCTGCGCCAGACCATGCTGTTCTCAGCGACGATGCCCAGCGCCATCGTGACCCTCGCCCGCCGGCACATGCGCCACCCGGTCAACATCCGGGCCGAGTCCTCCACCGACGAGCAGTACGTGCCGACCACCGCGCAGTTCATCTACTGGGCGCACGACCTCGACAAGCCGGAGGTCGTCGCCCGCATCCTGCAGGCCGAGGGCCGGGGCAAGACGATCGTGTTCACGCGCACCAAGCGGCAGGCCCAGCGCGTCGCCGACGACCTGGCCGAGCGCGGCTTCCCCAGCTCGCCGCTGCACGGTGACATGGCGCAGATCGCCCGGGAGCGGGCCATGGGCCGCTTCCGCGAGGGGACCGTCGAGATCCTCGTCGCGACCGACGTCGCGGCCCGAGGCATCGACGTCACCGCCGTCACGCACGTCATCAACTACACCTGCCCCGAGGACGACAAGAACTACCTGCACCGCATTGGTCGCACCGGCCGGGCCGGCGCGTCGGGCATCGCCATCACGTTCGTCGACTGGCCCGACCTCACCCGGTGGAAGACGATCAACGCGGCACTGGACCTGCCCTTCGAGGAACCGCAGGAGACGTACTCGACCTCCGAGCACCTCTACCACGACCTCGGCATCCCGGCCGGCGCCACCGGTCGGATCGCGCCGCTGACCGCGATGAGCGGCTCGCTCACCCCTGGGGAGGACCGCTCGCGTGGTCGGTCCGCGGGGCGCGGCGGTCGCCCGGCGGGACGGTCCACCGGAGCCGGCCGCTCGGGTGGCTCGGAGCGGACGGCTGGCTCTGGCGGCGACCGGTCATCGCGCAAGCGACAGCGAAGGCGTACGCGTGGGGGCCGATCGGTCACCGAGGATGCCGGCGCAGGTGCTGTCGCTGAACTTACCGATTCGGGCCCTGGCGCCGCGGAGGGGCAGGCCGGGTCGGGTGCCGGTGCGTCGGGTGCCGGTGCGTCGAATGCCAGCGGGTCGAGCGGCGGGGGGTCGCCACGGCGTCGGCGGCGCCGCTCCCGCGGCGGTGGTGCTGAGGCCGGCGCCGCTGACGGTGGTACGACCGGTGCTGGCGGGCCCGCGGCCGGCTCGGAGGGCTCGGCTGCGGCGGCCGGGTCGGAGGGCTCGGCGGCCGGCTCGGCCGGATCGGGGCCGGCGTCCGACCAGACGACGACGGTGCAGAGCGGCGTACGCGGGGGCGAGTGACTCGGCCGGCGACCTTCCCATGGTTTTCGGACGCTTCCCATGGCTTTCGCGCCATGGGAAGCGTCCGTTTACCACGTTAACGTGGTAAACGGGCAGCCGAACCGCAGCGCGGGTTAGACCACGACGACGCGGGCGCCGAGGTCGGCGAACCGCCACAAGGCACGCGCATCGGTGCGCCGCTGCCGGATGCATCCGTGCGACCTCGGTGTGCCGAGCTCGGCGAAGGTTTGCAACCGCCGCCCGGCGGGACCGACCGGGATGGAGTGGAAGCCGATCGCGGCCCGCTCGCCCTGGGTGAAACGCACCATGTACTCCATGGTGCTGGAAAGGTCGAAGCTCGTCGCGTGCCTCGATCGCGAGTACACCTCGTAGCGACCCGGATCGAGGTTGTCGAAGACGCTGCCCGATACCGGGTAGTCGCGTTGCACCCGGTCGCGACCGTCTACGAGCCAGACGTGCTGGCGCCGCTCGTCGAACACCACCCGGCGCCCCCGCCCCGACCCCCTCGGTGGGCTCGGCGTCACCGACCGTTTCGTCAGCTGGTCGAGCACGCCGTCCATGCCCAGCCAGCGACCCGCGCCACCCCACGCACCGCCAGCACCCGTCCGGGCCGACGCGCGCTCGTCGTCGGCGGCGCCGCTGACCGACGCACGCTCGTCGGCGGCCGCGCTGGCCGGCGCGCCGGGTGTGGGCAGCACACCGATCGCCGAGGCTGCCACCAGCATCGTGGTCAACGCGGAGGCAAGCGAGGCGGCCAGGCGACCGCGACCGAGACGAGGCCCGGTTGGGCGGGGTCCGGAGGTCTCAGCCACGTCGCTCACCCTACGGACACCGCGAGCGCACGGCCAGCACGGTGGCCCCTCGGCGCGGCGGGACCCGGTGGCACGAACGGCGGGCGAGGTTGCCGGCCACCGGACCTGCCGCGATCCTGGCCCCGTGCCCCAGCAACCCCCGGACCACGATCCCGGAGACACCGGACACGCCAAAGACGCCGGAAGCGCCGGACAGACGCCTACGTCAACCGCACACCCGACAGCGCGACCAACGGCCGTGGTCACCGGAGCGACGGCGGGGATCGGCCGCGCCTTCGCGGACGCGCTCGCGGTCGACCACGACCTGGTGCTGGTGGCTCGCGACGAGCCGCGGCTGGCAGAGGTCGGTGCGCAGCTGCGGGCGCGTCACGGCGGTGCCGTACGCGCCGTGAGCGCCGACCTGGCCAGCGGCGAGGGAGTGCAGACAGCTGCCCAGCTGGTGACCGGGCTCGGACACGCCCTGCGCCTGCTGGTGAACAACGCCGGCCACGGCTCGGGGCGCCGGTTCGCCGACAACGACATCGCCGCCGAGGACGCCATGCTCGACGTCATGGTGCGGGCACCGATGCACCTGTGCCACGCGGCGCTTCGTGCCTACCTCGCACCACCGCATCCGGGTGGCGCGGTGGTCAACGTGTCGAGCGTGGCCGGGTTCCTGCCTCGCGGCACCTACGGGGCGCACAAGGCGTGGGTGACGAGCTTCAGCCGCTGGGCCGACCTGGAGTACCGGCAGCGTGGCGCCCGTTTCATGGCCCTGTGCCCGGGCTTCGTCCGCACCGAGTTCCATCAGCGGATGGGGGTGACCACCGACAGTGTCCCGTCGTGGATGTGGCTGGACGCCGACGACCTGGTCGTACGGGCGCTGCGAGACCTCCGCAGTGGACGGACGGTCTCCATCCCGTCGCGGCGCTACCAGCTGCTCACCGGCGCGGCCCGGGTCGTCCCGGCGCGAGCGTTGCACCGGACCGGGCGGCTGGGGCGCCGGCAGAGGGAAGTCCGCTAGCCCGGCAACCGCTCGCAGAGGCCCGTGAGGGGGATCAGGTCCAGCTCGGCGGTCAGGTCGTGCAGGTCGACCAGGTGCCAGCCCTCGTGCACCAGGGCCCCGCTCGTAGCCGGCCAGGCCACCAGCCACAGCCAACAGCCACTGGCCTCGCCGACGAGCACGTCGCGGTCACGGTCCGCGCCCACCCACCACAAGGCCGTGGCGCGGCCGTCGACCTGCAGCCGCGCCTGGGGGGCGACATGGCGGAGCTGCGGACCGGGGTCTGGACCGGGCACACCGGCCAGACGAGACCCCAAGCCGGTGCCCGGCTCCTCGCACACCACCAGCAGGTCACCGGGGCCGCCCAGCGGGTCGGGTCCGCTCAGGGCGGCGACGCTGGCGGTGCGCCTGGTCGGCCCGACCGACGCCACTCCCGCGACCGACCACCCCTCCGGCAGCGGCCAGGGCAACCAGGTCGGCAGTGACGAGCCGGACAGGTGGTCGAGCAGCGCATGCACCGTCGGCTCGTGGGCGGGTACGTACGGTGCGACCGCCCCGTCGGTCTGGCACCACCACAACCCGTCGTCGGACGCCGGCGACGGCTCCGGCCAGGCCGGCTCGTCTCGCCAGGTCCACTCGCGGTCCGGCTGGGTGGCTTGTACGGGCGCTCCGCATCGCGGACACGTGTACCTGCGCTCCATCCGACCTCCCGCTGGGAGGGTGCCGGTGCGCAGGAACGACGTCAAGGCGGTGCGGTGAGGAGCTGTGCCCGACCATGGAGGGCATGGACGGTACGAGCGGCGACCACGAGGAGTCGGTGGAGCGGGTGGCGTGCGCCGGCGGCATCGTCGTGCAGGACGGTCGGCTGCTGCTCGTACGCCGGCGCAACGAGCCGGCCGCCGGCACCTGGTCGTTGCCGGGGGGACGGGTCCTGGCCGGGGAGAGCGTCGAGGCGGCGGTGACCCGCGAGGTGCTCGAGGAGACCGGCCTGGTGGTCGACGTCGGCGAGCCGGTCGGTCGGGTGGAGCTGGCGGCCGGCCCTGGTCGGGTCTACGTCGTGGACGACCTCGCCTGCCGGGTCCGTGCCGGTGAGCTCGCCGCCGGCGACGACGCGGTCGAGGTCAGGTGGTACGAGCTGACCGACGTCGCGGACGTGGACTGCTCGCCGGGCCTGGTGGCCACGCTGCGGGCGTGGGGCGTGCTCCCCCGCTGAAGCGGCAGGCGACGGCACCGCTCAGGCGTTCCAGCGGTCGACGACAGGCGTTCCGCGGTCGTACGTCAGCACGGACACCGTCGAGGTGTGCAGCAGGAACGAGGCACCCGCCTCGACCGGCATGCCGAGCCAGCGGGCCGCCAGCACCCGCAACGAGTGACCGTGCGCCACCGCGAGGACCCTGCCCCGCTCGGCGCGGACCCGCTCGGCCACCCGGTCCAGCCGCTCCCCCACCTGGGCGGGTGACTCCCCGCTCGGGGAGCCGTCGGTCCACAACCACCAGTCGGGGTCGTGCTCGGCCCGGATCTCCTCGGTCGAGATCCCCTCGTAGTCGCCGTAGTCCCACTCCACCAGGTCGGGCTCGAGCGTCGGCTCGTCGAAACCAGCCAGCCGGGCGGTGTCGAGCGCGCGCCGGCGCGGCGAGCACAGCACGAGGTCGAACGCGGTGTCGGCCAGCTGGTCGCGCAGTGCCCGCGCCGCCGCCGTGCCCTTGTCGGTCAGCGGCAGGTCGGTGACCGAGGTGTGCCGCCCGTCGCGGCTCCACTCGGTCTCCCCGTGCCGCACCAGCCACAGCTCGGGCTCTGGTGCGTCGTCAGCCATCCCCGGACCGTACCGGGCGGCCGGGCTGCTCCCCTCCGCGCGCCTGCAGGTAGGCCGCCTTGGGCACCAGCACCTTGCGGCGGAAGACGCACACCAGCGTGCCGTCCTGGTTGATCCCGTGCGTCTCGACGTGCACCACCCCGCGATCATCCTTGGAGCGGCTCTCCCACTTGTCGAGCACCGTGGTCTCCCCGTAGATCGTGTCCCCGTGGAAGGTGGGAGCCACGTGCCGCAGCGACTCGATCTCCAGGTTGGCGATGGCCTTGCCGGACACGTCGGGCACGCTCATGCCGAGCAGCAGGGAGTAGACGTAGTTGCCGACCACGACGTTGCGGCCGAACTGGGTCGACTCGTGGGCGTAGTGGGCGTCCAGGTGCAGCGGGTGGTGATTCATCGTGAGCAGGCAGAACAGGTGGTCGTCGGCCTCGGTCACCGTCTTGCCGGGCCAGTGCCGGTAGACCGCGCCCACCTCGAACTCCTCGTAGCTGCGGCCGAACTGCATGCGGATCCTTCCGGTCGGCGAGGGCCCGCCCGTGCCCGCCGGACCCGAGCCTCAGCGTACGTTTCCGGTCCGACCCTAGGATCGCTGACATGTCGCGCACACGTCCTGGCACGGCAGTGCGCGTGGCCTTTGCGGCACTCACCGCGCTGGTCGCCCTGGTGGCGCTCGCCGGCTGTGGCGACACCTCCGGCGAGGCCGCGGGCAGTGCCGCCACCTCCGAGCCCGCCAGCCATGTGGTGCAGGGAGACGGCTACTCCCTGACCGTGCCTGCCGGCTGGGAGGACCTGTCGGACCGGGCGGACGAGGTGCCGCAGCTGGCGCTCGCGGACCTGGCCTACGGCGACACCGGCGAGGCCCCGTTCGCGAGCAACCTGAACACGATCGTGGCGCCCGCTCGGGGCGAGACGGTGGACGACCCCGCCGTACGCGACGAGCTCGCCGCCCAGGTGCAGGACGCGGTCGGGGTGACGCCACGGCCGCTGGACGACGTCGAGATCGACGGTGAGCAGGCCATCGGTCAGACCGCGACGTTCCCCGACTCCGGCGCCACCTTGGTGCAGTACTTAACGGTGCACGACTCGAAGACGTACACCCTCACCGTCACCCTCAGCCAGGACCGGGCCGCCGACTCCGAGTCTCTCGTCGGCGGCATCGTCGACTCCTGGACGTGGACCGGCTGAACGCTCGGTGGCTCAGCCGGGAGCCAGCCGGCCGAGCACCTCGCGCGCCGACTCGGCGTGCGCGTACTCGCACAAGACGTCGTAGGAGGTGGCGACGACGCTGCTGGTCGAGGTGAAGTCGCGTCGCCCGCCGGTCGCGGCGTAGCCGATGAGACCGAAGATCGCCCCGAACACGGCTCCCACCAGCACGGTCAGCAGCAGCAGGAGGAATGCGCTGCGGGTGCCGGTGCCGAACAGGACGAGCATCGCACCGATGAACAGGCCCCACCAGGCACCGCCCGCGGCACCGCCGAGTGCGACCCGGTTCTGCGTCAGCCGACCGGTGACCCGCTCGACCATGCGCAGGTCGTTGCCGACGATCGTGACGTGCTGGACGGGGAACTCGGAGTCGGAGAGGAAGTCGACGGCGCGCTGCGCGTCGGCGTACGTGTGGTACGTACCGACCCCGACCCCGGTGGGCGGCTGCATTGCCCGCATCGTTCCTAGCTGTTGCCTGGCCATGAGGCACCTCCCGCGCTCTGCTGTCGGATCGATTGTCCCACCTGCCCCTGACGCGACGCTGAGAGCGTGTCGCTCAACGGTCACCGGCGCGCAGCCGACGACGCAACGCCGAGACCGAGGCTGCGCGCCGGGTCGGCGCGGCGGGCGGCTCAGCCGGCTTCTCGGGTGAACTCCGCTGCCCGGGCTGGCGTCGCCCGGGCAGGTCGATCGTGGACTGCACGAGGGCCTCGGCGTCGGCGTACATCGTGACGTAGCGGGCACGCACCGCGTCGAGGCGCCTCTCGACCTCGCCGTCGTGACCGCCGGCGTCGACCAGGGCGTTGAGCAGGTCCCAGGCCTCCTCGGCGAGGTCCTGCAGACCGGGCGGCAGGTCGAGCTCGTCCCAGCCGGTGCGCACCCGGTGCAGGTCGGGGTCCAAGAACGCGTCGACCGCGGCAGCGCGCTCGATGTCGATGCCATGGCGAAGGCCGAGGTCGAAGGCGTGCCCCACGGCGCGTACGGCTGGTCGCCAGTCATCCAACAGGTCGGTGTAGCGGACGAAGACGCGGTCGGTCCCGCGCGTGTGCAGCTCGCCGAACAGGCAGATGTTGAGCCACCCCGCCACCCGGGTGATCTGCACCTGGCGCCGGCCCCGGCCAGCACCCTTGTTCTTGTAGTACTCGGCCTTGCTGCCCACCACCTCGGCCGGCTGCCGGAGCATGAGGACGAAGCCGACCGCGGCACCGCCGGCCCGGGGCACCTCCTGCCACATCGGCAGGAACCAGCTGCTGCGGGGGTCCTTGATCACCAGCTCGCCACCGGGCGTGAGCTGCGGAGCGAGCCATGCTCGAAGCTCCTCGCGTGCCTCTGGCGACGCACCGGCCTCGGTGGTCGCGGGGAAGGCGTCCGGTCGGGCGTCGGTCAGCCGCACCTGTGCCTGCCGCAGCAGCCGCCCCTGGAAGTCGACCACCCAGCGCGGCTCGAAGAAGCCGCGTGGGTTGCTGCGGTTGCCTTCCACCTCCGGTTGCGGGATCACCAGGCCCAGGTGCTTGAGCAGCCCCGCCATCGAGCTGGTGCCACTGCGACCCGAGCCGGCGACGACGACCAGTCGCGGTTGCGCGGTCGACATGGCGGCTCCTGGTCTCCTCGGTCGGCTGCGTGCACCGGTGGGCCGGTGCCGCGTCTCAGCCTAGGCGCGGGAGCGACCGGTCGGCGGGAGCCGGCACCGGGCGCGCCTAGTAGGGTCCGACCCCGTGACGGCAGCGGATCCCCACCAGATCACGTTCTTGTCGTTGGGCGTCTACGGCACGGGGGGGGTGCCTCGCACCGTCCTGACCCTCGCCGGTCACCTGGCCAGACGGGGTCACCAGGTCGGGGTGACGAGCGTGACCCGCGCCAAACCGACGCCCTCTTTCCCGGTCCCGGCCGGCGTCACGCTGCACTGGCTCGAGGACAACTCGCGCGAGGGCGTCGACAAGCCGGTCCGTGCCCGAAACGACCCGTCGCGGAGCCGGCTCGCGCGCTGGCTCGACACCCGCCCGACCCGGCTCACCGACGGCCACCACGACCCGGCCCTGTCCCTGCTCACCGACCTGCAGCTGCGGCGTTGGCTACGTACGCTGCCCTCTGGGGTGCTGATCGCCACCCGGCCCGAACTGGCCGTGGCGGCGACCCGCTGGGCCAAGCCGAGGGTACGGGTGATCGTGCAGGAGCACCTGGCCTTCCAGGGGCGACCGGCCGCCCTGCGGGAGGCGCTGCGCGACGCGAGCGACCGGCTCGCCGCCCTGCTGACCTTGACCAGCGCAGACGTCGAGGGCTGGCGACACTACCTCGGGCCGGACTCCGACACCCTCGTACGCGCCATCCCCAACACCTCGCCGTTCGTCGCCAGCGAGCCCGCGCCGCTGACCAGCAAGACGATCGTCGCGGCCGGTCGTCTGGTGCCGCGCAAGGGATTCGACGAGCTCATCGAGGCCTTCACACCGCTCACCCGGACCCACCCGGACTGGCAGCTGCACATCTACGGCAAGGGCCGGTTGCACGCCGAGCTGGCCGCGCAGATCGAACGCCTGGGCGTCGGTACGCAGGTGCAGCTGAAGGGCTTCACCGACCAGTTCGAGGCCGGGCTGGCCGAGGCGGCGGTCTTCGCGATGAGCTCGCACCGCGAAGGCCTGCCGATGGTGCTGCTGGAGGCGATGAGCAAGGGCGTCCCGATGGTGAGCTTCGACTGCCCCGAAGGTCCCCGCCAGCTGATTGAGCACGGCGTCAACGGCCTGCTGGTCGAGGACCACGACGTCAGCGGTCTCGGGGCCGCGCTGGCCAAGGTGATGGACGACGCAGAGCTGCGAGCCCGCTACGGCGCGGCTGCCCTGGCCTCCGCGGCCACCTACCTGCCCGACCGGGTCTGTGAGCAGTGGGAGTCGCTGTTCGACGAGGTCGGCGCACCGGCGCTGCGCGCGTGAACCCAGCTCAACCGTCCAGCCCGTCCGAGCCGCCTGCGGAGCCGTCGTCGTCACGGTCGGTTGTGCGGGCCAGCTGGCGGACCCGGGCAAGCAGCGCGGGCACGATGGCCACGGCCACCGTGAGCTTGGCCGAGTCGCTCACGTCGTCGGGGTGCAGCGCCCGGGACGACACGGTGGCCGCGGACAGGTCGGCGAGGTCGCCACAGATGCGGTAGCCGCCGCCGGCGAGCCGGGACTCGCTTCGTCGCGTCCGGTCGCGCAACCGTTGCACGTCGGCGTCTCGTAGCCCGATCGGCCGCCCCGCGATCGGCACCAGCAGCTCGTGGCCCACGTACTGGCGGATCCAGCGGTACTGCACCAGCCACCCGCCGTCGTCGGCATCGACCGCCGTGCGCAGCGACGGGCCGATCTGCTGGAGCAGGGCCGCGGCCTCGGCGCTGAGCGACTGGTTGGCCGTGGCGGTGGTGACCTCGCAGCCGTCCGGGTCGATCCCGAGGACGGCGGCGAAGCGGCACCAGAGCACCGAAGGGTCGGTGCCCCGCGGTGGCAGGGTCACGACCGAGCACTGGCCGGCGGGAAGCGCGTCGGTCCAGCTGTCCAGGACGTCGGCCGGGTCGAGGTGCCGCCACGACCACTGCCCGCCGGCGTCCAATGCCTGGACGAAGTCCCCCAGCGGGCTCGAGCGGCCCACCTTGAGCGACTCCTGCCAGGCCGCCGGCACCTGGGACACGGGGTCTCGAGCGGTGAGCACGACCTGGACCGCGGCTGGCCGCAGGTCCTCGACCGCTCGCCGGAGCTGGGCGGCATCCGCGCGCACGATCCACTCGTTGCTGAGCACGACCGTCGCGGGCCAGGCCGCCGCCTCGTCGACGAAGGCCCGCCAGAGCTCGCGGTGCCGCTGGCGTCTCGGCTGCGCCGGGTCCCGGGTACGCACGGCGGCGCCCAACCGGTTGTGATCGTACGGGCGGTCACCCGGCACCAGCACGCCGGCCGCGCGCAGGCGGTCCCGGTTGGTCCACAGCACCGACTGGAGGAACGTCGTGCCCGACTTGGGCGTGCCCGCATGGATCACCACCCGGTTCGCCATGTCACCCCTCGTTGCTCGCGGCTCAGAGCTTGTACTCCTCGAGCAGCCGCCGGCCGATGATCATCAGTTGGATGTCGGCGGTGCCCTCACCGATGAGCAGCATCGGTGCCTCGCGGTACAGCCGCTCGATCTCGTACTCCTTGGAGTAGCCGTAGCCACCGTGGATGCGAAAGGCGTCCTCGACGACCTCGGCGCAGTACTCGCTGGCGAGGTACTTCGCCATGCCGGCCTCGAGATCGTTGCGTTCGCCGCGATCCTTGGTGCGTGCCGCCTGCACCATCATCTGGTGCGCGGCCTCCACCTTGACCGCCATGTCGGCCAGCCGGAACAGCACCGCCTGGTGCTCGGCGATCTTCTTGCCGAAGGTCTCGCGCTGCTGAGCGTAGGCGATGCCCAGCTCGAACGCCCGCAGCGCCACCCCGCAGCCGCGGGCGGCGACGTTGACCCGACCGACCTCGACCCCGTCCATCATCTGGTAGAACCCGCGGCCCGGTCGACCGCCCAGGACCTGCCCGGCCCCGATGCGGTGACCCTCGAAGACCAGCTCGGTGGTGTCGACCCCCTTGTAACCCATCTTGTCGATCTTGCCCGGCACGGTGACCCCGGGCGCGGTCTGCCCGAACCCGGGCTCCTTCTCCACCAGGAACGTGGTCAGGTTGCGGTAGACCGACGGCGCCCCCTCGTCGGTCTTCACCAAGACCGCCACCAGCGTCGACGACGCGCCGTTGGTCAGCCACATCTTGGCGCCGTCGATCGTGTAGTCGCCGTCCTCCCCCTTGACCGCCCTGGTGCGGATCGCGCTGACGTCGGAACCGCACCCCGGCTCCGACATCGAGAACGCGCCACGGACCTCGCCGGTGACCATGCGAGGCAGATACGCCCGCTTCTGCTGCTCGGTGCCGTGCTGCATGAGCAGGTGGGCGACGATGAAGTGGGTGTTGATGACACCCGACACGCTCATCCACCCCCGTGCGATCTCCTCCACCACCAAGGC
>JBBSMD010000023.1:0-22459 GCA_038233355.1 Propionibacteriales bacterium
GCGGGTGGCGCTGGGCGAGCGGCACCGGGTGGTGGTGTACGACCAGCGCAGTCATGGCCGAAGCGAACGGTCGGCGCCCGAGCGCAGTACCATCGACCAGCTCGCGGCCGACCTGCGCTCGGTGCTCGACGCACTGGTGCCCACCGGAGCGCTCGCCTTGATCGGGCACTCGATGGGCGGCATGGCGGTGATGGCCCTAGCCCGGCTCGACCCCGACCTGATGCGCGACCGGGTGGCCGCGGTCGCCCTTGTCGCCACCAGCGCCGGCCACCTCGGCCGGCACGCAAACAGCCGGCCGGTGTCGTCGGTGTCACGGCTCTCGCCGCTGCTGTGGGCGACCGTCGACAAGGCGCCGTGGCTGGTGGAGGCCCCCCGCAAGCTGGCCGCGAACCTGACCTACGACGCGGTTCGTCGCTACGGCTTCGGTCCGCACCCGCTGGAGGCGCACGTCGCCTTCGCCGACCGGATGCTGGCCGAGTCACCGGTCGGCGTCTACACGGCGTTCTGGCCGCTGTTCGTCCAGCTCGACCTGACCGACGTGTTGTCTGCCTTCACCGACCTGCCGACCCTGGTCCTGGTCGGGGACAGCGACGTGATGACGCCACCGCGGCACGCCCGCCGCCTGGTCGAGGCCATCCGCACGGCCGAGCTGGTCGTGCTACCCGACGCCGGACACCTGCTGATGCTGCAGTGGCACGACAAGGTGAACGACCTGCTGCTGGCGCTGCTGGCGCGGGCCGGTGAGCCCGGTGGCGCCCGGGACGCGGCCCGGGACGTGGCCCGGGAGAGCGCGTCGTCGTGACGACGGTCGCGCCGACGGCGACCACCTGGGCGGGACTGGCGGTCGAGATGGCGACCTGCATTGCCTGCCCGCTGGCCGCCTCACGGACCACCGTGGTGCCAGGAGTGGCGCCGCCCGGCGCCAGGATGCTCCTGCTGGGTGAGGCGCCGGGTCGCAGCGAGGACGAGGGCGGCCTCCCGTTCGTCGGGCGCTCCGGGCAGCTCCTCGACCGGGTGCTGGCCGAGGCCGGGCTCGACCGGGCCACCGTCGCGGTCGCCAACACCGTGAAGTGCCGGCCGCCGGACAACCGCACCCCCACCCGGCGTGAGCAGGCAACCTGCCGGCCGTGGCTGCAGTCACAGGTGGCCGCGCTCGACCCGGCGGTCGTGGTGACGCTCGGCACCACCGCACTGGCGTGGGCCCTGGGGCCGGGACACCGCCTGGCCGCCGTGCACGGACAGGTGCACGACGTCGCCGGGCGCCCGGTGGTGCCGACGTACCACCCGGCGGCGGCGCTGCGGTTCGGCCCGCGTGGCGCCCCACTGCAGGCGCTGCGCGACGACCTCCGGCTCGCGGCGACGCTGGCGTCGGCATGAGCGACCCCAACCACCGCCCGTCGGCCAGTGTGCCTGGCAGCGAATCGACCGGTGCGTCGGTCGGTCCCGCGGCCGGCCGCACTGCCCTCAGAGTGGTCGACGTGGGCCCCGAGCACACCGACGCCGTGCTCGGCCTGATCCACCGTGCTTTTGCCGCCCGCCGAGCGGTCGAGCCGCCGAGCACCGCCCTGGCCGAGACGTCAGACACCGTGCGCGCTGCCCTGGCCGGGCCCGGCGGCTTGTTGACGCTGCGTCGCGAGGTGCCGGTCGGCGCCCTGCTGCTCGACGACAGCCGCCCCGGTCTGCTCGGGATGCGCCGGGTGTCGGTCGACCCGGCGCGCCAGGCGCACGGCGTGGCATCTGCGATGGTCGGAGTCGCCGAAGACGTGGCCGAGCACCGCGGCCTCGACGGTGTCTGGCTGCGGGCCCGTGCGGAGCTGTCGGACACGGTGCGCTTCTGGCGTCGCCGCGGATACCGCGAGACCCGCGGTGACGGTTCCGTGCTCGAGCTGGGCAAGACGCTGTGGCTCGCGCTCGAGGCTCCGACCCCCGAGGCGACGCGCGCGTGCGCCGCACGGCTGGCCACGCTGCTGTCGTCGGGCGACCTGGTGGTGCTGACCGGCGAGCTCGGCGCCGGTAAGACCGTGTTCACCCAGGGCATCGCTGCGGGGCTCGACGTGCGCGGACCGGTGACGTCACCGACGTTCGTCATCTCCCGGCTGCACCCCCCACTCGGTGCTGGCCCGGCGCTCGTGCACGTCGATGCATACCGGCTGGGCGGCGCGAGCGAGCTCGACGACCTCGACCTCGACGCGTCGGTGGACGAGGCGGTCACCGTGGTCGAGTGGGGTGCGGGGCTGGCCGAGGGGTTGGCCGAGTCATGGCTGGACGTGCGCGTGGAGCGGTGGGGCCAAGGGGGCGCCGCCGCCCTCGCGGCGGCCGGTCCTCGGGGTGTGGCGCCGGACGCGGCCGCACGGTGCCCTGAGTCGCGGGTGCTCTCGCTGCGTCCGCACGGACCACGGTGGGTGGGAGTGCCGCTACGGTCCAGCCTCTCGCCCTGGGTTGACGTCGGCGTGCACGACGGCCGGTGAGTGCGCCACGTGGTCGCGTGGGCCCTGGCGGAGGCTGCACAGGGTCATAAGCCCTGCACCTGATGGTGCGGCGCTATAAGCCGTAGCGCTTATGGGCTGGCAGCCCGCTGGCAGAGCCATGCGAGCGCTGTATGCCGCAGCGTTTACGAGCTCGCAGCCAGCCGACAGAGCACACCCGAGTCGCACGAACCGGCGGGCAACGACGCCGTCCAGCACCTGGGTCCGTCGGGACGGATCGCGGCTAGGTTGTTGCCTCGTGCTGCTGCTCGCTCTCGACACCGCCACCGCTGTGGTCACGGTCGCCGTGCACGACGGCACGCGGGTGTTGGCGGCGTACGACGAGGACACCGGCCTCCGGCACGGCGAGCTGCTCGCGCCGGCAGTGGCCGACGTGCTGGCGCGGGCCGGAGCCGACCGCCGCGAGCTGAGCGAGATTGTCGTAGGGGTGGGTCCCGGCCCCTACACCGGCCTGCGGGTCGGTCTCGTCACCGCCCGCACGCTCGGGGCAGTGCTCGACATCCCCGTGGTCGGGGTCTGCACCCTCGACGCGTTGGCGGCTGCCCAGGGACCGCTGATCGATGCGGGCGTCCCGTTCGTCGTAGCCACCGATGCGCGGCGGCGAGAAGTGTTCTGGGCCCGGTACGTGGGGAGTCGTCGTGTCGAGGGACCTTCGGTCGGGCGCCCGGGTGAGCTGCGGCTCGACGGCGCACCGGTGGTCGGTCGCGGCGCGTGGGCGTACCCCGACACACTTCAGCCGGTGGACGGGCCGCGGGACCCCTCGGCCGCGGTCCTCGCCCGGGCCCGCGTTGAGCGCTCGGTCGAGCTGGTCGAGCCGCGGCCGCTCTACTTGCGTCGACCCGATGTGACCGTGCCGGGACCACGCAAGCGGGTGTTGTGAGTATCCGGGTGGCGGCGGCGGGCGACGCCGCGGCCATCGCCACGCTGGAGGCGGCAGCGTTCCCGGTCGGCGGCTGGTCGGGAGAGCAGGTGCGCGCCGAGCTCGACGCGCCCAGCCGTCGGGTGCTCGTCGACGTGCGAGACGGTGCCGTCGTCGGCTGGGCGGTGCTGCTCGACACCGACCCGGCCGACGTGCTGCGCGTCGCGGTCGCGCCGGAGGCCCGTGGCCGCGGCGTCGCGCGGACGCTGCTCGACGCCCTGCTCGGCCAGGCGGGTGACCGGCCCGTGCTGCTGGAGGTGGCGGCCGACAACGCCGCGGCTCTCGCCTTGTACGCAGCCGCCGGATTCCTGGCGATCGACCGCCGCTCCGGCTATTACGGCACCGGTCGCGACGCGCTGGTGCTGCGGCGCGCCCCTCCTGGCAACGGATCGCCCTGAGACATGCTGCTCGTCCTGGCGCCGATGAGACGGTGTGGTCCGACACCTGTCACCCGGCCGGCGTCTACGGTGTGCCTCGTGCGTGACCTGTCCTACCCGCCGATCGTGGCCGCGCTGAAGGTGGCGTTCCGGCTGTGGGGTCTGGACATCGCTACGTCCGGCACGCACCACGTGCCGCGCGAGGGTGGAGCCGTGCTGGCGGTCAACCACATCAGCTACGTCGACTTCATCTTCGGCGGGCTGGCCACGCAGGACAGCGACCGGCTGGTGCGGTTCATGGCCAAGAAGGAGCTGTTCGACCACCGCTGGGTCGGGCCGCTGATGCGCTCGCTGCACCACATCGAGGTCGACCGCGCCAGCGGGATGGCGTCGTACCGCCAGGCGCTGCGCTACCTGAAGGCTGGTGAGGTCGTCGGGGTCTTCCCCGAGGCCACGATAAGCCGCAGCATGGAGCTGAAGGAGCTCAAGACCGGCACGGTACGCATGGCCGCGACGGCCAAGGTGCCACTCGTGCCGTGCGTGCTGTGGGGCACCCAGCGGATCATGACCAAGGACCATGCGCGCGACTTCTCGCGCGGACACGCGCTCTCGATCAGCGTCGGGGAGCCGCTGCACCCGGCCGGCAAGGACGCGGTCGGCCAGACCCGACAGCTGCACGACGCGATGTCGACGTTGCTCGACCGGGCGATCCGTACCTACCCCGAGTCGCCGCAGGGCCAGTGGTGGGCTCCCGCCTCGTACGGCGGCACGGCACCGACGCCGGCCGGGGCGGACCGGCTGGACGCGCGGGAGCAGCGGGCGCGCGCCGCCCGCAGCGCCGCCCGCAGCGCCGCCCACAGCACCCGCGACGCATGATCCGGTCGAGGCGGTGACGTCGGGGCGGGGGGCCGCGGGCGCTCGCGGCTACCCCGCCGGCTGGGCCAGCAGTGTGATGAGGGTCAGCACGACGGCCAGGGCGCCGAAGCCGACCTGGTGCAGGCGGCGGTCGCAGGTCCGCATGGCCACGACGGACTCCACCGCGTAGTACGCCGCGAAGGCTCTCGACGCGATCGCGATGAGCGGAAACGTCGAGACGACCCAGATCAGCGCGATGGCCGTCGCACCGCTGGCGACGAAGGACCTCGGGCCGCGCATCAGCCGAGGGGTGAGCCGCTGCAGGTTGCCGTGTGCGGCGACCGTGTCAGCAGTGGCCGCGCTGAACTGGCTGAGCACCGCGGTGATCACCAGTGGCAGGGACAAGAACGCCACCACGCGTCCGGTGATGTCCAGCAGCGTCCGGTCGGGACCGGCCTCGGTGCCGAGTCCCATCACCGGTGTCGCGACGGCGACGAAACCGATGTAGATCGAGGTCGCCACGATCTGCGCGAGCCGGCTGGCCCAGACCCTGGTGTCCTCGTCGTACTCATGGCCGAGGTAGCGCACCGTCTCGAAGCCCTGCACGGTGATCACGATGCCGCTGAGCACCAGCAGCACCTCGACCAACCCGTTCGCGGGTACGGGCGGCAACCGCACCGAGCCGGCCAGGACCTCCGAGACGTCGTGGAAGAACAGCGCCACGCCGAGCACCGTGGTGAGCACCAGCACCGCGGCGAGAGCCAGTCGTTCGAGCCGGTCGAGACCCGAGAAGCCCCTGGCTACTCCCACCCCGACGATCACCAGCACGGCCGCCGTGGCGAGCGCACGCTCGGCGACGATCGAGCCTGGCGACACGAAGTCGATGACGTACTGGGCCATGATCCGCAGGTACAGGGCGATCGAGATGATGTAGGCGACCACGATCACCACATCGGAGGCGTCGTCGATTCGGCTCGTGACCCGGTCGCGGGGTTGCTCGTCGTCCAGCCGCTCCACCGCTCGTACGTTGTGGCGCGTGACGGTGCCGATCAGCCACGCCAGCACGCACACGCCGGTGATGCCCACGACCGAGAGCGTTCCCAGCGCACGCTCGAGGACCGGGACGATGATCAGGAAGCCGCTGCCGAAGATCGAGCTGAGCGGCGTCACCGAGGCGCTGAGGACCCGCCTGGTGAACATCGCCCTGATCGACGTCACCGACGTCTCCAGTGCTCCTGCGGAGAACTTCGCTCTCATCGACGGCACGGCCGCACCCTACGGACCCCGGGGTGCGCACGCTCATCGACAGCTCCCAGGGATCGCCCGACCTGCCGCCCCTGGGAGCATGGCCACCGTGACCGTCGACGCACCCCTCGTCCTCGGCATCGAGACCTCGTGCGACGAGACTGGTGTCGGCCTGGTCCGCGGACACACCCTGCTCGCTGACGCGGTCGCCTCCAGCGTCGCCGAGCACGCCCGCTTCGGCGGGGTCGTGCCCGAGGTGGCGAGCCGGGCCCACCTCGAGGCGATGCTGCCGACGCTCGAGCGGGCCGCCCGCACTGCCGGTGTACGCCTGCGCGACGTGGACGCCGTCGCCGTCACGAGCGGTCCCGGCCTCACCGGGGCGCTGCTCGTCGGTGTCGCGGCCGCCAAGGCGCTCGCACTCGGCTTGGGCGTGCCCCTGTACGGCGTCAACCACCTCGCGGCGCACGTCGCCGTCGATCAGCTCGAGCACGGCTCGTTGCCCCAGCCGTGCGTCGCCCTGCTCGTCAGCGGCGGACACTCCTCGCTGCTGCTGGTCGAGGACATCACCGGTGACGTCCGACCGCTCGGGGCCACCATCGACGACGCCGCCGGGGAGGCGTTCGACAAGGTGGCGCGAGTACTCGGCCTGCCCTTCCCGGGCGGGCCGCACATCGACCGGGCGGCCCGTGCCGGCGACGCGGACTACGTCGCTTTCCCGCAGGGGCTCACCAGTGGCCGGGACCTCGAGCGGCACCGCTTCGACTTCTCCTTCTCCGGGCTCAAGACCGCGGTGGCGCGGTGGGTGGAGAGCCGCGAACGCGACGGTGTGCCGGTGCCCGTGGCGCACGTCGCGGCCGCCTTCCAGGAGGCAGTGTGCGACGTCCTCACCCGCAAGGCGGTCGACGCCTGTCGTGACACCGGCGTCGACACGTTGCTGATCGGGGGCGGCGTGGCGGCGAACAGCCGGCTGCGAGCGCTGGCGGAGCAGCGTGCCGCCGCGCGGCACCTCACCGTCCGCGTGCCTCGGCCCGCGCTGTGCACCGACAACGGCGCAATGGTGGCCGCGCTCGGCGCCGAGGCGGTCGCCCGCGGTCGTACACCCAGCGCGCTCGACCTGGCAGCCGACTCCTCGATGCCGGTCGAGCAGGTCGTCGCCTGACGTGGTGCTCTTCGCGCTCGGGCTGCTCGCCGCCGGTGGTGCGCTGCTGGCCGGCGGTGCCGAGCTCTTCGCCGAACACGTCGTCGCCGCCGCACGCCGGGTGCGCCTCACCACGTTCGGGCTCGCCCTGCTGCTCGCCGGTGCAGAGCCCGAGGAGGCGCTCGTCGCCGGTCTGTCCTCCGCGCGGGGGCACCCGGACCTCGCCGCCGGAGACGCCCTCGGTGCCAACGTGGTCATCGCCACGCTCACGTTGGGCCTCGTGGCGCTCGTCGCCCCCATTGCCCTGACCGCTGCCGTGCGCCGCTACGCCGCCGTGGCCGCGGTCGCCGCCGCCGCGGCCACGGGCATCGTCGCCACCGGCACCGTGCCGCGCTGGGTGGGACTGCTGCTGGTGCTGGTCTACCTCGTGGCTGCGGTGCTCGTGTGGCGACACGAGCGGCACCCGCCGGCCATCGGTGAGCTGGCGGAGGCGGATCAGACGTCTGGGCCGGGCCGTCCGCCAGCCGATACGCCAGGAGGAGCGGAGGCCAACGGCCATGCGGCCGTCGCGCAAGGCGGCACGGGGGATGCACCGCCCGCCCGCGACATCGCCTTGGTGCTCGCCGGAGTCCTGCTGATGGTGCTCGGTGGCGCGGTCGCGGTGCTCGGCGCCGAGCGGCTCGTCGACGCCACCGGGCTCACCGACGGGCCGGTCGGCCTCACGCTCCTCGCGCTCGCGACGAGCGCCGAGATGCTCGCGCTCGTCGTGGCGTCGCGCCGGCACGGCGTCGAGGAGGTGGCCGTCGCCGGCGCGCTGGGTGCGGTCGCGTACAACGCCACCGTGTCGCTTGGGGTCGGCGCCCTCGTCGCCCCGCTCGCGCTGGTCGCCACCGCTCGGCTGGTGGGTGCCGCTGCGCTGGCCGCTGCTGTCTGCGCGGCGCTGGCGGCCTGGCGTGGCCAGGTGCTCGGCCGGGTCGTGGGTGTGGTGCTCGTCGTCCTCTACGTCGTCGGCGTGGCGCTGATCCTGCGCTGAGACGTCAGTGCGAGACGCGCCGCCGACCCGGCACGGGACAGCGCCGCCCGGGCGGGGCGCCGGTCCGGGCTCAGCGCTCGACGAGCGTGAGCGAGAAGCTATAGCGAGACGCCCGGTAAAGGTGGGTGCCGTACTCGATCGCCCGCCCGCCGTCGTCGTAGGCCGTGCGCCGCATCGACAACAAGGCGGCACCGGGCTCCTCGCGCAGCAGCTCGGCCTGCTCCGGCGTGGCCGTGGTGGCACCGATCGTCTGGTCGGCGATGCGGATCTGCACGCCGGCGCCGCGGATGAGCTCGTAGAGCCCCTTCTGTTCGAGTGCCTCGGCCCCGACGTCGATGAGGTCAGGAGGCAAGAAGTTGGTCATCAACGCGATCGGCTCGGAGTCGGCGGACCGCAACCGGCGAACCCGGACGACGCTGGTCCCCTCGGCGACGTCCAGCGCGGTGGCGACCAGCTCGTCGGCCTCGACCGGCTCGATCGAGAGCACCGTGGTGGTCGGCGAGCGACCGGCCGTGCGCAGGTCGTCGTGCAGGCTGGTCAGCTCGAGCGTGCGGTTGACCTGTGTGCGGACCACCTGCGTGCCGACGCCTCGCTTGCGGACGAGCACGCCGCGGTCGACCAGGTACTGGATGGCCCGCCGCATCGTCGGCCGCGACACCCGCAGCTGGTCGGCCATCTCGATCTCGTTGGTGAGCCGGCTGCCGGCCGGCAGCGCGTCGCTCTGGATGAGCCGCTGCAACTCCTCGGCCACCTGGAAGTAGAGCGGGACCGGGCTCATCCGGTCGATGGACACCAGGGCAGACATGTCCTCGACGGCGTCGCTCGGTCGTGGCTGGACCATGCGAGGAGTGTCGCATGAGTAGCACAGTATGTCTCTGCAACCGGACGTAAGAATGTCAAGACAAACTGTTGACAGCTGCTAGGGCGGAGTAACAGGATGCTCGCAACGTCACCGACACTCGCGAGCAACCCCAGGAGCGCAGCCGCATGCGGATCGGACTCATCGGGGTGGGGCGGATCGGGGCCGCTCACGCCCAAGTGGTGCGTGACCACGCCGCTGTGGACGAACTCGTGGTCGCCGACGCCGATCCCGGCCGGGCGCGCAAGGTCGCCGACGAGCTGGGGGTCTCCGCCGCCGACGACGTCGAGGCTGCGTTCACAGGGGCTGAAGCCGTGGTCGTCGCCACGTCGACCGACGCGCATCCCGCTCTCGTCGTCAAGGGCGTCCGAGCCGGGGTGCCGGTCTTCTGCGAGAAGCCGGTGGCCCCGGACATCGCCGGCACCGTCGCGGTCCTGCGCGAGGTTGAGTCGGCTGGCGCGACGGTGCAGGTCGGCTTCCAGCGGCGCTTCGACGCCGGCTACACCGCCGCCCGCGCGGCCCTGCAGCGCGGCGAGCTGGGGGAGCTTCGGCGCGTGCACCTGGTCACCGCCGACCAGGAGCCCCCGCACGCCGACTACATCCCCCGCTCCGGGGGCCTCTTCCGCGACTGCCACGTGCACGACTTCGACATCCTGCGCTGGGTGACCGGACGCGAGGTCGGGGAGGTGTACGCGAGCGGGGCGAACCGCGGCGCCGACTTCTTCGCCGCCGCCGGAGACGTCGACGAGTCCGCCGCGCTGCTGACCCTCGACGACCAGACGCTGGTGACGCTGCAGGGTTCGCGCTACAACGGTGCCGGTCACGACGTACGGATGGAGCTCGCCGGCACCGCCGGGTCGTTCGCCGTCGGCCTCAGCGAGCGCACCCCGCTGCGTTCCACCGAGGTCGGGGTCGACTTCCCCGGCGGGGAGCCATGGCCGGACTACTGGCACCGCTTCCTGCCGTCCTACGTCGCCGAGCTGTCTGCGTTCGTCGACCTGGCCGCTGGCCGGCGCGACAACCCCTGCACGGTTGCGGACGCGCTGGCGGCCTTCGTCGTGGCCGAAGCCGCGACGCTGAGCCGCCAGCAGCACCGGGTCGTACGCATCGAGGAGGTGCTGGCCAGATGAGCACGCTAGACGTCTTGACGATGGGCCGCATCTCCGTCGACGTCTATCCGCTGCAGGTCGGTGTCGGGCTCGACGAGGTCGAGTCGTTCGGCAAGTTCCTCGGCGGGTCGGCCACCAACGTGGCCGTCGCCGCCGCGAAGCACGGCCGCAGCGCCGGTGTGGTGACCGCCACCGGCGACGACTCGTTCGGCCGCTTTTGCCACCAGGCGCTGCGTGACTTCGGTGTCGAGGACCGCTTCGTCGTGGCCATCCCCGACACCCTCACCCAGGTCACGTTCTGCGAGATCTTCCCGCCGGACGACTTCCCGCTCTACTTCTACGGGCGAGCGCCGTTGGCGGCGGACCTGCAGGTGCGCGCCGACGACCTCGACCTCGACGCGGTGCGGACGTGCGGAGTGCTGTGGCTGACGTCGACCGGTCTGTCGGCGGAGCCGAGCCGGACGGCGCACCGTACCGCCCTCACCCACCGAGGCCGCCGCACCCACACGGTGCTCGACCTCGACTACCGCCCGATGTTCTGGGACTCCCGCGAGGCGGCCCGCGAGCAGGTCCAGCCGGTCCTCTCCGAGGTCAGCGTGGCGGTGGGCAACCTCGACGAGTGCCTGACCGCGGTCGGCGAGGACGAGCCGCAACGGGCGGCGGACGCCCTCCTCGCGCATGGCGTCGAGCTCGCCGTGGTCAAGCAGGGTCCCAAGGGAGTGCTCGCCAAGACCGCCGACGAGTGCGTCGAGGTGCCATCCTTCCCGGTCGACGTGGTCAACGGTCTCGGTGCCGGTGACGCCTTCGGCGGCGCGCTGTGTCACGGCCTGCTCGCGGACTGGCGGCTGGAGCGAATCCTGACGTTCGCCAACGTCGCCGGAGCCATCACCGCGTCGCGGCTGGAGTGCTCGTCGGCGATGCCCACCCAGGATGAGGTCCTGGCACGGCTCGAGGAGGCCACCGATGTCCGCTGACGTCACCAGGCTGGTCGGCGATCGGGTGCACCGCCCGCAGCGGGTGGCCGAGGCCGCCGCGGCGCGCAAGCGTCCGTCGTCACTGCTGGGTCCGACGGGGCGGCTGTTGGTGATCGCCGCCGACCACCCCGCCCGCGGTGCTCTGCGGGCCGGGGCGGACGGCTCCGCCATGGCCGACCGGGCCCAGCTGCTCGAGCGGCTTCAGCAGGCGCTGGCGCGGCCCGAGGTCAACGGTGTCCTCGGGACTGCTGACATCGTCGAGGACCTCCTCCTGCTCGGCGCGCTCGATGACAAGGTCGTGGTCGGGTCGATGAACCGTGGCGGTCTGGCCGGCACCGCGTTCGAGCTGGACGACCGGTTCACCGGCTACGACGCCGAGAGCATCGAGCGGATGGGGTTCGAGGCCGGCAAGATGCTGCTGCGCATCGACCCCGACGACCCCCTGACGGCCCCCACCTTGGAGGCATGCGGCCACGCAGTCTCGGAGCTGGCCGCTCGCGGCCTGATGGCGATGGTGGAACCGTTCATCTCGCACCGCGTCGACGGGCGGGTGCGCAACGACCTGTCCACCGAGTCAGTGGTGCGCTCGGTCAGCGTTGCCGCCGGGCTGGGCACCACCTCGGCGTACACCTGGCTCAAGCTGCCGATGGTCGACGACGAGCCGGACGGCATCGAACGGGTCCTCGCCGCCTCCACCTTGCCGGCCGTCCTGCTCGGTGGCGAGGTCCCCGACGACCCCCAGGCCGCGTTCGCGGCGTGGGAGCGCGTGCTGAAGCTGCCGACGGTCCAGGGCCTGGTCGTGGGTCGCTCCCTGCTGTACCCCGCAGACGGTGACGTCGAGGGCGCGGTGGCGACGGCGGTGAGCTTGCTGTGAGCGAGTGGCGAGAGCGCGAAGCGGGTGAGCCGCGAGTGAACGGTGCCCCTGTGAGCGGGCGGTTGCACTTATCCGCCGGCAGCATGGCCTCTGGCCCGTACGAGCTCGAGGTCACCCCGCAGACCGCCGGCTGGGGCTGGTCGTCGCTGCGGGTGCTGCCGCTGCCACCGGGTGGCTCGCATCGGCTGCAGACCGGCGAGGAGGAGATGGTGGTCCTGCCGCTGTCCGGTGCCGCCGCCGTCACCTGCGACGGCGACGACTTCACGTTGACCGGACGCCGTGACGTGTTCAGCCAGGTGAGCGACATGGCGTACGTGCCGCGCGACGCCGAGGTGACGATCAGCTCGGCCGATGGCGGACGCTTCGCCCTGCCGGGCGCGCGCTGTGAGCGCCGGCTCCCCGCGCGCTACCGCCCCGCGGGAGACGTCCCGGTCGAGGTGCGCGGTGCCGGCTCGTGTAGCCGACAGGTCAACAACTTCTGCTCGGCCGACTCCTTCGAGGCCGACCGGCTGATCGCGGTCGAGGTCCTGACCCCGGCCGGCAACTGGTCGTCCTACCCGCCGCACAAGCACGACGAGGACCGGCCCGGCGAGGAGTCGGAGCTCGAGGAGATCTACTACTTCGAGGTCGCCGAGGGGCCCGGCACGACCGGGGTCGGCTACCACCGCGTGTACGGAACGGCCGACCGGCCGATCGACGTGTGCGCCGAGGTACGCAGTGGTGACGTGGTGCTGGTGCCGCACGGGTGGCACGGCCCCTCGATGGCAGCGCCGGGTTACCACCTCTACTACCTCAACGTCATGGCTGGCCCCGCCCTGGACCGGGCCTGGCAGATCTGTGACGACCCCGCCCACGCGTGGGTGCGCGAGACCTGGGGGGGACAGCCCACTGACCCGCGGCTGCCCCTGACGGCGAGCGAGGGGAGCCAGCCGTGAGCACCACCAGCACCGTGCGGTTGACCGTCGCGCAGGCCACCGTGCGCTTCCTCGCCCAGCAGTGGACCGAGCGCGACGGGTCGCAGCAACGGCTGTTCGCAGGGTGCTTCGGCATCTTCGGGCACGGCAACGTCGCCGGTGTCGGGCAGGCGCTGCTCGAACTCGAGACCGACGACCCCGCAGTGCTGCCGTACGTGCTGGCCCGCAACGAGCAGGGCATGGTGCACGCGAGCGCTGCCTACGCGCGGATGCGTAACCGGCTGGCGACCTACGCCTGCACCGCATCCATCGGGCCCGGCTCCACCAACATGGTCACCGGTGCCGCGCTCGCGACGATCAACCGCCTCCCGGTGCTGCTGCTGCCCAGCGACGTCTTCGCCACCCGGGCGGCGAGCCCGGTGCTGCAGGAGCTCGAGCTGTCCGGCGGTTACGACGTGAGCGTCAACGACGCCTTCCGGCCAGTCTCGCGATTCTTCGACCGAGTGTGGCGACCCGAGCAGCTGCCGGCTGCCCTCCTGGGCGCGATGCGGGTGCTGACCGACCCGGTCGAGACCGGAGCGGTGACGGTGTGCCTGCCGCAGGACGTGCAGGCGGAGGCGTACGACTGGCCGGCCGACCTGTTCGCCGAGCGGGTGTGGCACGTCGCCCGCCCGGTGCCTGAGCCGGCCGCGCTGGAGCGGGCGGTGGAGGTCATCCGTTCGGCGCGCCGGCCGCTGCTCATCGCCGGTGGGGGTGTCGGCTACAGCGACGCGACCGACGCGCTGCGTGCGTTCGCCGAGGTCACCGGCGTCCCGGTCGCCGAGACCCAGGCGGGCAAGGGCTCCCTGCCCTACGACCACCCGCTGGCGCTCGGCGCGGTTGGCAGCACCGGGACGACCGCCGCGAACGAGATGGCCCGTGAGGCCGACGTGGTGATCGGTGTCGGCACCCGCTACAGCGACTTCACCACCGCGTCCCGCACCGCCTTCCAGGACTCGAGTGTCCGCTTCGTCAACGTCAACGTCGCCGCCCTCGATGCCCACAAGCAGTGCGGTGCGACCCTGGTGGCCGACGCCCGCGAGGCGCTCCAGGCGCTCACCGGCGCGCTCGACGGCTGGTCGGTCGACACCGGCTACACCGAACGCGCGGGCGAGCTGGCACGGGCGTGGGACGCGACCGTCGAGCAGGCGTACACCATGGGTCACGGCCCGCTACCGGCGCAGTCGGAGGTCATCGGCGTCGTCAACGAGGTGTCCGGGCCACGTGACGTGGTGGTGTGCGCGGCCGGCTCGATGCCGGGAGACCTGCACAAGCTGTGGCGCACCCGCGACCCCAAGGGCTACCACGTCGAGTACGGCTACTCCTGCATGGGCTATGAGGTAGCCGGCGGGCTCGGCATCAAGCTGGCCTGCCCCGACCGCGACGTGTACGTCATGGTCGGCGACGGCTCGTACCTGATGATGGCCCAAGAGCTGGTCACCGCCGTGCAGGAGCACGTCAAGATCATCGTTGTCCTGGTGCAGAACCACGGCTTCCACTCGATCGGCGACCTGTCGGAGACCCTAGGCTCGCAGCGCTTCGGCACCCGCTACCGCTACCGGGACCGCTCCGGTCGCCTGCACGGCGACACGTTGCCGATCGACCTGGCGGCCAACGCCGAGAGCCTCGGCGCCACCGTGCTCCGGGCCACCACGATCGAGGACTTCCGGGCTCGACTGCGTGACGCCCAGGAGGTGGATGGCCCGGTCGTCGTGCACGTGGAGACCGACCCGCTGGTCAACGCTCCCTCGTCGCAGTCCTGGTGGGACGTTCCGGTCTCTGGGGTGGCCGCTCTGGACTCCACCCGGCAGGCCCGCAAGACCTACGACGACCACAAGGCCGAGCAACGGCCGTTCCTCCGCCCCACCGACCCGAGCACCGACTCGAACACGAGGTGACACCTATGCGCACGATCGAGCACTGGATCGAGGGCCGGCCCAGCACCGGCGAGTCGACCCGCCGAGGCGAGGTCTACAACCCGGCGACCGGTGAGCAGCAGGCCGAGGTCGTCCTCGCCACCCGTGGCGACGTCGACGCCGCGGTCGCCAGTGCGAGGAATGCCTTCGAGGAGTGGAGCCAGTCCTCGCTCAGCAAGCGCACCAAGGTGCTGTTCACCTTCCGTCAGCTGGTCAACGACCGGGCCCGCGAGCTCGCCGAGGCGATCACCGACGAGCACGGCAAGGTCGTGAGCGATGCTCTTGGTGAGGTGCAGCGCGGGCTCGAGGTGGTCGAGTTGGCCTGCGGCATCCCGCAGCTGCTGAAGGGTGACTACTCCGACCAGGTCTCGACCGGGGTCGACGTCTTCTCCTTCCGCGAGCCGCTCGGGGTCGTCGCCGGGATCACCCCGTTCAACTTCCCGATCATGGTGCCGATGTGGATGCACCCGGTGGCGATCGCATGCGGCAACACCTTCGTCCTCAAGCCGAGCGAACGCGACCCGTCGGTGTCCCTGCTCGTGGCTCGGCTGTGGCAGGAGGCCGGTCTGCCCGACGGCGTCTTCAACGTCGTGCACGGCGACAAGGACTCCGTCGACGCCCTGCTCGAGCACGCGGATGTCGAGGCGGTCTCCTTCGTCGGATCGACCCCGATCGCGCGGTACATCCACCGCAAGGGCTCCGAGTTCGGAAAGCGGGTGCAGGCCCTCGGTGGGGCCAAGAACCACGCCATCGTGCTGCCCGACGCCGATGTCGACTTCGCCGCCGACCACCTCACCGCGGCCGCCTTCGGGTCGGCCGGTGAGCGGTGCATGGCGATCTCGGCCACCGTCGCGGTCGGCGGCGCGGCGGACAACCTGGTCGAGGCGGTATCCGCGAAGGCACGCAAGGTGCAGGTGGGGCCGGGTCGCGACGCTGCCAGCGAGATGGGCCCGGTCGTCTCCGCCGCGGCCCGCGACCGCATCGTCGGGCTCATCGGCACCGGCGCCGAGCAGGGCGCTGACCTCGCGGTCGACGGGCGCGGGCTGTCCGTGCCCGGCCACCAGGACGGCTTCTGGGTCGGCCCTACTGTGCTCGACCAGGTGACCACGCAGATGGACGTCTACCGTGAGGAGATCTTCGGACCGGTGCTCTCGGTGCTGCGCGCCGACACCGTCGAGGCCGCCATCGAGCTGGTCAATGCCAACCCGTACGGCAACGGCACGGCCATCTTCACCGCCAGCGGTGAGGCTGCGCGCCGGTTCCAGCGGGGCGTGCGGGTCGGGATGATCGGCGTCAACGTGCCCATCCCGGTGCCGATGGCCTACTACTCCTTCGGCGGTTGGAAGGACTCACTGTTCGGGCAGTCCCACATCCACGGTCCCGAGGGCGTCGCGTTCTACACCCGAGCCAAGGTCGTTACGTCACGCTGGCCGCACGTGGAGAGCCCGGCTGGTGCGAGCTACCACTTCCCGACCTCGACGTGACCCGCTCCTGCGACTACCTCACCCCCACCACAGAAGGAAGGCATCACATGTTCATCCATCGCCGCGGTCTTCGCGCCGCAGCCGCGCTCGCGGCACTTACGCTCGGCTTGGCTGCGTGCAGCAGCCAAGGTGGCGCCCAGACCGAGGCCGGCTCCGGCGGGGGTGAGGGCAGCGTCGTCACCGGCGGGGAGGAGTACACGATCGCCATGGTCACCCACGAGGCGCCCGGCGACTCCTTCTGGGACAAGATCCGGGCCGGGGCGGAGGATGCCGCCGCCCAGCACGGCATCGACCTGAAGTACACCAACAACGACGATGCGGCCCAGCAGGCGACACTGATCAACAACGCCGTGCAGAGCAACGTCGACGGGATTGCCACCACGCTCGTCACCCCGGCCGCCCTCGCTGGGGCGGTGCAGTCCGCCATCGACGCGGGTATCCCGGTGGTGGGGTTCAACTCCGGCATCGACGCCTATCAGGACCTCGGCGCCTTGATGTACTTCGGCTCCGACGAGACACTGGCCGGCAAGAGCGTAGGCCAGCGGATCAAGGACGCTGGCGGCAAGAAGGCCATCTGCGTCATCCAGGCCCAGGGCTCCGTGGCGCTCGAGGCGCGCTGCGCCGGGGTGAAGGCCACCTTCCCCAATACCGAGAACCTGCAGGTCGACGGCACCGACATCCCCTCGGTGCAGTCGACCCTGCAGGCCAAGCTGGCCGAGGACAAGAGCATCGACTGGATCGTCACGCTCGGCGCCCCCATCGCGCTGACCGCGATGCAGGCGGTGGAGGCAGCCAACTCCGACGCCAAGATCGCCACCTTCGACCTCAGCCCGGAGGCCGCCAAGGCGATCAAGGCCGGCGACATCGCCTTCTCGGTCGACCAGCAGCCCTACGTGCAGGGCTACGAGGCCATCGACTCGCTGTGGCGCTACCTCAGCAACGGCAACGACATCGGCGGCGGTCAGCCGGTGCTGACCGGTCCGTCGTTCGTCGACGAGACCAACATCGACCAGATCTTGCCCTTCGCGGAAAACAACACCCGCTGACCGGCGCCGGGGAGTGGCGTGACGCGCCACTCCCCGGCTCTTACCCCCATCGGAGCCACTCATGAGTCAGTCGCTGCAGGAGAATCGACCGACCGCGTCCGCGCAGCCGGCCAGCCCGCCCAAGAAGTCTCTCGTCACCAAATTCCTCGCCCGACCCGAGATCGGGTCGTTCCTCGCGGCGATCGCGATCTTCGTCTTCTTCTTCGCCGTCGCCCCGTCCTTCCGTTCTCTCGGTGCGTTTTCCACGGTGCTGTACGACAGCTCCACCATCGGCATCATGGCCGTCGGCGTGGCGCTGCTGATGATCGGCGGGGAGTTCGACCTCTCCGCCGGGGTCGCGGTCCTCACTGCGGCGCTGACCGCGTCGATGTTCAGCTACCAGCTGAGCCTCAACCTGTGGGTCGGCGTGCTCGTCTCCCTGGGGGTGGCGCTGGCGATCGGGTTCCTCAACGGTTTCCTTGTGGTGACCACCGGCATCCCGAGCTTCCTGGTCACGCTGAGCACCTTCTTCATGCTCCAAGGCATCAACCTCGGCGTCACCAAGCTGGTCACCGGCACCGTCACCACGCCGAGCATCGCCGACATGGACGGCTTCGCCCAGCTCGAGGCCGTCTTCGACACCAAGTTCGACGTCGGCGGGGTCACCGTCCGGATCACCATCATCTACTGGCTGCTCCTCGTCGCTCTGGGGTCTTGGGTGCTGCTGCGCACCCGGGTCGGCAACTGGATCTTCGCGGTTGGTGGCAACGCCGACAGCGCCCGAGCCGTCGGCGTGCCGGTCAACAAGGTGAAGATCGGCCTGTTCATGCTGGTCGGCTTCCTTGCCTGGTTCTTCGGCATGCACCTGCTCTACGCGTTCAACACCATCCAGTCCGGGGGTGGCGTTGGCAACGAGTTCCTCTACATCATCGCCGCCGTGGTGGGTGGCTGCCTGCTCACCGGCGGCTACGGCTCTGCCGTCGGCGCCGCGATCGGGGCCTTCATCTTCGGCATGACCCGCCAGGGCATCGTCTTCGCCGGTTGGAACCCCAGCTGGTACTTCTTCTTCCTCGGCGCGATGCTCCTGCTCGCCACCCTCGTCAACCTGTACGTCAAGCGCGTTTCGGCCGCCCGGAGGTAACGGACATGACCAGCACCCAGCAGACCAGCGCCGAGTCCACCCGTTCGGCGGAACCCGGAACGGGCCACCCCCTGATCCAGATGGAGGGGGTGGGCAAGTCCTACGGCGCCATCCGCGCGCTGGAGGGAGTCAACCTGGAGGTAGATGCGGGGGAGGTGACCTGCGTCCTCGGCGACAATGGCGCCGGCAAGTCGACCCTCATCAAGATCATGGCCGGCCTGCATGAGCACTCCGAGGGCTCCATGAAGGTCGACGGAGACGAGGTGCACTTCGGCTCGCCGCGTGACGCCCTCGACCGCGGCATCGCGACGGTCTACCAGGACTTGGCCGTAGTGTCGCTGATGGAGGTGTGGCGCAACTTCTTCCTGGGCTCGGAGCAGCGCAAGAAGATCTGGCCCTTCAACCCGCTGAAGACCGAACAGATGCGCAACACCGCTCGCGACGAGCTCGCCAAGATGGGCATCGAGTTGGCCGACATGAACCAGCCGATCGGCACGCTGTCGGGCGGCCAGCGCCAGTGCGTTGCCATCGCTCGCGCGGTCTACTTCGGGGCCCGCGTGCTGATCCTCGACGAGCCGACCGCGGCGCTGGGGGTCAAGCAGTCCGGGGTGGTGCTCAAGTACACCGCCCGCGCCCGCGACGCCGGTCTCGGCGTCGTGTTCATCACCCACAACCCGCACCACGCCTACCTCGTCGGCGACCACTTCGTGATCCTCAAGCGGGGCCAGCAGGAGCTCGACGCCCACCGTTCCGAGATCTCGCTGGACGCGCTCACCCAGCAGATGGCCGGTGGCGACGAGCTAGAGGCGCTGACCCACGAGCTGCAGCCCAGTGGCGCGACCAACGGCGAGCAACGCGAGGGTGCCGGGGCGCACCCGGCCAGCGGGAGCGGTGCGTGAGCGGGGCGTCCGCGACGTCACCGCCGCTTCGGACCCTTCGGCTGGGCAGCTGCCCCGACTCATGGGGGGTCTGGTTCGCCGACGATCCCCGACAGACGCCGTGGCAGCGCTTCCTCGACGAGCTGGCCGGGGTGGGCTACGAGTGGCTCGAGCTCGGGCCGTACGGCTATCTGCCCACCGACCCGGCGCGCCTCGTCGAGGAGCTGGCGCAACGTGACCTGCAGGTGGCCGGTGGCACCATGCACGGTCACAGCGGCCTGCACCGGCGCGAGGACTTGGACGGCATCGTCGCCGCCACCCGCCGGGTAGCGACGCTGACACAGGCGGTTGGTGGCGAGCACGTCATCTTCGTACCCGTGCCCGGCTACCGTGACGACGCCACCGGTGCCTACCTCGAGCCGGCCGACCTCGACGAACAGCAGTGGAGCACCCTCGTGCGCGCCACCGACGAGCTGGGCCGGATCCTGGTCGAGGACTACGGGCTGAAGCTGCAGTTCCACCCCCACGCCGACAGCCACATCGAGACCCAAGCCCAGACGGAGCGCTTCCTCGACGAGACCGACCCCCGGTTCGTCAACCTCTGCCTCGACACCGGGCACCTGGCATACACCCGGGCGGACAACGTGGCGATCATCGAGCAGTACTCGGATCGCATCGGCTACGTGCACATCAAGCAGATGGACCCGGCCGTGGTCGAGAAGGCCGAGGTCGAGGATCTTGCGTTCGGTCAAGCGGTCGCGATGGGAGCCAGCTGTGAGCCGCCCGCCGGCCTGCCCGACATCCCCACGGTCGTCGACGCGCTGAGCCGGCTCGATGCCGACCTGTTCGTCGTGGTCGAGCAG
Organism: Propionibacteriales bacterium; assembly: GCA_038233355.1. GTDB lineage: Bacteria > Actinomycetota > Actinomycetes > Propionibacteriales > Nocardioidaceae > DASQMN01. The sequence goes on from JBBSMD010000023.1 coordinate 20,130, forward strand.
GACATGTACCCGGTCGAGTTCGACAAGCCCGAGCCCATCGCCCGGCGCACCAGGGAGTACCTGCGCGGTGTCGGCGTCACCGGCTGACCCCGGTCGGCACCAGGACAAGGACCAAGGAGCGAAAGCAGTCATGACCGTACGCATCGGCGTCATCGGCGTCGGCATGATCGGCCAAGACCACATCCGGCGGGCCACGCGGGTCCTGTCCGGCGCCCAGGTGGTGGCCATCAGCGACGTCGACATCGACCGGGCCACGCAGGTAGCGCAGGTGCTGCCCCAGCCGCCCCGGGTGCATCCGAGCGGCCAGGAGGTCATCACCGACCTCGAGGTCGACGCCGTGGTTGTCGCCTCCTGGGGGCCGACCCACGAGGAGTACGTCCTCGCCGCGATCGAGGCCGACAAGCAGGTCTTCTGCGAGAAGCCGCTGGCCGACACCCAGCAAGCGTGCGTGCGCATCCTCGACGCCGAGGCGGCCACGGGCCGCCGGCTGGTGCAGGTGGGCTACATGCGCCGCTACGACGCGGCCTACCGCGCGATGAAGGCGGTGCTGGACAGCGGCCAGATCGGCGCCCCGCTGCTGGTGCACTCCCAGCACCGCAACCCGTCCGTGCCCGAGCACTACACCCGCGAGATGGCGATCACCGACACCGCCGTGCACGACTTCGACACGGTGCGCTGGCTGCTCGGCGAGGAGCTGGTCTCCGCGACGGTGCTGACGCCGAGGCGCAGCCGGCACGGCGGCGACCTGCAGGACCCGCTGCTGATGCTGTTCGAGACCCAGAGCGGTGCGTTGGTCGACGTCGAGACCACTGTCAACATCCGCTATGGCTACGACATCCGCGGCGAGGTCGTCGGCGAGGACGGCACGGTCGCCCTGAGCGACTCGGCACCTGTCGTACTGCGCCGCGAGGGCACCTTCTCGGGCCGAGTGCCCACTGACTGGCGGGAGCGGTTCCTTCGCGCGTACGACGTGGAGCTGCAGGAGTGGGTCGACTCCGTCGCCGCGGGAGAGGGTGCCGCGGGGCCCAGCGCCTGGGACGGCTACGCCGCCGCTGCGGTCTCGGACGCGGCGGTGGAGGCACTGCACAGCGGTGCCAAGACGCCGGTGCAGCTGCGTGACAAGCCCGACCTCTACGTGCAGGAGCAGTGAGTGCGATGAAGGTTGCCCTCGACCCGTACATGCTGCGCAGCACACCGTTGCTCGAGCTGCCCGGCGTGGTGGCCGACCTCGGGTACGAGTGGATCGAGCTGTCCCCGCGCGAGGACTTCACCCCGTTCTTCCTGCACCCGCGAGCCAACGACGACGTCGTCACGAAGTTCAAGGCCGCCCTCGATGCGGCCGGGGTCGGCGTCGCCTCGCACCTGCCGCTCTACCGCTGGTCGGGGCCCGACGAGGATGAGCGGCAAGCAGCGGTCCGCTACTGGAAGCGCGCCATCCAGCTCACCGTCGAGCTCGACTGCCACGTCATGAACTCGGAGTTCAACGGCCGGCCGGAGCAGGCCAGCCGCAGCGAGGCGCAGTTCTGGAAGTCGATGGAGGAGCTGCTGCCGGTCCTCGAGCGGGAGGGCGTCGCGCTGCGGCTCGAGCCCCGCCCCGACGACTTCGTCGAGGACGGCAAGGTGGCGGTCGACATGGTCCGCGGGATCAACTCTCCGCTCGTGTCGTTCCTCTACTGCGCGCCGCACACGTTCCACCAGGGTGGCGACATCGCCGGGATCATGGGGTACGCGGGTGACCTGCTCACCCACCTGCACGTGGCCGACTCCTTCGACCACCGAGGCTCGTCGGGGCTGCGCTACATCGTGAACCCGCCCGGCTCGCCGGCGCGGGTGCACCAGCACCTGGACATCGGCCAGGGCGAGGTCGACTGGGACGAGTTCTTCGCCACGCTCGGGCGGCTCGGGTTCGGGAGCCGTGACGACACCGTGATGACCGCGTGCGTGTTCGCCTGGGAGGAACGTGCTCGCGAGTCGAGCGCGTTCATGCGCGAGGAGATGGCGCGCCGTACGAAGGACTGGAGCTGAGCCGTGCCGCTCGTGCGGATCGACGTGCTCGAAGGGCGCAGCACCGAGGAGACAACCACCCTGCTCGACACCGTCCAGGAGGTGCTCGAGGAGGTGTTCGCCGCCCCGCCGCGGGACCGGTACCAGGTGCTCACCGAGCACCGGCCCGGGCACCTGGTGCTGCTGGACACCGGCCTCGGGATCGAGCGCAGCGACCGGGTCGTGCTCGTCTCGGTCGTGCAGCAGGGGCGAAGCGAGGAGCAGAAGCGGGCACTGTACGCGACCCTAGCCGACCGGCTCCAGGACCGGATCGATCTGCGCCCAGA
>JBBSMD010000024.1:0-21988 GCA_038233355.1 Propionibacteriales bacterium
AACTCCTGCGGGTCGGCCATGTTGCGAAAGCCCGGGTTGTCGTAGATCGAGATGACGTCCTCACCGATGCGCCAGTCGGGCTCGACCGTGGGGTCGAGGCCGTTGTCGTCGGCGTAGAACTCGATGGTGTTGCCCATCATGTCGCTGAACGACTCGTTCAGCGCCCCCGACTCGTCCTCGTAGATGAGGTTCGAGGTGAACTCGGTGACACCGTGGGTGAGCTCGTGTCCCACCACGTCGAGACCGCCGGACAGCGGCAGGCACGTCGTGCCGTTGCCGTCGCCGTAGGTCATCTGCTCGCCGTTCCAGAAGGCGTTGCAGTAGCCGTCGGCGAAGTGCACGACCGAGCGGATCTTCATGCCATGGTCGTCGATGCTGTTGCGGCTGAACGTGTCGCCGTAGAAGTCGTCGACGACACCGGCGTAGTAGTGGGCGTCGACTCCGGGCCGCTGGTCGGGGGAGACGTAGTTGGGCTCGGTCCGGCGCCAGATGTTGTTGGGGTCGTTCAGGGTGTTGCCTCGGTACTGGACGCGGTTGTGCGCGTTCTCGGTCACCCGGCGGGAGTCGCCGATCGTGCGCCGGCTGTTGTGGTCCTTGTTCTTGAGCAGGTAGAGGTCCCGCTTGCCCTTGTAGACGGTACGGAAGTGCTTCGTGTCACCCTTGACCCCGCGCCCGCCGCCGCGGACCTCACCCTCGGTGAGAGCGCTGTAGGCCTTCTTCACGTTGCCGGTCTCGGCGTTGACCCAGGTGATCCAGCGCTCGGTGTCGCGGACCTGGTCGACGATGTAGAACAACTTCCCGTCGCGAGGATCGATGCGCAGGTCGGTCGACTCCTGGCCCCGCTCGCCGCGGCGGTCGGTGGCGGTGTCGATCGCCTGGGCCGGCGACTTCTGCACCGAGTTGGTCGGTGATAGGCCGGGGTAGTGCGCGCCGATGACGGCAACCCGCGTGCCGGCGGCGTCCTCGATGATGGTGATCTGCCCGTTGAGCACGGCCGCGGGGCCCACCATCTGCTGGTAGCGGGTCGAGGTCGTGCCGTCGGCGGTGGAGGTCTGTCCCACCTTGACGACGTCGGACGGGAGGCGGAAGGCGGCGGCCCTCTTGCCCGACAGGGCGAACGAGCCCTCGGGCGCGGCGCTGGTCGGTTTGGCGAACGCTGTGGTGGCGGTACCGGTCGAGACCGGTGTGGACGCATTCGCGGTGGCGCCCAGCGCGGGGATCGCCCCCGCCAGCGCCACGGTCGCGACGGCTGCTACAGCACGTCGATGCATAAAATGGTCCCCCTCGAGGGTGGAGTGGACGAGACCGGGCGACCCTAAGGCCCGGATGTGCCGATTGTCACCACCTGGTGACAATCCGGGCGTGTCAGGCGCCCGCCAGCTCGACGTCGGCGCGCAGAGCGTCCAGACCGTCGGCGGGCTCGAGCTCCACCGCGCCACTGACCCGCCCGGCCGCGCGCAGGTCGTCGAGCGCCTGGGCGGCGAGCTCGAGCCGTTCCCGGGGACCGCGGGCGACCGCTGTCACCACCTCGGTACGCATGCTGACCTTGGCGCTCGACTTGGCCCCGCGGATGCCGGTGAGGATCTCCGCGGCGGCGGCAAGCACGCCGCGAGTGTCGTCACCGACGGCCACCTCGGCAGCCGCCGGCCAGCTCGCGGTGTGCACCGAGCCGTCCTGCCACCACGACCAGACCTCCTCGGTGACGTACGGCAGGAACGGCGCGAGCAGGCGCAGCTGCACGTGCAGGGCCAGGGCGAGCGCGGACGTGGCCGATGCCGCTGCCTCCCTCTCGCTGTAGGCACGCTCCTTGACCAGCTCGAGGTAGTCGTCGCAGAAGGTCCAGAAGAAGCGCTCGGTCACCTCCAGCGCGCTCGTGTAGTCGTACGCGTCGAACGCGGCCGTGGCCTGCTCGACGACGCTGGCCAGCCCGGCCAGCATGGACCGGTCGAGCGGCGCGGTGACGGCAGACAGGTCGGCGGAGACGGCACCGAGACCGAGCACGAACTTCGACGCGTTGAGCACCTTCATCGCCAACCGGCGCCCGACCTTCATCTGCGTCTCGTCGAAGGGCGAGTCGTTGCCCGGACGGGCCATCGCGGCCCGCCAGCGCACCGCGTCGGAACCGAAACGCTCGAGGATGTCGGTCGGCACGACCGCGTTGCCCTTCGACTTGGCCATCTTCTTGCGGTCCGGGTCGACCACGAAGCCGCTGATCGCGGTGTGCGACCACGGCACGCACCCGTGCTCGAGGTGACTGCGGACCATCGTGGCGAACAGCCAGGTGCGGATGATGTCGTGCGCTTGTGGGCGCAGGTCCATCGGGAACACCCGAGAGAACAGGTCGTCGTCGCGCTCCCAGCCGCACGCGATCTGCGGGGTCAGCGACGACGTGGCCCACGTGTCCATCACGTCGGGGTCGGCGGCAAAGCCGCCGGGTCGACCCCGCTGCGTCTCCTCGAACCCCTTCGGGCACTGCGAGGCGGGGTCGACCGGCAGATCGGTCTCGGCGGGCAGCAAAGTCTCGTCGTGCAGCGGTTGCCCGTCGTCGTCGAGGCGGTACCAGACGGGGAACGGAACCCCGAAGAAGCGCTGCCGCGAGATCAGCCAGTCACCGGTGAGACCGTCGACCCAGTTGGTGTAGCGGTGCCGCATGTAGACCGGCACCCAGTCGACCTGGCGGCCCCGCTCGATCAGCGCCTGGCGCAAGTGAGGTTCGCGACCACCGTTGCGCAGGTACCACTGCCGGGTGGACACGATCTCCAGCGGCTTGTCACCCTTCTCGAAGAAGTTGGCCTTGCGCTGGGTCGGTGTCGGCTCGGCCAGCAGGTCACCGGAGTCGCGCAACGCCGTCACCATCGCCTCCCGGGCCGAGAAGACGGTCTTGCCGGCGAGTGCGGCGTACGCCTGCTGACCGACTGGTGAAGTGATCCAGTCGGGAGTCTCGCGCTGCAGTCGACCGTCGCGGCCGATCAGCGTGCGGGTGGGCAGGTCGAGCTCGCGCCACCACTGCACGTCGGTGAGGTCACCGAAGGTGCAGCACATGGCGACGCCGGTGCCCTTGTCGGGCTCCGCTGCCGGGTGCGCCAGCACCGGCAGCTCGACACCGAACACCGGTGACCTGACGGTCTGACCGAACAGCGGCCGGTAGCGCTCGTCGTCGGGGTGGGCGATCAGCGCCACGCACGACGCGACCAGTTCCGGACGGGTCGTCTCGATCACCACCGGCTCGGCGGGCCCGGCGAAGGCGACCCGGTGGAAGTGGCCCGGATAGTCGCGGGCCTCCAGCTCGGCCTGCGCGACCGCGGTCTGGAAGGTGACGTCCCACAGGGTCGGTGCCTGCGCCTGGTACGCCTCGTCGCGGGCCAGGTTGCGCAGGAACGCTCGCTGGCTGGTCGCCCGCGCCACGTCGCCGATCGTGGTGTAAGTCTGCGACCAGTCCACCGACAGACCCAGCCGGCGCCACAGGTCCTCGAAGGCCTGCTCGTCGGTCTCGACCAGCCGCTCGCACAACTCGATGAAGCCGCGCCGGCTCACCGGCACCTGCCGCTTCGGGTCCGGCTTGGCGGGCGGGGTGAAGTCCGGGTCGTACGGCAGCGAGGGGTCGCAGCGCACCCCGAAGTGGTTCTGCACCCGTCGCTCGGTGGGCAGGCCGTTGTCGTCCCAGCCCATCGGGTAGAAGACCGCCTTGCCCCGCATCCGCTGGTACCGGGCGACCAGGTCGGTGTGGGTGTAGCTGAAGACGTGTCCCACGTGCAGCGAGCCGGACACCGTCGGTGGGGGGGTGTCGATCGAGTAGACCTGGGAGCGAGGCTTGCTGCTGTCGAACGCGTACGTGCCCTGCTCGGCCCAGGTGCGCGACCAGCGCTCCTCCAGGCCCTCGAGGGCGGGCTTGTCGGGGACGGCCGCGGCGGACCGGGGGCGGGACGTGCTCATCGAGCTCACCTTCGTGGGGTGGCGCGCCGGTGGGGGTGGCGCTGCAGGTGCATCCGGAGCCGGGGTTAGGGCGGGGTGCGGAGGACGGCAGGGGCAGGCGCTCAGCGGCGCCCGGGTACTCGCCCGGTGGTGGGCACGATGGCACCGGCGGCGGTCCTCATGGGCACCGAGTGTAGGTGCTCACCGCCGCAACGTGCCGCACGCCCGGTCCACGACCGCCAACACGTCGTGCTGCACCGGTCTCGGCGGGGTGAGCACCACCCGCTGCCGCGTCGCCCCGACGCGTCGACCGGGTCACACCCGGTCCGACTGGGCCGCACCGATCGGCTCCTAGACTGGCGCGGCCATGAGCGAGCCGCGCCGAGCGTCCACCCCCCCATCCGATCCGTACGTCGAGGTCGAGCGCGCCCTGCTGGCGCGCTGGCCGGAGACCCGGCTCGAGCCGTCGCTGAACCGCATCCGCGCGCTCGTGGACCTGCTCGGCGATCCGCAGACCGCGTACCCGGTCGTGCAGCTGACGGGTACCAACGGCAAGAGCAGCACCGCACGCATGATCGACACGCTGCTGCGGGCGATGGGCCTGCGCACGGGCCGCTACACCAGCCCGCACCTGGAGTCGATGACCGAGCGGATCGGTCTCGACGGGGACCCGCTCAGCCGCGACGCGTTCGTGCGGGCCTACCGGGAAGTGGTCCCGTACGCCGACGTCGTCGACCGCTCCGGCCGCCACCCGGTGAGCTTCTTCGAGCTGATGACCGGCATGGCGTACGCGACGTTCGCCGACGCACCGGTCGACGTGGCCGTGGTCGAGGTGGGCATGGGCGGCTCCTGGGACGCCACGAGCGTCGCCGACGCGCAGGTCGCGGCGGTGACCCCGGTCGCGGTCGACCATGAGCGCTACCTAGGTGACACGCCGGAGCTGATCGCGGTGGAGAAGGCCGGCATCATCAAGCCCGGGGCGTTGGCGGTGCTCGCCGAGCAGGTGCCCGAGGTCGGCGACGTCCTGCTGGGGCGCGCCGCGGACGTCGGGGCGCAGGTCGTGCGCGAGGGGGTCGACTTCGGGGTCGGCTCCCGGGTGCCCGGTCTCGGCGGGCAGGAGCTCACCCTGCAGGGACTCGGCCGCGAGTACGCCGAGGTCTTCCTGCCGCTGTTCGGGGCGCACCAGGCGCACAACGCCGTGCTCGCGCTAGCCGCGGTCGAGGGCTTCGCCGGTGGGGTCGACCTCGACCCCGAGCTGGTGCGTGAGGCGTTCGCGCAGGTCACCTCGCCAGCGCGGCTCGAGGTGGTGCGGCGCAGCCCGACGATCGTGCTCGACGCCGCGCACAACCCCGCCGGGGCGCGAGCCACCGCGGAGGCAGTGCAGGAGGCCTTCACGTTCAGCCCCCTGGTGGGGGTCGTCGGCGTCATGGCGGACAAGGACGTCGAGGGGGTGCTGGACGCCCTGGAACCGGTGCTGGCCGACATCGTTTGCACGCAGGTGTCGCTCGACCGGGCGTTGCCTGCACGCGAGCTGGGCGAGCTGGCCGAGGGAGTCTTCGGCCCCGATCGGGTGCACGTCCGGGCGCGGCTCGACGACGCGCTGGACCTGGGTGCTGCCCTGGCCGAGGAGGGTGGCGCCCACGGCGAGGCGCTCGGGTCCGGTGGGGTGCTTGTGACCGGCTCGGTGATCACCGTCGGCCAGGCTCGGCACCTGCTCTGCGGCAGCCGGTGAGACGACGGCTCTGCGCGGCGACCCTGACGTTGGAGGCCGTCGCGCTCGCCCTCACCACCCCGGTGCTCCTCTACGTCGCCGACGTGGGTCGTACCGTCGCGCTCGTCACCGGGCTCGGCCTGGCCGTGCTCGCCGTCGTGGCGGCTGCCTCGCTACGCCGCCCGATCGGCTACCTGCTGGGCCACCTGGTGCAGGTGGGCGCCCTCGCCCTGGGATTCCTGCTGGTGTCGATGATCGTGCTGGGCGTCGTCTTCACCGCGCTGTGGACCGCCTCGTACCTGCTCGGCCGACGCATCGATCTCGACCGCGGCGCCGCGGGGGCCTGAGCGAGCCCGCGACAGCGGCGCGGCGGTCAGCCCGGCGGGTCCAACAGCTAGGCTCGCCGGCCATGAGCCAGCGCACCCTCGTCCTGATCAAGCCCGATGCCGTGCGCCGCGGTCTGGTTGGTGAGGTGCTGAGCCGATTCGAGGCCAAGGGCCTCACCATCGTGGCGATGGACCAGCGCATGGTCGGTGAGGACCTCGCCGACCAGCACTACGCCGAGCACGTCGGCAAGGACTGGTACCCACCCCTGCGTGCCTTCGTCACCTCCGGGCCGCTGGTCGCGATGGTGCTGGAGGGTGACGAGGCGGTCGAGGTCGTACGCCAGCTCAACGGTGCCACCGACGGACGGGCCGCAGCACCCGGATCGATCCGCGGCGACTACTCGCTGTCCAACCGCGAGAACCTCGTGCACGGCTCCGACTCGGTCGAGTCCGCGGCGCGGGAGATCGCGCTGTTCTTCCCCGACCTGGGCTGACGTCTGGCACCCGGTCCGGGCTGGCGCTGACCGCTCCGTCGGCTGAGCCTGTACCCGGTCCGGAGCTGACGCCCGCTCCCGAGGGTCTGTAACCGAATCGATACGCACTGTGACGTTCACCATGGGCCGACGGCGCGTGTCGCGGGCCGGCCGACCGCTGTCCCAGACCTACGCTGAGAGCGGTCGCTGGGACGCCGGCGACTCGGTGAGCAAGTCGGGGAGTCCATGGCCAACAGCTTTCTCGGCCGCGACATGGCCGTCGATCTCGGCACGGCCAACACCTTGGTGTACGTGCGCGGCCGCGGTGTGCTGCTCAACGAGCCGTCGGTCGTGGCACTCGCCACGCAGACTCGCGAGATCCTCGCCGTCGGCAGCGAGGCCAAGCGGATGCTCGGGCGCACGCCCGACAACATCACCGCCATTCGGCCGATGCAGGACGGTGTCATCGCCGACTTCGAGTCGACCGAGCAGATGCTGCGCATCTTCATCCAGCAGGTGCACCGCCGCCGCTACTTCGCCAAGCCGCGCCTCGTCATCTGCGTACCCAGCGGCATCACGTCGGTGGAGCAGCGCGCGGTCAAGGAGGCCGGCTACCAGGCCGGTGCGCGCCGGGTCTACATCGTCGAGGAGCCCATGGCCGCCGCGATCGGCGCCGGCCTGCCCGTGCACGAGGCCACCGGCAACATGGTGGTCGACGTCGGCGGGGGCACCACCGAGGTCGCGGTGATCAGCCTGGGCGGCATCGTCACGAGCCTGTCGGTGCGTATTGCCGGCGACGACCTCGACCAGGCGCTCGTCAGCTGGTTCAAGAAGGAGTACTCCCTGATGCTGGGGGAGCGCTCGGCCGAGGACGTCAAGATCACGCTGGGCTCGGCCTTCCCGATGACCAAGGAGCCCGACGCCGAGGTCCGCGGGCGGGACCTCGTGTCCGGGCTGCCGCGTACGGTCACCGTGTCCAGCGCCGAGGTGCGCCAGGCGCTGGAGGAGCCGCTGCACGGCATCGTCGACGCCGTCCGCGCGACCCTCGACAAGACCCCGCCCGAGCTGGCCGGCGACATCATGGACCGGGGCCTGGTGCTCACCGGCGGCGGTGCGTTGCTGCGGGGTCTCGACGAGCGGCTCCGGCACGAGACCGGCATGCCCGTGCACGTGTGCGCCGACCCCTTGCACGCGGTCGCGATGGGGGCCGGCAAGTGCGTCGAGGAGTTCGAGGCGCTGCAGCAGGTGCTCGTCCAGGAACCTCGGCGGTAAACGTGCCATCGTCTCCCGCCCGCCGCGCGCGGACGACCCGCCGTTTGCGCGCCTCCCGCCAGCCCGGATCACGGCGCGAGCGACCGCCGTCGCGCGCGCTGCCCGTCGCGCTGGTGCTGGCCGCCCTGACGCTGATCACGGTCGACCGCGCCACCGGCGACGACTCGCCGCTCGAACCGGTCCGGGCCGGCGCCGAGACGGTGCTCGGGCCGGTGCAGCAGGGTCTGTCGGCGGCCGGCCGCCCGTTCGCCGCGGCGGGCCGATTCGTCACCACCGTGGACGGTTTGCGCGACGACAACGCCCGGCTGGCACGACGCAACGACGTCCTGCGCGCCCGCCTGGCCGCCACGAAGACCGCTCGTGCGCGGCTGGCCCAGTACGACGCGCTCGACGAGGTTGCCAAGGGCGCGCGTCTCGACACCGTCGAGGCGCGGGTGGTGGCGGTGGGACCGGCACAGTCGTTCAACCGCACCGTGACCATCGGGGCTGGCACGCGGCAGGGGGTGCGTCCGGACATGACAGTGCTCGACGCCGACGGGCTCGTCGGCCGGGTGCTGCGGGCGGGCCCCACCACCGCCACCGTGCTGCTGGTCGTCGACGCCGACTCGGTGGTCGGCGGTCGCCTCGGCAGCACCGCCGAGCTCGGGTTCCTGCGCGGCGACGGCGACCTCAGCGACGAGGGGCGACTCACCATGACGACCCTCGACTCCACCGCCCGCCCGAAGGTCGGCGACACGGTCGTCACGTGGGGGTCCCGGCGCGGTATCCCCTACCTCGCCGGGGTGCCGATCGGCACCGTCGAGTCGGCCCAAGCCACCGCCCGCGACTCCTCCGCGACCGTGTCGGTACGACCGTTCGTCGACTTCTCCTCCCTCGACGTCGTGTCGGTCGTGACCTCGGCTCCCCGGGCCAGGGCGACCGCGTCTGGTGCCTCGTCCGCCGGGTCGGGAGGCTGACGTGCGCGCGCTCCAGGTGGTCGGCACCTTTCTCCTGGTCGTGCTCGTGGTGTGCCTGCAGCTGGGCCCGTTCTCCCACCTGGCGCTGCAGGGGGTGGTGCCCGACTTGGCCCTGCTGGTCGTCGTAGCGGCCGCCATCGCCCGCGGACCGTCGTACGCCTCGGTGCTCGGGTTCTTGGCCGGCCTCACCCTCGACCTGGCTCCGCCGGTGGACCACACGACCGGACGCTGGGCGCTCGCTCTCGCCGTGGTCGGCTACCTCGCCGGGCAGGTCCGCGACGACGCCGACCACAGTGCGGTGGCCGCCGCGCTGACCGTGGCCGCCGGCTCCTTCATCGGCACCTCCCTGTTCGCGCTGTCGGGCCTGCTCTTGCAGGACCCCGGGGTGAGCGTCGCCGTTGCGGTGCAAGTGGTGCCGCTCGCGGTCCTCTACGACCTGGCGCTCACTCCCCTCGTGCTGCCCCTCGCGCTGGCGTTCTTCGCGCGCATGCAACCACTGGCGTTGCGGTGGTGACCCGGTGATCACGGTGTCCCCGGTCGCCCGGCTCGCCCCGGTGTCCCAGGCCTGCCCGGTCGCCCCGGTGACCCCGGGGATGGTCACCCCGGGGTCCGCGCATCCGAGCACCGGGGCGGCGACATGGGGCCGCTGAGCACAGCCGACACCGGCCGCCGCCGCCTGGTCGTGGTGCAGGTGCTCGTCATGTCGCTGTTCGTGACCCTCTTCGCGCGGTTGTGGTACCTGCAGGTCGCCAGCGGCGCGGAGTACCAGTTGCAGGCCGCCAGCAATGCCGGCCGTGACGTGGTGATCCAGCCGCCACGCGGCCTGATCGTCGACGACATGGGGCGCCCGCTCGTCGCCAACCGGCTGTCGTGGGTCGTCACGCTCGATCGTGACCGCCTCGCCGACCTGTCCCGGGCCCGTCGGGTCGAGGTGCTGCACCGGTTGGCACGACAGCTCGACCTGCCCGTCCGCCGGCTCGTCGCGCGCACCCGCACCTGTGGTGAGAACGGGGCGCCGGAGCCCCCGGTGTGCTGGAACGGCCCGTCCTACCAGCCGGTTCCCGTGGCCGAGGACGTCGCCCAGGCGGTGGCGATGTCGATCCAGGAGCGCGGCGAGGACTTCCCCGCGGTCACCGCCGAGCAGCAGTACGTACGCGCCTACCCCCAGCCGTACGGCGCCAACGCCGCGCACGCACTCGGCTACCTCTCCCCGGTCACCGAGACCGAGTACGACGCCGCGGTCGATGCCGGCGACGACACCCTCAACGCCTCCTCGACGGTCGGTCGCTCCGGGCTCGAACGCAGCTACGACCGGGTCCTGCGCGGCGTACCAGGGAGCCAGGGGCTGACCGTCGACTCGCTCGGCCGGGTGCTCGGCCAGGGCGAGTCGACCGCCGCCAAACCCGGTCAGACGCTGGTGACCAGCCTCGATGCGCGCGTGCAAGGCCTGGTCGAGCGAGAGCTCGCCGGCGCGATTGCCACCGCCCGCCGCACCGTCGACCCGATCACCGGTCGGCGCTACGAGGCGCCGGCCGGTGCCGCGGTGGTCATGGACCCCGGCAACGGACGGGTCATCGCCTTCGCCAGCTTCCCGACCTTCGACCCGAGCGTGTGGGTCGGTGGCATCTCCCAGCGCCAGCTCGCCCAGCTGTACTCCACCGAGGGGGCGCAGCCGCTGCTGTCGCGCCCGAGCCAGGCGCAGCTCGCCCCTGGCTCGACGTTCAAGCCGTTCATGGCCCTCGGTGCCCTGGACAACGGTTACACCATGCAGAGCCGGCTCAACTGCTCGTCGTCGTTCACCGCTGGCGGACGAGAGTTCAAGAACTTCGAGTCTGGCGCGTACGGCTACATCGGCATCGCCAAGGCGCTGCAGGTCTCGTGCAACACGTTCTTCTACCGGATCGGCTACGACCTGTGGCTGAAGGCCGGTGGCCAGGACGCGCCCGTCGACACCGTCGACCCGCTGGTGCAGGCCGCGCGCAACGTCGGGTTCGGCCGGCGTACCGGGATCGACCTGCCCAGCGAGACCCGCGGACGGATCGCGGACCGTCGCTGGAAGATGGACTACTGGAAGGAGAACAAGGACTACTACTGCAAGCTCGCGAAGGAGCCCGGCAGCGACTACCTGCACGTCTTCGCGCGGGAGTTCTGCGTCGACGGCTACGCCTACCGGGCCGGCGACGCGGTCAACTTCGCGATCGGGCAGGGCGACACCACGCTGACCCCGCTCCAGCTGGCCACCGCGTACGCCGCGCTCGCCAACGGCGGCACCCTGTGGGAGCCGCGCGTCGCCCGCGCGGTGCTCGACGCCCGCGGGCGCAAGGTGCGCTCGATCAAGCCCGAGGCGGCGGGTCGGGTGCCGATCCCCGATCGCTACCTCCGCGCGATCGACGAGGCGCTGACGGGGGTGCCCCGCGACGGCACGCTGGCCTGGAAGATGGGGGGCTTCCCGCTCGACAAGGTGCCCCTGCGGGGCAAGACCGGCACCGCCGAGGTGTACGGGCGGCAGACCACGTCGTGGCTGGCCACGTACACCGAGGACTACGTCGTGGTGACGATGATCGAGCAGGCGGGCACTGGTTCGGGTGCCGCCGGGGACGCGGTACGCCGCATCTGGGAGGCGTTGTACGGCATCGACGGGGAGCGGGTGCGGCCAGAACGGGCGCTCATCCCCGGGGTCGAGCCGCCGAAGGGGTTACCGGTATTCCGGACCGACGGCGCGATCAAGCCTCCGCCGGGCGTACCAGACCCGAAGACACGCCGATGAGCGTGCTGGACCGGCCGCCGCTGGTGAGCCCGGCGAGTGGTCGCAGCCCCGGCCTGCGCACGGGCTGGGCTCGGGTGGACTGGTGGCTGGTGCTGAGCGCCGCGGCGCTGTGCACGATCGGGTGCGTGCTGGTGTGGTCGGCCACCGCGCACCGCGACGACCTGACCGGCGGCGCCTCCCACACCTACCTGGTCAAGCAGGCGGTCAACGTCGCCATCGGCGCCGTGCTCGGGGGCGTCATCGCCGCCACCGACCACCGCTGGCTCCGCCTGTGGGCCCCGGTGGTCTACCTGGGTTCACTGGCTGGCCTGCTGGCGATCTTCACCCCGCTGGGGACGACGATCAACGGCTCGCACTCGTGGCTGCTGCTCGGCGGCATGTCGGTGCAGCCGGCCGAGCTGGCGAAGCTGGGCGTGATCGTCGGCATGGCCCTGGTGCTGGCCGAGCGGCAAGAGGCGGCTCGCCGGGCCCGGCCGACCGACTCCGACATGCTGCCGGCTTTGACGATCGCGGCACTCCCGGCGCTGCTGGTGCTGGCGCAGCCCGACCTGGGCACGCTGATGGTGCTGGCCGCGATCGTGCTCGGAGTCGTGGCGCTGTCGGGGGCACCGCGCCGCTGGCTGCTGGGTCTGGTCGCGGCCGCCGTCGCTCTCGTGGCGCTGGCCATCATCACCGGCCTGCTCGCGTCGTACCAGCTGGACCGGTTCCGTGCCTTCACCGACCCGTCGCTCGACCCGCGCGGAGCCGGCTACAACACGATCCAGGCCCGCGTCGCGATCGGCAACGGCGGCCTGCTGGGGCAGGGACTCTTCCACGGCTCGCAGACCCAGTCCGGTTTCGTGCCCGAGCAGCACACCGACTTCGTGTTCACGGTCGCCGGGGAGGAGCTCGGCATGCTGGGCGCCGGTGTCGTGATCGCGCTGTTCGCGGTGCTGCTGTGGCGGGCACTGCTCATCGCGCGACGCGCGACCGACGTGTTCGGCCGGCTCGCCGCCGTCGGGGTGGTGTGCTGGTTCGGCTTCCAGTCGTTCCAGAACATCGGCATGTCGCTGGGGATCATGCCGGTCACCGGCGTACCGCTGCCGCTGGTGTCCTACGGCGGTACGTCGATGTTCGCCTCGCTGATGGCGGTCGGCCTGGTGCTCAACGTGCACCTGCGGGCCGAGCGCTCGTTTGCGTTCGGTGCCGTCGTGCGCCCCCGCCGGCGGGGGTGAGGGCCGGGTTCCGATTACCACGTTAACGTGGTAATCGGACGCTGACCATGGCGTGAGAACCATGGGAGGCGGCTGCTTTCCGTTGCAAGTTCCCCGCGCGACGCAGGCGTACGCTGGTCCGGTCCCGCCCCCGACGTATCGGAGCTGACACCCGGTGCCCGTCCCGTCGCTCTTCCCCCGGCTGGAGCCGCTGCTTCCGCGTGTCAGCAAGCCCATCCAGTACGTCGGCGGTGAGCTCAACGCGGCGAGCAAGGACTGGGACGCCGTCGATGTCCGCTGGTCGCTGATGTACCCCGACGCGTACGAGGTGGGCCTGCCCAACCAGGGCATCCAGATCTTGTACGAGGTGCTCAACGAGCGCGACTGGATCCTCGCCGAGCGTACGTACGCGGTCCTGCCCGACATGGAGGCGGTGATGCGCGAGCACGAGATCTCCCAGTTCACCGTCGACGCGCACCGTCCGGTCGGCGCGTTCGACCTGCTCGGAGTGTCGTTCTCGACCGAGCTCGGCTACACCAACATGCTGACCGCCCTCGACCTCGCCGGCATCCCGCTGCACGCCGCCGACCGCGACGTCACCCACCCGGTCGTGATCGCGGGAGGCCATGCGGCCTTCAACCCCGAACCGGTCGCGGACTTCATCGACGCCGCCGTCCTCGGCGACGGTGAGGAGGTGGTGCTGGCGATCAGCGCAGTCGTGCGCGAGTGGAAGCAGCAGGACCGGCCGGGAGGTCGCGACGAGCTGCTCATGCGGCTGGCGCGCTCCGGCGGGGTCTACGTCCCTCGCTTCTATGACGTCGACTACCTGCCCGACGGCCGCATCCAACGCGTCGCCCCCAACCGGCCCGGCGTGCCCTGGCGCGTCGGCAAGCACACGGTCACCGACCTCGACGACTGGCCCTACCCGAGCAAGCCGCTGGTGCCGCTCGCGGAGACGGTGCACGAGCGCTACTCGGTCGAGATCTTCCGCGGCTGCACCCGCGGCTGCCGCTTCTGCCAGGCCGGCATGATCACCCGGCCGGTCCGCGAGCGCTCGATCACCACCATCGGCGACATGGTGGCCAAGGGGGTGGAGCAGTCCGGCTTCGAGGAGGTCGGCCTGCTCAGCCTGTCCAGCGCCGACCACTCCGAGATCGCCGCGATCACCAAGGGCCTGGCCGACCGGTACGAGGGCACCAACACCTCCTTGTCGCTGCCCAGCACCCGGGTGGACGCGTTCAACATCGACCTGGCCAACGAGCTCAGCCGCAACGGGCGCCGTTCGGGGCTGACGTTCGCTCCCGAGGGCGGCAGCGAGCGGCTGCGCAGGGTCATCAACAAGATGGTCAGCGAGGACGACCTCATCCGCACCGTGGCCGCCGCGTACTCCGCCGGTTGGCGACAGGTGAAGCTGTACTTCATGTGCGGCCTGCCCACCGAGACCGACGAGGACGTGCTGGAGATCGCCGACCTCGCCAAGCGGGTCATCGCCACCGGGCGGGAGGTGTCCGGGCGCCGTGACATCCGCTGCACCGTCAGCATCGGTGGCTTCGTACCCAAGCCACACACGCCGTTCCAGTGGGCGCCACAGCTCGACGCCGACACCACCGACGCTCGGCTGGCGAAGCTGCGGGCAGCCGTACGCAGCGACAAGGCGTACGCCCGGGCGATCGGCTTTCGCTACCACGACGGCAAGCCAGGCATCGTGGAGGGCCTGCTCAGCCGCGGCGACCGCCGGGTCGGCCGGGTCATCGAGGCAGTGTGGCGCGACGGGGGCCGGCTCGACGGCTGGAGCGAGCACTTCAGCTACGAGCGCTGGATGACGGCAGCGCAACGGGCGCTGGCCGACGAGCCGGTCGACGTGGCCTGGTACACCACCCGTGAGCGCGACTACGCCGAGGTGCTGCCGTGGGACCACCTCGACTCCGGCCTCGACCGCGACTGGCTGTGGGAGGACTGGCAGGACGCGCTCGAGCCCGCGGGTGCGATCGAGGTCGACGACTGCCGGTGGACGCCGTGCTTTGACTGCGGGGTGTGCCCGCAGATGGGCACCGACATCCAGATCGGGCCTACCGGACGGTCACTGCTGCCGCTCTCGGTGGTGTGAGACCGCACGGGCTAGTCGGGCGCCCCCCGCGTCCACAACCGATCGGCAGCCCAGGCGCCGGTGATGACCGTGTCAGGGTCGTGGCCGCCCTCATCGGCCAGCCACGAGGCGAGAGTCTGTAAGCGGACGGTCAGCGGGATCTGGAGCAGCAGGGGAGCAAGTGGGACCGGCTCCGCGACGCTGACCACCCCGACTCCCTCCGCGCGCGCTGCCGACCCGAGTGCGCTGAGAAGTCCGTCGGGGTCGTCCTCGGGCTGGAGCAGGAGCAAGCGGTCGTCGGGGCCGAGCGGGACCGCGGAGCCGTGCAGCAGGTACTCTGCCTCGAAGCCCTGGCTCACGAGCCGGGCAGCCTCGCGGGCCTTCAGCGCTCCCTCGCGTGCGGTCACAGCCGCCGGACCGACACCGGCGATCACAAGCAAGCGCCCGGGTCGGGTCGTGCCGTGCCAGGAGCGCTCGGCCGCTGCCGCGACGGCGTCGACAGTTGCCGTCAGCGCAGGCGCGGTGAACTCCACCGCTCCCAGGACGCCCGCGATGCGGGCGAGCGCGACCAGTGTTGCGGTGTAGCTCACCGTGTGGGTCTCGGACCGCTCACGCGGCGCCACCTCCAGCGCCTCGGGCCAGCCCACACCGGATCCCGTGACCGAGAGCAGCGGCAAGCCGGCGTCGAGAGCCCGCCGCCGCACCGTACGGGCGAACGCCGTCTGTCCGGTGTGGGTGATGAGAATGACGGCATCGCGGGGGCCGGCGGCAGCGCGCCCGCGGGCGAATCCGGCTGCTGACTCCCACCGGGCATCGATGCCGGCGAGACGGAGCATCTGCGCACCGAGCTCAGCGGCGTGCTGGCTGGTGCCCGTACCGACCAGCCACACTCGTTCGGCAGCCTCGATGCCGTCGAGTACGTCCTCGATCGGCAGATCGAGGACCTCGCGCAGTGCCGACTCCTGAGTGCGAATCGTGGCGGCCAGCTGTGTCGACACGACCCCTCCCCGCGCGGTTGGACTGTGTCGCACGACAAGACACCGCACGCTGGTGCGCTGTCAAGGCCGCCGCACACGGCGACCGGCAGGGAGATCGGTGCGCATCACTACGCTCATGGCGTGGCAGCGCAGGAGGTTCCCAATCCCCAGCTCCCGGTGGTGCAGCGGCTACGAGTCCGGTACGCCAAGCGGGGAAGGTTGCGCTTCACCAGCCACCGAGACTTCGCCCGGGCCTTCGAGCGAGCGGTGCGTCGCGCCAGGGTTCCGATCGCGTACTCCTCCGGCTACTCCCCGCACCCGCGCATCTCCTATGCCGGAGCCGCCCCCACGGGGAGCGCGAGCGAGGCGGAGTACCTCGAGGTGGCACTCACCCGCCGTTGCCAACCGGATCGGGTACGGGTCGACCTCGACGCCGCCCTGCCGGACGGCCTCGACATCGTCGCCGTCCTGGAGGTCGGCGCTGATCGGCTGGGTGAACTCGAAGCCAGCCACTGGACCGTGCTGCTCCCAGGTGTCGAACCCGATGAGCTTGCCGACGCCGTGCGCCGTTTCCTCGCTGCCGAGACCGTCCAGGTCGAGCGCATGACCAAGCGTGGGCTCCGCCACTTCGACGCCCGGGCCGCGGTCGTCTCCCTGACGGCCGAAGCGCCGGTCGAGTCACCAGCCGTGTCACCAGCCGAGTCGCCGGTCCCGTCCACTGGCGCGTCGCCCACCGAAGCAGTGATCGCGACGCCGGACTCTGGCGATGACCCGGAGCGGTGGAGCGGGTGTGCGATACTTCAACTGGTCGTACGACACGGCACCCCGTCCGTACGACCCGACGACGTCCTCGCTGGACTCCGCGAGGTCGCCGGGCTCAGCGCTCCGTCGCCGCCAGTTCAGCGTCGGATGTCACAGGGCCCGCTCGACCTGGTGTCCGGCACGGTGAGCGACCCGTTCGTACTCGACCGCGACACGCTGCAGGAGTGATCCTCGCGGCGTCGACCGCGGCGCGGCGCCGGTTCGTACGCCCTGTGCTGGGGGCGGCGTCGTGGCCCGCCCGGCGACCCTGCTGGGTGCGCGACCCACGCTTGGCCTGTGCCGGCTCTGCCGGTAGAGGCACCGAACGGCCCCTGCGCGGCGCTTGCGCCCGGGGGCGGAGGAGCTGCACATGCTCGACCATGATCAGACCGACCAGACCGACGCGGCATCCGGCGACACGGACGCTGCCGATGACGCCTCCTCGGCCGCACAGCGCGATACGACCGCTGGTGGTAGCCGGCGGCGCCGCGCCGCCGGACGACCAGCTGGCCCCCCGGTTGTCGCGTTCTCGGCCGCCGAACCAGTTTTGCCGGAGCCCGACGTCACCGCGTCCGACAACCCACCCGAGCCCGCGGTAGCCGGCGCTCGAGCCGCGGAAGGTGGGCCGCCGGCGGCTGCACTGTTCCAGGCGCCGGACCCCGAAGTCGCTCGATCCCGCCGTCGCGCAGCCAGCCGTCCGGCCGGCCAACCAAGCGCCGCTCGCACAGCCGGGTCACCGGAGCCGACAGACGGGATCGACGGCAGCGACTCGGCCAAGAGCGCCGCTGCCGTCGACACCTACACAGCTGACGGAGCAGACCCAGCACAGGAGTCGGGCAGGGACGCCACCGGCCCGTCACAGTCCCCGGAGCAACCGGCCGACCAGCCGACGGACCAGCCGGCCGAGCAGCCGACGGACCAGTCGACCGAGCAGCAGACGGAGCAGACCTCTGCTCGCCGGCGGCGTCGGCGCGGTGGTCGGCGTCGACGCAAGTCGGGGGGCGACGACTCCGGGTCGAGCGACCGCGGGCGCGACACCGGTGGCACATCCGCCGACAGGACTCGCGACAAGACCGGGGACAAGTCCTCCGCCAAGGCAGGTGACCGGTCCGCCGAACAGCAAGACGGCGACCGGTCCCGTACCGAGGACACGAGCGACACCGACCGCGGGACCGGCGCCGGGGGAGCGAGCACCGAGGAGCCGAGGGCCGACGAGGGCGTAGCCAGCGCGGCCGATGACGATCCCACCGCCGACACGGGTACCTCGTCCAGCTCGCGTCGTCGTCGCCGCCGCCGGCGGCGGGGCGAGGAGGCCGGGACGTCCGAGGACGACCCGGCCAACACGACCGTACGGGTCCGCGAACGCCGCGCCGCCGAGGACGAGATCAGCTCCGTACGCGGCTCCACCCGGTTGGAGGCCAAGAAGCAGCGGCGACGCGAGGGCCGTGACGCCGGCCGCCGCCGAGCACCGGTCATCAGCGAAGCCGAGTTCCTTGCCCGCCGAGAAGCCGTCGACCGTGAGATGGTGGTGCGCCGACGCGGCGACCTCACCCAGATGGCGGTGCTGGAGGACAATATCCTCGTCGAGCACTACGTGGCCCGCGGATCGCAGACCTCGATAATCGGCAACGTCTACCTCGGCCGGGTGCAGAACGTGTTGCCCAGCATGGAGGCCGCCTTCGTCGACATCGGCAAGGGCCGCAACGCCGTGCTGTACGCCGGCGAGGTCGACTGGAAGGCCCTCGGCGGGGAGGGCAAACCGCGTCGGATCGAGGAGGTTCTCAGCTCGGGCCAGTCGGTGCTGGTGCAGGTCACCAAGGATCCGGTCGGCCACAAGGGAGCCAGGTTGACCAGCCAGGTCAGCCTGCCGGGCCGCTTCCTGGTCTACGTGCCCGGCGGGCACACGAGCGGCATCTCGCGCAAGCTGCCCGACACAGAGCGCAGCCGGCTCAAGACGCTGCTGAAGGACATCGTGCCGCGTGCGGCCGGCGTGATCGTCCGCACCGCCGCCGAGGGGGCCAGCGAGGAACAGCTGACGCGCGACGTCGCGGCGCTCACCGCGCGCTGGGACGACATCACCCGCAAGGCGACCGGCCAGGGCCCCAAGCTGCTGTACGCCGAGCCGGACCTGATGATCAAGGTTGTCCGTGACCTGTACAACGAGGACTTCAAGGGCCTGACCGTGCAAGGTGGGGACGCCTGGGAAGACGTCTCCTCCTACGTCGAGCACGTCGCTCCCGACCTGGGGGAGCGGCTGCAGCGGTGGGACTCCGACGCGCACGAGGGGCAGGACGTCTTCGCGGCGTACCGGCTCGACGAGCAGATCGCGAGGGGACTCGACCGCAAGGTTTGGCTGCCGTCGGGCGGATCGCTGGTGATCGATCGTACGGAGGCGATGACGGTTGTCGACGTCAACACCGGCAAGTTCACCGGGTCGGGCGGCAATCTCGAGGAGACCGTCACCAAGAACAACCTGGAGGCGGCCGAGGAGATGGTGCGCCAGCTGCGGCTGCGCGACATCGGCGGCATCATCGTCATCGACTTCATCGACATGGTGCTCGAGGACAACCGCGATCTGGTGCTGCGCCGTCTCGCCGAATGCCTCGGACGTGACCGGACGCGACACCAGGTGGCGGAAGTGACCTCGCTCGGCCTCGTGCAGATGACGCGCAAGCGGATCGGCATCGGTCTGCTGGAGGCGTTCTCCGAGCCCTGCACCTGCTGTCAGGGGCGCGGCTTGCACGTACGCAGCGAGCCGGTCGAGGAGCAGCCGGAGAACGACGGCCGCCGTGGGTCGGAACGCAGTCAGAGCCGAGGGGGCCGGTCCCGGTCGAGCGATGGCGAAGGGGCCGGCGACACCAGCACCAGCCGGTCCGACAGCGACGGCAGCGTCGATGGGGACGGAGAGGACCGTGGCAAGGACGGTGGCTCCAAGCCTCGCCCACGTCCCCTGCCGCGTCCGCCGGAGCCGAAGGGCCTGGTCCCGCCGGAGCCGAGCGGCTCGGTGCCACCCGAGCCGTCGGTGGAGACCACAGAGGACGCCTCGGCTGTCACCGAGGCGACAGGCACAGAGGCAACCGGCACCGACTCGGTGAGTACCGACGCAGCCGTTGCCGACGCGACAGGGACCGACGCGGCCGTTTCCGACACCGACACCCGAGCCGACACCGACGCACCGTCCCCGGCGGCGGTGGGGGAGCCCGACGTCGTGCCAGCGGCAGGAGAGAGCTCCGTACCGCCCGAGGCAGCGCCGCCAGCCGGCGAGGCCAAGCCGAAGCGCCGGCGGGCCTCCCGGGCGAAGGCGGCACCCGCACCGGCGGAGCCGGCCGAGCCGGAGGAGGCGCCCGGCGTCCACGAGCGGGCAGGGCAGCCGCGTGGGGCCGAGGCGGTTCCGGTCGACGCGGCGGACCCACGGTGAGTCACGTTTTGACCGCCTCGCCGCAGCGTCCGTAGACTGGACCGCTGGTGTGCGGCGGGCACGCCCCCGACGAGCGGCGGCCCCTTCCCTTGGGAGCCGGCCCACCCATTGGCCGACCGCGGCAACCTGTCCGGTCGACGACGAGACGAGAGTGAGTACGCCGTGTACGCGATCGTGCGCAGTGGCGGCCGGCAGCACAAGGTCGCGGTCGGCGACGTCATCGAGATCGACAAGGTGGCGTCCGTGGCCGGTGACTCCGTGCAACTGCCCGCCGTGCTGGTCGTCAACGGCGACTCGGTCACCAGCGACGCGGCGGCGCTGGCTGGGGTTTCGGTCAAGGCCGAGGTGGTCGGTGATACCAAGGGCCCCAAGATCCACATCCTGAAGTACAAGAACAAGAGCGGCTACCGCAAGCGACAAGGCCACCGCCAGCAGTACACCCAGGTCAAGGTCACCGAGATCGCCTGACCAGCGGTCGAACCCAGGACGAGCATCGACGAGGACTTCGGACATGGCACACAAGAAGGGCGCGGCGTCCACCAGGAACGGCCGCGACTCCAACGCACAGCGGCTCGGCGTAAAGCGCTTCGGCGGCCAGGTCGTCAACGCCGGTGAGATCATCGTGCGGCAGCGCGGCACCCACTTCCACGCCGGTGACGGTGTCGGTCGAGGCAGTGACGACACCCTGTTCGCGCTCGTCGCCGGCGCCGTCCAGTTCGGTCAGCGGAGGGGTCGCCGCGTCGTCAACGTCGTCCCCGCACCCGTTCCGGCAGAGGTCACGGCCCCCTCGGAGTGACCCTCCCGAGCACCTGAGGCAAGGGGTGGACCGCTGCGGCGGCCCACCCCTTTCTCATCTCCCCTGCCCGCCTACTCCGGAGCCCGCCATGGCCGTCCCGTCCTTCGTCGACCGGGTGAGTCTGCACGTCTCGGCCGGGCGTGGCGGCAACGGCGTGGCGTCGGTGCACCGGGAGAAGTTCAAGCCGCTCGGTGGGCCCGACGGCGGCAACGGTGGGCACGGCGGTGACGTGGTGCTGCACGTCGATCCTGGCGTTACCACCCTCGTTGATTTCCACCACGAGCCGCACCGGCGCGCCCGGCCCGGCGGGCACGGCGGCGGAGGCCACCGCAACGGCGCTCACGGGGAGTCGCTGGTGCTCGCCGTACCGGACGGCACGGTGGTACGAGACGAGGGAGACCGCGTGGTGGCCGATCTCGTCGGGGCTGGCGCCGAGCTGGTGGTTGTCACCGGCGGACGTGGTGGGCTCGGCAACGCCGCGCTCGCCTCCACCAAGCGCAAGGCGCCCGGTTTCGCCCTGCTCGGGGAGCCCGGACAAGCGCGCACCATCACTCTCGAGCTGAAGGTCGTCGCCGACATCGGACTGGTCGGCTATCCGAGTGCGGGCAAGTCGTCGCTGGTGGCCGCGATCTCTCGGGCGCGCCCGAAGGTGGGCGACTATCCGTTCACCACCTTGGTGCCACACCTCGGTGTCGTGACGGCCGGCGACACCACGTTCACCGTCGCCGACGTGCCCGGGCTAATCGAGGGGGCCAGCGAGGGCCGTGGCCTGGGACATGACTTCTTGCGGCACGTCGAGCGCTGTGCAGCCCTGGTGCACGTCGTCGACTGCGCCACCCTCGAACCGCGGCGCGACCCACTCAGCGACCTCGAGGTCATCGAGCGCGAGCTGGAGCGCCACGGTGGTCTGTCGGACCGTCCGCGGCTCGTGGCCCTCAACAAGGTCGACGTGCCCGAGGCCCGTGAGCTGGCCGACCTGGTGCGCGCCGACATCGCGCACCTGGGCTGGCCGGTGGTCACCATCTCGGCGGCGACCCACGAAGGGTTGCGTGACCTCACGTACGCGATGGCGGACCTGGTCAGAGCGAGCCGGGCCACCAGATCGGTGCCCGAGGCGGCCCGGATCGTCATCCGCCCGCCGACCGTCGAGGGCCCCGATTTCGAGGTGCGCCGGCGGGGCGACCTGTGGCAGGTGCTGGGCGACAAGCCGGAGCGCTGGGTGCGCCAGACCGACTTCGGCAACGACGAGGCCGTCGGCTTCCTCGCCGACCGGCTCGCCCGCCTGGGGGTCGAGGACCGG
>JBBSMD010000025.1:0-21404 GCA_038233355.1 Propionibacteriales bacterium
TGCACCGGCGCGCGGTAGAGGTTGGTGTTGGGCACGCGGAACGTGCTCGGCACCAGCGGCTCGAACGGGGCCTTCATGTCCGGTAGACCGGTGATCGACAACGCTCCTTGCGGGGTGCCGTGGTACGCGATCGCCCGGCTGATCACCTTGTGCTTGGTGGGCTTGCCCGTGAGCTTGAAGAACTGCTTGGCCAACTTCCAGGCGCTTTCCACCGCCTCGCCGCCGCCGGTGGTGAAGAAGACCCGATCGAGGTCACCGGGGGCGTAGCCGGCGATCCGCTCCGCCAGCTCCATCGCGGTGGGGTGCGCGTAGGACCACAGCGGGAAGAACGCCAGCTTGCGTGCCTGTGCGGCGGCAGCCTCGGCCAGCTCGGCGCGGCCGTGGCCGGCCTGCACCACGAACAGGCCAGACAGTCCGTCGAGGTAGCGTTTGCCGGTGGCGTCCCACACGTAGGGGCCCTCGCCGCGCACGATGGTCGGCACCTCGGCCGACTCGTACGCCGAGTGCCGGGTGAAGTGCATCCACAAGTGGTCTTTCGCGGCGGTCTGCAGGGCCGGCAGGTCGCGGGTCTGCTCGGTCATGGTCTATCCCTCGCACGGGCTCGTTGTTCTGTTCCTGGTGACTCCAGTGTGCCGAAGGGACAAGGGGTGAAGCAAGCGGATCCGTGGCCGTCGACCGCCTTGTCGCGCGTTAGCAGTGGTTTGGCCCATCCGCGCTGACGGATTTCGTTGTCCGGGCCGGCCGCCGAGATGGCTTGCCGGCCGGCCCGCATGTCACAATCCGTGCTGACCGCTGCTCAGGTGAATGGTCCCGGCAACGAAGGTGAGGTACGTCCGTGTCGGTGGATACGCACGCCGAGGTGCTCTGGCGGGGCCGGTGGTGGACCGCGGGCATGCCAGCGCCCGTCGAGTCGGCCATCGCCGCGCGCGACGGGCGTCTGGTGGCCCGAGGGGAATCCGCGCTCGATCTGGTGGGACCCTCGACGCTCGTCCACGACATCGGACCCGGGGTGGCAGTCCCCGGCTTCGTCGATGCGCACGTCCACCCGGTGCAAGGTGGCCTCGAGCGGATGCGCTGTGACCTCAGCGAGGGACGCGACGCAGGCGAGTACCTCGACACGATCGCTGCCTATGCCCAGGCCAACCCCGAGCAGGACTGGGTGCTCGGCGGTGGCTGGCGGCTCGAGGCGTTCCCAGCTGATGGGCCGACCGCGTCCACCCTCGACTCGGTCGTATCCGACC
Organism: Propionibacteriales bacterium; assembly: GCA_038233355.1. Taxonomy (GTDB): domain Bacteria; phylum Actinomycetota; class Actinomycetes; order Propionibacteriales; family Nocardioidaceae; genus DASQMN01. The sequence continues at coordinate 1,242 of JBBSMD010000025.1, forward strand.
GGCCGGTCTTCTTGCCCAACCGGGACCACCACGGCGCCTGGGTCAACAGCCATGCCCTGCGGCTCGCGGGGATCGACGCACGTACTCCCGACCCGCCCGACGGGCGCATCGAGCGGGACGAGGCGGGCGCACCCACCGGCATGCTGCACGAGGGGGCGATGGCGTTGGTGGGCCGGGTGGCACCGAAGGCGGCGACCGCGGAGTACGTCGAGGCTCTCCTCGGTGCCCAGGCGTACCTGCACTCGCTCGGCATCACCGGCTGGCAGGACGCGATCGTGGGGGAGTACGCCAGCATGGGCGACGCGTCCGGGGCCTACGCCGCCTGCGATGCCGACGGGAGCCTGACCGGGCGGGCGGTGGGGGCGTTGTGGTGGCAGCGCGACCGCGGGCTCGACCAGCTGGACGGGCTGCGGGAGTCGCGTGAGCGGCTGGCGGGGCGTCGATTCCGCGCTACCAGCGTCAAGATCATGCAAGACGGCGTCCCGGAAAACTTCACCGCCGGGATGCTCGAGCCCTACACCGACCCGTGCGGCTGCCGCTCGCTCGGCACCGGGCTGTCGTTCGTCGACCCGGCCGAGCTCGGTAAGTACGTCGCCGAGCTCGACGCTGCCGGTTTCCAGGTGCACGTGCACGCGATCGGCGACCGGGCGGTGCGGGAGGCGCTCGACGCCATCGAGGTGGCCCGGGACAGGTGTGGGCGCTCCGACCGGCGCCACCAGCTGGCCCACATCCAGGTGGTGCACCCCGACGACGTGCCCCGTTTCGGCGCCCTCGACGCGGTCGCGAACATGCAGCCGCTGTGGGCCACGCACGAGCCTCAGATGGACGACTACACGCTGCCGTACCTCGGCGCCGAGCGGGGGGCGTGGCAGTACCCCTTCGGTGACCTGCTGCGCACCGGTGCGCGGCTGGCATGCGGCTCGGACTGGCCGGTCAGCACTCCCGCCCCCCTGGCGGGCATCCACGTCGCGGTCAACCGGTCGCTGCCGGCCAGCCAGGGGGAGGTGTGTGAGCCGTTCCTGCCCGACCAGGCGCTCTCCCTGCCGGTCGCGATGACCGCGTACACCGCCGGCTCTGCGTACGCCAACCACGCCGACGACACCGGACGGCTCGACGTCGACGCGATGGCCGACGTGGCGGTGCTCGACCGAGACGTCTTCGCCGGCGACCCGCACGAGATCGGCGACGCGAACGTGGTCGCCACCTGGGTGGGCGGCGAACAGGTCTTCGCGCGCTAACCGCGGGCCGGGCAACCGACTCGGGGGGCCAGGTCGTCTGGCCCGGTGTGAGCGAGGTGGAAGCTGGCCAGCCCGCGCCGCCGGGCTGGTCGAGACGACTGGGAGCGACCGTGGACGGTGAGCGCGCCATCGGCTTCGAGGACTTCGTCGCGCTTCGCTCGCCGCGACTCCTGCGTATCGCGTACCTGCGCATCCTCCTGGTCCGAGTCAGCCGTTCCAGGACGATTGGACCGGGGACCACAGGCAAGTTCCCGAGCGGGAGTACCGTCCACTACGGTTGGTTCAACGGCCCCGAGAGCGGGACGGTCGAGCTCTTGATCGACGGTGTGGTTCAGAGTCGCGACGCCGCCGGCGGCATCGCGACCAGTGAGTCCCTGCGTAGAGGACAGACGGTGGCGCTCCGCGCCAGGGGGGGTCCAGCCGTCGGCAAGTTGTTCAAGGGGATGTATCACCCGATCGACGACTTCCCCGGTTCGCCAGAGTGAAGCACGGAAACCGTCGCCGGACACCGGCTTGACGCGCGGAACCGTCGCCGGATTGACTGTCCGCGTTAGGTTCCCTCGGGATTGGACGGTCACTTGGCGAGCGGCGACTCCGCCGACCCGGCGGTCGGCCTGCGTGGCCTGATCAAGCGCTTCGCCGAGGTAGAGGCGGTCGCCGGCATCGACCTCGACGTGGCACCGGGCGAGTTCTTCGCCATGCTCGGACCCTCCGGTTCGGGCAAGACGACGGTGCTGCGCATCATCGCCGGCTTCGAGCAACCGACCTCCGGGACGGTCCGGCTGGGCGGGGAGGACGTCACGCGACGTGCGCCGTTCGAGCGCGACGTCACCACGGTCTTCCAGGACTACGCCCTGTTCCCGCACATGTCGGTGGTCGACAACGTCGCGTACGGCTTGCGAGTGCGCGGGGTCGGCCGCAGCGAGCGGCGCAGGCGCGCCGAGGAGACGCTCGAGACCGTACGCCTCACCGGCATGTCCACCCGCCGGCCGACGCAGCTCAGCGGCGGCCAGCGACAACGGGTTGCGCTCGCCAGGGCGCTGGTCGTGCGTCCGTCCGTGCTGTTGCTCGACGAACCGCTCGGGGCGCTCGACCTGAAGCTGCGCGAGCAGATGCAGGTCGAGCTCAAGGAGATCCAGCGACATGTCGGCATCACCTTCGTCTTCGTCACCCACGACCAGGAGGAGGCGCTCAGCATGAGTGACCGGGTCGCGGTGTTCGAGGGAGGGCGGGTCGTGCAGACCGATGCCCCGCGCGAGCTGTACCACCGGCCGGCCACCGAGTTCGTCGCCGGTTTCGTCGGCACGGCCAACCTGCTGCGCGGGGATAGCGCGCAGCGGCTGCTCGGCAGCAAACAGCTGCACACGATCCGACCCGAGCGGATCGCCGTGTACCGGCTCGATGACGCTGACGGTGGACGAGACGAGGGTGGCGCGGGGAGCAGAGACGTGGTGCGGGTCGAGGCCACCGTCGCCGACGTCGTCTTCGCCGGGGCGGTCGTGCGCCATCTGGTCGACACCGACGACGGCGTTCGCCTCGTGGCCACGTCGCCGCCCAGCGAGAGCCCGACCCGGCACCGAGGAGACCGGGTGGTGCTCACCTGGCCGCTCGCTGCCGCCGTACCGATCCCGGCGGGTGCTGCACCGACAGCGCCCGAGTGGGCCGCAGCCGACGCCGGAGCCGACTCGCGGACCGACCCGTCGCGACGCACCGGTTCCACGGCCGCGCTCCGCGCCGCGCCAGGTCTCGACCCCACCAGCACCGTGTCCGATGCCGATGCCGATGCCGATGCCGATGCCGATGCCGACGCCGACCGCCAACCGCAGGAGACCTCATGACCCGCCGACCGTTCCCCGTCGTGACGCGGTGCCTCGCCGCCGCCGCCGTCGCCACTCTCACCCTCGCCGCTTGCGGCACCGAGAGCGGATCCGGCTCGGCCGCCAGCGGCGAACCGCAGGAGGCGGGCAGCGCCAACGCCTTCACCCCGCCGGACCTGCCCATGCTGAGCGAGCTCGGCGAACCGGAGGGCCAGCTCAACGTGCTGGCGTGGCCGGGATACGCCGAGGACGGCAGCACCGACCCGTCGGTCGACTGGGTCACCCCCTTCGAGCAGCAGACCGGCTGCCAGGTCGACGTCAAGGTGTTCGGCACGTCCGACGAGGCCGTCAGCCTGATGAAGTCCGGCGGGTACGACGTGGTCTCGGCGTCGGGCGACGCCTCGCTGCGCCTGGTCGCGGGCGGTCTCGTCGAGCCGGTGAACACCGACCTGCTGGAGAGCTACGCCGATGTGGCGCCCTTCCTGAAGGACCGGGCGTGGAACTCCGTCGACGGGCAGATGTACGGCATCCCACACGGGTGGGGGGCCAACCTGCTGATGTACAACACCAAGCAGGTGCAGCCGGCGCCGACGTCATGGTCGGCGGTGTTTGACGACCCGGCCGCGCAGAAGGGGAACCTCACCGCGTACGACTCGCCGATCTACATCGCCGACGCCGCGCTCTACCTGATGACGCACCAGCCCGAGCTCGGCATCGAGGATCCGTACGCGCTCGACGAGGACCAGCTCGTCGCCGCCGTCGATCTGCTGAAGCAGCAGCGGCAGTACGTGGGGGAGTACTGGTCGGACTACCTCAAGGAGGTGCAGGCGTTCAAGACCGGCGCCAGCACGATGGGCACCACGTGGCAGGTGATCGCCAACCTGCTGGAGAGCAAGGCCCCGGTGAAGGCGATCCTGCCCGAGGAGGGCTCGACCGGCTGGTCGGACACCTGGATGGTCGCCGCCGATTCCGACCACAAGACCTGCGCCTACAAGTGGATGGACTGGGTGGTCTCGCCGAAGATCAACGCCGAGGTGGCCGAGTGGTTCGGTGAGGCGCCGGCGAACCTCGCCGCCTGCGAGGAGACCTCCGACCCCGACTTCTGCAAGGGCTACCACGCCACCGACGAGGCGTACGCCGAGCGGATCCACTACTGGACGACGCCGATCGAGCAGTGCCTGGACGGTCGTACGGACGTGACCTGCACCGACTACGCGGCCTGGACCCAGGCGTGGACGGAGATCAAGGGCTAGTGACGACGGCTCGACCGACCCCCGGGGCGGCGTTCTGGCACCGGCACCCGCGGCTGCGGCTGGCCAGCGTCCTCGGTGCGCCGTTGCTGTGGCTCGGGGTGCTCTACCTCGGTGCGCTGGCCGTCTTGCTGGTGACCTCGCTGTGGCGCCAGGACAGCTTCACCCTCGTGGTCACCCGGACGTGGACCCTGGAGAACTTCGCCACCATCGTAGTAGAGCCGGCGTACCGCGCGGTGCTGCTGCGGACCGTCGCGATAGCGGCCGCCGTCACGCTCATCGACCTCGCGCTGGCGCTGCCGATCGCGTTCTACATGGCGAAGGTGGCCAGGCCGCTGGTCGGCCGGCTGCTGGTGGTGGCGGTGCTGATGCCGTTGTGGGTCAGCTACCTGGTCAAGGCGTACGCCTGGCGGATCCTGCTCGGCCCCAACGGCGTCCTCGACTCCACCGTGGGCGCCACCCCCGGGTTCGGGTTGGTCGCGGTGGTGCTGACCCTGTCGTACCTGTGGCTGCCGTACATGATCCTGCCGGTCTACGCGGGGCTGGAGCGGCTGCCGAACTCGCAGCTCGAGGCATCAGAGGACCTCGGTGCCCGACCGGGTCGTACGTTTCGGTCCGTGGTGTGGCCCAGCCTGCTGCCGGCCGCAGCCGCCGGCTCGATCTTTACGTTCTCGCTGTCGCTCGGCGACTACATCACCGTGCAGACCGTCGGTGGGACCAGCCAGATGCTCGGCACGATCGTCTTCGCCAACCAGAACACCGACCTGCCGCTGGCTGCCGCGGTGGCGTCGCTGTCGGTGCTGGTGATGGCGGTCTACATGGCGCTGGTGCGCCGCACCGGCGCCCTGGAGCAGCTGTGAGCGGGACCCGGCCGTCGGCGGGAGGTGCCGGCCGATGACGTTGTCGGGATCGGCGCGGCGGCTGCTGCAGGCAGCGGTGGCCGTCGTCCTGCTGGCGGTCTACCTTCCGTTGGCGGTGGTGGTCGTGAGCTCGTTCAACGCCGACTCGACCTTCAGCTGGCCACCGACGCGGCTGACGTGGCGCTGGTGGCAGGCGGCGGCCGGCAACGAGGGGGCGCTCTCCGCGGTGGCGACGAGCGCGGAGGTGGGCCTGGTCGCGATGGCGGTGGCGCTGGTGCTGGGCACCCTCGCGGCCCTGGCGTTGCAGCGCTACGCGTTCTTCGGCCGCGAAACCGTCTCGCTGCTGGTGATCCTGCCGATCGCCCTACCAGGGATCGTGACCGGTCTGGCTCTGGGCAACGTGTTCCGCACCTTCCTGGGGGTCGACCTGGCGCTGTGGACGGTCGTGGTCGCGCACACGACGTTCTGCATCGTCGTCGTGTTCAACAACGTCGGCGCACGGTTGCGACGACTGGGCGGGTCGATCGAGGAGGCCTCGATGGACCTCGGCGCCTCGCGCTGGACCACCTTCCGGCTCGTCACGTTCCCACTGCTGCGTTCGGCCCTGCTGGCCGGGGGTCTGCTGGCCTTCGCGCTCAGCTTCGACGAGATCGTCGTCACCCAGTTCACCGCCGGGCCGGCGGTGCAGACCCTGCCGATCTGGATCTTCTCCAACCTGTTCCGGCCCAACCAGGCACCTGTAGTCAACGTCGTCGGCACCGTGCTGATCGTCGCCTCCATCATCCCCATCTACCTGTCCCAACGACTCTCCGGTGATGCCACCGGGGGCCGCATGTGATTCACGCAACCAGAGGAGCCCTTGACATGTCCGAGAAGCTGACACTGCGCAACGTCATCGCCGGCGAGGAGGTCGACGCGGTCGACGGCTCGTCGTACGACGTGCTCGACCCGGTGACCGGGGAGGTCTACGCGAGCGCCCCGCGTAGTGCCGACGAAGACGTCGACCGCGCCATGCAGGCCGCCGCGACGGCGTTCGAGAGCTGGCGCGACTCCATCCCGGCCGAGCGGCAGATGGCACTGCTCCGCCTGGCCGACGCGGTGGAGGAACGGGCCGAGGAGGTCGTCGCGGTCGAGAGCCGCAACACCGGCAAGCCGATCGCGCTTACCATGGCCGAGGAGATCCCGCCGATGGTCGACCAGCTGCGCTTCTTCGCGGGGGCGGCGCGGGTGCTCGAGGGCAAGTCGGCCGGAGAGTACATGGCCGGCATGACCTCGTTCGTACGCCGCGAGCCGGTCGGAGTCTGCGGTCAGGTCACCCCGTGGAACTACCCGATCATGATGGCGGTCTGGAAGATCGCGCCGGCCATCGCGGCCGGCAACACCGTGGTGCTCAAGCCGAGCGACACCACCCCGGCCTCGACGGTGCTGCTGGCCCGGATCGCCAGCGAGGTGCTCCCACCTGGCGTGCTCAACGTCGTCTGCGGCGACCGGGACACCGGCCGCGCCGTGGTCTCCCACCCCGTACCGCAGATGGTGTCGATCACCGGCTCGGTCCGGGCCGGCATGGAGGTGGCTCGCTCCGCCGCCGACGACCTCAAGCGCACCCACCTCGAGCTGGGCGGCAAGGCGCCGGTGGTGGTCTTCGACGACGCCGACGTGGCGGCTGCGGCGGAGGGGATCGCCGCGGCCGGTTACTTCAACGCCGGGCAAGACTGCACGGCCGCGACGCGGGTGCTCGCCGGGCCTCGGGTGCACGACGACTTCGTCTCGGCGCTGACCGAGCAGGCGCGGGACACCAAGACAGGCGCTCCCGACGACGAGGACGTGGTGTACGGGCCGGTGAACAACCCCGACCAGCTGGCGCGCGTCGCGGGCTTCATCGACCGGCTGCCCGACCACGCCTCGCTCGACACCGGGGGTCATCGGGTCGGTGACCGCGGCTACTTCTACGAGCCGACCGTCGTCTCCGGGCTCCACCAGGACGACGAGGCCGTGCAGGACGAGATCTTCGGTCCGGTCATCACCGTGCAGCGTTTCGGCGACGAGGACGAGGCGGTGCGCTGGGCCAACGGGGTGCGCTACGGCCTCGCGTCGTCGGTGTGGACCCGCGACCACGGCCGGGCGATGCGGGTGAGCCGGCGGCTCGACTTCGGCTGCGTGTGGATCAACACCCACATCCCGATCGTGGCCGAGATGCCGCACGGCGGGTTCAAGCACTCCGGGCACGGCAAGGACCTGTCGATGTACAGCCTGGAGGACTACACCCGCGTCAAGCACGTCATGACCAACCTGGAGGCCTGAGCCCCCATCGTGAGTTGTCACCGCCTGAAGGTGCCATGGCCCCCCGAGACGGTGACAAGTCGAGGAGAGCAGAGAGGAAACGTATGCGGATCTTGCTGGTAGGCGCCGGAGGAGTGGGCGCGGCGTTCTGCTCCATCGCGGTACGTCGGCAATTCTTCGAGCAGGTGGTCGTCGCCGACTACGACCGGGCCCGGGCCGACGCGGCGGTCGCGAGCGTCGGTGACGACCGGTTCGTCGCCGCCCAGGTCGACGCCTCGAGCGCCGACTCGGTGGCGGCCCTGGCCCGCGAGCACGGCGCCACCCACGTGCTCAACGCGGTCGACCCGCGCTTCGTCATGCCGATCTTCGAGGGGGCGTACGCAGCCGACGCGGACTACCTCGACATGGCGATGAGCCTGTCGCGGCCACATCCGGAGCGACCGTACGAGCAGACCGGCGTCAAGCTCGGCGACGAGCAGCTCGCCACCGCCGACCGGTGGAGTGACGCCGGCCGGCTGGCGCTGGTCGGCATCGGGGTGGAGCCGGGGCTGTCCGACGTGTTCGCCCGGTACGCCGCGGACCACCTGTTTGCCGAGATCGACGAGCTCGGCGTACGCGACGGCGCGAACCTGAGCGTCGACGGCTACGACTTCGCGCCGTCGTTCTCGATCTGGACCACGATCGAGGAGTGCCTAAACCCGCCGGTGATCTGGCAGCGGGACACCGGTTGGCACACCACCGCACCGTTCAGCGACCCGGAGACCTTCGACTTTCCCGAGGGCATCGGGCCGGTCGAGTGCGTCAACGTGGAGCACGAGGAGGTGCTCCTCATGCCCCGCTGGGTCGACTGTCGCCGGGCGACCTTCAAGTACGGCCTCGGCGACGAGTTCATCGGCGTGCTGAAGACGCTGCACAAGCTCGGCCTCGACTCCACCGCCACGGTGCGGGTCGGTGGGGTCGAGGTGAGCCCCCGTGACGTGGTCGCTGCGTGCCTGCCCGATCCTGCGCAGATCGGTCACCTCATGCACGGCAAGACCTGCGCAGGGCTGTGGGTGACCGGCGCCGGCACCGACGGACAGCCGCGTTCGACGTACCTCTACCACGTCGTCGACAACGACTGGTCGATGCGCGAGTACGGTCACCAGTGCGTGGTGTGGCAGACCGCCCTCAACCCTGCGGTGGCGCTCGAGCTGCTCGCGGCCGGCACCTGGTCGGGCAGCGGCGTGCTCGGCCCGGAAGCGTTCGACGCGGTGCCCTTCCTCGACCTGCTCGGCGAGTACGGCAGCCCGTGGGCCATGCGCGAGCAGCCGACCCAACCGAGTAACGACATCGACACGCCGTAGCGAGATGTCGTTTGTGACCACACACGTCACGGCGGCCCCGGCGGTCGGGAGGGGCCAGACCGCCGGGGCGCACCGGCCGACGTCACACCGCGGCAGCCAGGGCCTTCTCCACCACCTCGAACGCCTCGACCAGCAGATGCTCGGGCATGACCAGCGGCGGGAGGAAGCGCAGGACGTTGCCGTACGTACCGCAGGTCAGCACGACGACGCCCTCGGCGTGGCAGCCCGCGGCGACGCGACCGGCCAGCGCCGCGTCGGGCTCCCGCCCACCGGGTACGACCAGCTCCATCGCCATCATCGCGCCCCGCCCGCGCACGTCACCGACGGCGGGGAACCGCTCGGCGAGTGATCGCAGCCGCTCGCCCATCACGTCGCCGATCCGCCGGGCCGCCGCCACCAGGTCCATCTCGCGCATGGTCTCGATGGCACCGAGCGCCGCAGCGCACGCCACCGGGTTGCCGCCGTACGTACCGCCCAGGCCGCCGGTGTGCACCGCGTCCATCAGCTCGGCCCGTCCGGTGACCGCGGCCAGCGGCAGGCCGCCGGCGATGCCCTTGGCGGTCGTCACCAGGTCGGGTACGACGCCCTCGTGTTCGCAGGCGAACCAGTCGCCGGTGCGGCAGAAACCGGACTGCACCTCGTCAGCGACCAGCACGGCACCGTTGTCGGCGCACCAGCGTGCGATCGCGGGCAGGAATCCCGGTGCGGGGACGACGAAGCCGCCCTCGCCCTGCACCGGCTCGACGACGACGCAGGCGACGTTGCCGCTGCCGACCTGCTTGTCGATGACGCCGATCGCTCGGGCGGCCGCCTCCGCGCCGGTGAGCGGCACCGGCTCGCGGAACGGGTAGGACATCGGCGCCCTGTGCACCTCACCGGCGAAGGGTCCGAAGCCGTCCTTGTACGGCATGTTCTTCGCCGTCATGGCCATCGTGAGGTTCGTACGCCCGTGATAGGCGTGGTCGAAGACCACCACGGCGTCGCGGCCGGTGGCGTGGCGAGCGATCTTGACCGCGTTCTCCACCGCCTCGGCGCCGGAGTTGAAGAGGGCCGACTTCTTCGGGTGGTCGCCCGGGGTCACCTGCGCCAGCGCTTCGCACACCTGCACGTAGCCCGCGTACGGCGTCACCATGAAGCAGGTGTGGGTAAACGCGTCGACCTGGGCCCGCACCCGCTCGGCGACCGCGGACGCGGCGTTGCCCACGCCCGTGACCCCGATGCCCGAGCCGAGATCGATGAGTGAATTGCCGTCGACGTCGACGAGCACACCGCCGCCGGCGGCGGCGACGAACGCCGGCAGCGTCGTGCCGACCCCGGTCGCCACGCTGGCTTGCCGGCGCGCCATCAGCTCCTGCGAGCGCGGACCGGGCACTGCGGTGACCAGGCGCCGCTCCTGCGGGAGCTCCGGGCCACCGGTCGGGTACGTCATCGTGTCTCCTCGGCTACGGGATGCGTTGGCACCCAGTGTCCTCACGTCTGATTGTCGGGGTCAAGGACGTCTTCCACGACGGTATCCGTGGTCAGGCGATCCGTCAGGCGGCGGCACACCGTCGGCCAGTGCTCGGCGGTGACGGCGAAGAGCACCGTGTCGCGCACAGTGCCGTCGGAGCGGCGCTGGTAGCGCACGAGGGTCCCCTCGTACTGCGCTCCCAACCGCTCGATCGCCCGTTGTGAGCGGGTGTTGCGCACATCGGTCTTCAGCTGCACCCGGCCGGTGTGCAGCTCCTCGAAGCAGTGGCTCAGCAAGAGCAGCTTGGCCACCGGGTTGAGCGTGGTGCCCCACACCGACGGCGTGTAGATGGTGTGGCCGATCTCCAGGCGGGCGTCGACCGGTGACACCTCGCAGTACGACGTGGTGCCGACCACGCGGTCGTCGAGCCGGACCGTCCAAGGGTGCCAGCCCTCCCGCCAGCGGTTGCGCAGCAGATCGCGCCAGCCGGCGGGGGCGGTGGGGCGTCGCCCGGTCAGGTAGGTCCAGCACCGGTCGTGGTCGAGGGCGTCGAAGAGCTCGTCGGCGTCCTGCTCGACGGCGGGGCGGAGCTCGACGCCGTGGCCGGTGAGCACCGTGTTGGGCGCGGGCGGCCACACCATCGCCGGCCACGGCCGGTCGGCCGGGCGTGGGTCGTCGACGGGGTCGAACGTCACGGCACGAGTATCCCGCACAGCCGGTCAACACCGAGCTGGCGGCCTGGGACACTGGCGCCATGCGCGACGTGGTGCTCCTCGGCTCGACCGGGTCGATCGGTACGCAGGCGCTCGAGGTGATCGCTCAGCACCGCGACCGCTTCCGGGTGGTCGGTCTGTCCGCTGGCGGCAGCGAGCCGGGCTTGCTCGCCGAGCAGGCGGTCGAGCACCAGGTGTCGGTCCTCGCCGTCGCCCGCGGCAGCGCCGCGCAGGACGTCCAGCTGGCGTTGTACGCCGCGGCTCAACGCGACGGCTACCCGAGCGGCGAGGCGCACGTGCCGAGGCTGCTGGTCGGCCCCGACGCCGCCACCGAGCTGGCCGCCACACCGTGCGACGTCGTCCTCAACGCCATCACCGGCTCGGTCGGGCTGCTGCCCACGCTCGCTGCGCTGCAGGTCGGGACCACCGTGGCGCTGGCCAACAAGGAGTCGCTCATCGTCGGCGGCCCGCTGGTCAAGCGGGTGGCCGCACCCGGCCAGGTGGTGCCGGTCGACTCCGAGCACTCGGCGCTGGCGCAGGCCCTGCGCGGCGAGCGGACCGAGGACGTCGCCCGGCTGGTGGTCACCGCGAGCGGGGGACCCTTCCGGGGTCGCCGCCGCGACGAGCTGCGCGACGTCACCCTTGATCAGGCGATGGCGCACCCCACCTGGTCGATGGGGCCGGTCATCACCATCAACTCGGCCACCTTGATGAACAAGGGCCTCGAGGTCATCGAGGCACACCTGCTCTTCGACGTGCCGTACGAGCGCATCGCGGTGGTCGTGCACCCGCAGTCGTTGGTGCACTCGATGGTGGAGTTCGTCGACGGCTCGACGATGGCGCAGGCATCGCCACCGGACATGCGGCTGCCCATCGCGCTCGGCCTGGCCTGGCCGGAGCGGTTGCCCGCCGTCGCCCGCCCGTGCGACTGGTCGGCCCCGGCGCAGTGGACGTTCGAGCCGCTGGACGACACCGCCTTCCCGGCCGTGGCCCTGGCACGCGAAGCGGGCAGGTACGGGCGCACCGCACCGGCGGTGCTCAACGCCGCCAACGAGGTGTGTGTCGACGCCTTCCGCACCGGCGGGCTCGGCTTTCTCGGCATCGCCGACACCGTGGGGGACGTACTGCACGAGCACCTGCGGGCACTCGAGCGCCGCGTACGCTCTGAGGCAGACGAGCAAGCACACCGGCAGGCACACCGACAAGCGCACGAGCAAGCAGACGAGTTGAGCGTCGCCGACGTCCTCGCGGCCGACGCCTGGGCCCGGGCCCGGGCGACCGAGCTGGTCGAGGCGGCCCCCGCCGTCTCGACCACGACATGACGACCCACCCAGACCGCAGGAGGAGGGCCACGTGAACGCGCTGGTCTACACCCTCGGTGTCGTCGTGTTCGCCTCGGGCGTCCTCGCCTCGATCGCGCTGCACGAGGTCGGACACCTCTACCCGGCGAAGAAGTTCGGCGTGAAGGTCACGCAGTACTTCGTCGGTTTCGGGCGGACTGTCTGGTCGCGCCGGCGGGGCGAGACCGAGTACGGGCTCAAGGCGGTCCCGCTCGGCGGCTTCGTCAAGCTCGTGGGCATGCTGCCGCCGGAGAAGGGCGACGGGCAGGGCCGCGTACGCGCCAGCAACACCGGGCTGTTCACCCAGCTGGTCGCCGACGCCCGTTCCGCGGAGTACGAGCTGGTCCAGCCCGGCGAGGAGGACCGGCTGTTCTACCGGCAGGTGTGGTGGAAGAAGCTGATCGTGATGACCGGCGGTCCGCTGGTCAACATCGTGATCGCGGTGCTGCTGTTCTTCGTGCTGCTGGTCGGCATCGGGGCGCCGACCCCCACGCTGACCGTCGCGGCCGTCAGCGACTGCGTCATCCCGGTCACCGAGCAGCGGACGGTCTGCGAGCCGGGGGACCAGGTCGCCCCGGCCCGGTCGGCCGGTATCCGCCCCGGTGACGTGCTGACCTCGTTCAACGGCCAGCAGGTGCAGTCGTGGGAACAGCTGACCGGGCTCATCCGCGCCAACGCCGACGACAACGCCGCGATCGGCCTCGTGCGCGACGGCCAGCCGATGACGCTGCGGGCCGACACGACCGTCACCGCGCGTCCGGACCTCACCGACCCCACCCGCAACGTCGAGGTCGGCTTCCTCGGGGTCGGTCCCACCAGCGCCTACGTACGCCAGGGTGTCGGCGCAGTCGCCACCACGATGTGGGCGTACACCAAGGCCACCGGTGAGGCGATCGTGCACTTGCCGCAGCGCATGGTGGGGGTGACGCAGGCTGCCTTCGGTGGTGAGCGCGAGCTGGACAGCCCCATGTCGGTGGTCGGCGCCAGCCGGGTGGCCGGCGACCTCGTGACCGCCGACGAGACGAGCGCCCTGGACGACGCGTACGCCTTGATGTCGCTGCTCGCGACGGTCAACCTGTTCGTCGCGCTGTTCAACTTCGTGCCGCTGCTGCCGCTCGACGGCGGGCACATCGCCGGGGCGCTGTGGGAGGGGCTGCGCCGCGGCTTCGCCCGGCTCACCCGACGCCCCGACCCGGGCTACGTCGACGTCGCGAAGATGCTGCCCGTCGCCTACGGGGTGGCCGGGCTGCTGCTGGTGATGGGTGTGCTGCTCATCTACGCCGACATCGTCAACCCCGTCCGGCTCAACTGACCCGCCTCCCGACCGAAAGAGATCACGCGATGACCGTCGACCTGGGTCTGCCCGCGCCGCCACCCCCCACCCTCGCGAACCGGCGGGCCAGCCGGCAGATCAAGGTCGGCTCCGTGCTGGTCGGTGGCGACGCGCCGGTGTCGGTCCAGTCGATGACCACCACGCCGACGACCGACATCGACGCGACGCTGCAGCAGATCGCCGAGCTCACCGCCAGCGGCTGCGACATCGTGCGGGTGGCCTGCCCCAGCCAGGACGACGCCGAGGCGCTGCCCGCGATCGCGCGCAAGTCGCAGATCCCCGTGATCGCCGACATCCACTTCCAGCCCAAGTACGTCTACGCCGCCATCGACGCCGGCTGCGCAGCCGTACGCGTCAACCCCGGCAACATCCGCGCCTTCGACGACCAGGTGAAGCAGATCGCGCGGGCAGCCCGAGACGCCGACGTCTCGATCCGGATCGGCGTCAACGCCGGTTCCCTCGACAAGCGGCTGCTGGCCAAGTACGGCAAGCCCACCCCCGAGGCGCTCGTCGAGTCAGCGGTGTGGGAGGCGTCGCTGTTCGAGGATCACGACTTCCACGACTTCAAGATCTCGGTCAAGCACAACGACCCGGTCGTGATGGTGCAGGCGTACGAGATGCTCGCCGAACGGGGTGACTGGCCGCTGCACCTAGGGGTGACCGAGGCGGGCCCGGCGTTCCAGGGCACGATCAAGTCGTCGGTCGCCTTCGGGGCACTGCTCTCCCGCGGCATCGGCGACACGATCCGGGTGTCGCTGTCGGCGCCGCCGGTCGAGGAGGTCAAGGTCGGCAACCAGATCCTGCAGTCGCTCAATCTCAAGCCGCGCAAGCTCGAGATCGTGTCCTGCCCCTCGTGCGGCCGCGCACAGGTCGACGTCTACACCCTCGCCGACCAGGTGACCGCCGGCCTGGAGGGCATGGAGGTGCCGCTGCGGGTCGCCGTGATGGGGTGTGTCGTCAACGGCCCGGGGGAGGCGCGGGAGGCCGACCTCGGTGTCGCCTCCGGCAACGGCAAGGGCCAGATCTTCGTCAAGGGCGAGGTGATCAAGACCGTGCCCGAGGCGCAGATCGTCGAGACGCTCATCGAGGAGGCCATGCGCATCGCCGACGAGATGGGTGAACCGGTAGGCGGAGCGGCACCGGTCGTGTCGGTGGGCTGACGCTCGCGAAGCGCAGCCCTGCCGCTCCAGCGTCGGTGCCACCGGCCGGGCGCGACTAGGCTGCCCGCGTCGGGAGGAGCTGCGCATGCTGGGCACGGCGAGCAAGGTGCGTACCTTGCGGCCCGACGACGCCGCGGCGCTGCGCCGGCTGCTGGCTCAGGACCCGGAGGTCAACGCGTTCGTCGAGCACCGCATCGACGTCACCCGCCTCGATCCCCGCTGGCTCGGCGGTGAGATCTGGGGCTACTGCGAGGACGGACGACTGGTTGCGGCGTGCCACCACGCCGCCAACATGATCCCCGTACAGGCGGGGCCAGCCGCGGTCGAGGCGTTCGCGTCGGTGGCGGCTGAGCGGAGACGCACGTGCGGGTCCATGGTCGGCCTGCGCGACCAGGTGCTCCCGTTGTGGGAGCGGCTGCAAGGACGGTGGGGACCGGCGCGCTCCGTACGACCCGACCAGCCGTTCCTGGTGATGCGCGAGCGTTCCGGGTGTGCGCCTGACCCGCTGGTGCGCCACGTCGTACCTGAAGAGCTCGACGTGCTGTACCCGGCCAGCGTCGCGATGTACACCGAGGAGGTCGGCGTGTCACCGGAAGTCCCCGGTGTCGATCCCGACGCCGGCTACCGGGGCCGCGTCGCACAGCTCATCCGCCGCGGGTGGGCCTTCGCCCGGATCGAGGACGGGCAGGTCGTCTTCAAGGCGGAGGTGGGTGCGGCAACCCCGCGGGCCTGCCAGGTGCAAGGGGTGTGGGTGCACCCTGAGCTGCGCGGCCAGGGCCTGGCCGGTTCGGCCATGGCGGCGGTGGTGGCGCTCGCGCTGCGCCACATCGCCCCCGCGGTGACGTTGTACGTCAACGCCGACAACCACGCGGCGCGCGCGACGTACGAACGCGTCGGCTTCGAGCAGACACAGACCTTCGCCACCGTCCTGTTCTGAGCCCAGCCGGTGCCCGATCCCGGCGCATCCAGCGGCTGTGTCCCGGATCCTGGTGACTCAGCGGCTAGGCTGCCGGCACCAGGGGCCAGAGGAGCCCGCCGGGAGGGGGCAGCGTCGTGCGCAGGGCCCGGGCCGGCTGGCCGATCACCCTCGCGATGCTGCTGGCCGCGGGCTGTGCCGGCGCACCGCCGGACCAGAGCGGCACCGCCGGCCGACCCGCGAACGGAACGCCCAGCGACAGCGCCGCCGCCGGCACCGCCACTCCTGCCACGCCCGCCTCCCCGACCGCGACGCCGGCGCCCCGCCCGCCGCACCGGATCAGCATCGCGATGTCGGGGGACGTCCTGCTGCACAGCGGGCTCTGGGAGACCGCGGCGGCCAACGCGGCCGACCGCGGCCGCGCGGGGTACGACTTCGACCCGGTGCTGGCTGACATGCGGCCGTTCATCCGCGCCGCCGACCTGGCCATCTGCCACCTCGAGACACCGCTCGCGTCGCCCGGAGGGCCTTTCGAGAGCTACCCGGTGTTCAACGTCCCTCCGCAGGTCGTGCCAGCGCTGGTCCGCGTCGGTTACGACGCGTGCACCACAGCCTCGAACCACAGCCTCGACCAGGGTCTGGACGGCGTCCTGCGCACCCTGGACAGGCTGGAGGAGGCCGGCGTGGCGCACGCCGGCACTGCGGCGAGCCGCCGTGATGCCCGCAGCCCCACGATCCTCGACGTCGACGGGGTGTCGGTGGCCCTGCTCAGCTACACCTACGGCACCAACGGTTTCCCCATCCCCGCCGAGGCGCCGTGGTCGGTGCCGCTCATCGACGTACCGGCCATGCTCGCCAAGGCACACCAGGCCCGCGCCGAGGGCGCCGACATCGTGCTGGTCGCCCTGCACGCCGGGACCGAGTACCAGACGAGCCCCAACGAGCAGCAGCTCGCCGTCTTCGACGCGTTGTCACGCAGCGACGACATCGATCTGGTGTACGGCCACCACGCCCACGTCCCGCAGCCGTTCGACCGCCTGCACGGCACCTGGGTGGTGTACGGCCTGGGCAACTTCGTGGCCCAGCAGCTGACGTCGATCCCCGATACCTACCGCGGCGTGACGGCCCGGTTCACCTTCGTGGAGCAGCCCGACGGGTCGTACGAGGCCAGGCGACCACGCTTCGTACCGACCCTGATCACCGCCTACGACCCAGCCGACCCCGACATGCGGGTCCTCAACGCGCCGGCCGCCTTGCTCGACCCCGACACCGACCCGGCGCTGCGACCGGCCCTGCGCGAGGCGGTCACCACCGTGCGCGCTGACGTGTTCAGCCTCGGGGCTCGGGCGAAGGGCTTGCGGATGGTCGGGGCACGGTCGTAGCCGAGTGCGCCGACGACCAGGGCACGCGAGCGTGCCGCCGAGGCGCGCCGGTTGGATGGATACGCTCGAGTGCACCTGGCTCGCTCGCCTTTGGAGGCCCCCGGTGATCTGGCGCATGTCCCGCCTGTTCCTGCGCACGTTGCGCGAGGACCCGGTGGACGCCGAGCTGCCCAGCCACCGCCTGCTGGTACGGGCCGGCTACATCCGCCGGGCCGCCCCCGGGATCTACTCCTGGCTGCCGCTCGGTTACCGCGTGCTGCGCAACGTCGAGCGCGTCGTACGCGAGGAGATGGACGCGATCGGCGCCCAGGAGGTGCACTTCCCTGCGCTGCTGCCGCGCGAGCCGTACGAGGCGAGCAACCGCTGGACCGACTATGGCGACAACATCTTCCGGCTGCACGACCGTAAGGGTGCCGACTACCTGCTCGGTCCCACGCACGAGGAGATGTTCACGCTGCTCGTCAAGGACCTGTACTCCTCCTACAAGGACCTGCCCCTCTTCCTCTACCAGATCCAGACCAAGTACCGCGACGAACCCCGCCCGCGAGCGGGCATCCTGCGCGGACGCGAGTTCGTGATGAAGGACTCCTACTCCTTCGACGTCTCCGACGAGGCGTTCCTCGCCTCGTACGCGGCGCACCGCGAGGCGTACGTGCGGGTCTTCGACCGGCTGGGCCTCGACTACGTCATCGTGGCGGCGATGTCGGGGGCGATGGGTGGCTCGGCCAGCGAGGAGTTCCTGGCCACCGCCGACAACGGTGAGGACACCTACGTACGGTGCACGACCTGCGACTACGCGGCCAACGTCGAGGCGGTGCGTGTCCCGGTGCCGCCGCCGGTGGCCTACGACGACGCCCCGGCCGCGCACGCCGAGGACACGCCGGGCACTCCCACGATCGAGACACTGGTGGCACACCTGGAGGCGGCGTTCCCACGCGACGACCGGTCCTGGTCGGCGGCGGACACGCTCAAGAACGTCCTGGTGGTGCTGCGGCACCCTGACGGCACCCGTGAACCCGTTGCGATCGGCGTGCCGGGCGACCGTGAGGTCGACGCCAAGCGCCTGGCTGCCCAGGTGGAGCCGGCGGAGGTCGCGCCGTTCACCGACGAGGACTTCGCCGCTCACCCGTTGCTGGCCAAGGGCTACATCGGCCCCGGCGTGCTCGGGGAGAAGAACACGTCGGGCATCCGCTACCTGACCGACCCGCGGGTGGTCGAGGGCACCCGGTGGGTCACCGGCGCCGACTCCGAGGGCAGTCACGTGCTCGACCTGGTGGCCGGGCGCGACTTCGCCCCCGACGGCACCGTCGAGGCCGCCGACGTGCGCGAGGGCGACGCCTGTCCCGTGGATGGCACCGGCACCGGCGCTGGCAGCGGCACCGCCGCAGGCACCGGCGCCTGCAGCGGGGCCGGCAGCCGCATGGAGGGCGACGGCGGCGGCACGCTGGTGCTCGCCCGCGGCATCGAGATGGGCCACATCTTCCAGCTCGGCCCTCGCTACGCCGAGGCGCTCGACCTGCAGGTGCTCGACGAGCACGGCAAGCTCGTCACGGTCACGATGGGCTCCTACGGCATCGGTGTGTCACGCGCGGTCGCGGCGATCGTGGAGAACAGCCATGACGAGCTGGGCATCGTGTGGCCGCGCGAGGTCGCGCCGGCCGACGTGCACCTGGTCGCCACCGGCAAGGACCCCGAGGTCTTCGCCGCCGCGGACCGCGTCGCCGCGCAGCTGTCGACGGCCGGCGTACGGGTGCTCTACGACGACCGGCCCAAGGTGTCGCCGGGAGTGAAGTTCAAGGACGCGGAGCTGCTCGGCATGCCGACGATCGTGGTGCTCGGACGCAACGTGGCCGAGGGTCTCGTCGAGGTGCGCGACCGGGCCAGCGGAGCCCGCGACGACGTCCCGATCGACGAGGTGGTCTCCCACCTGCAGGCACTCGTTGCCGCGAGTGGCCCCGGGTGGCGGTCCCGGCGAGCCGCGGGCGACCACAGCGGGCCACTCGGGGTCAGCCGGGGTGACTCATGAGCGAGCAGCCACCGCCCGACGGCAGCTACTGGCAGCGCCCGCAGGGCTGGGAACCGCCGGAGGGGGCCGAGGTGGCCCGCCGCCGCCGTGGCCGTGCGGTCTGGGTGGTGGCCGCCGTGCTCGTGCTGCTCGCCGCCGGCCTGGCGGCCTGGCGGCTGTGGCCGAACCAGGACGAGGAGGTGCGCCGCGCCGCCCAGGAGTTCGTGGACGCGGTGTCGACCGGGGACTGCGAGCGAGCCGACGCCCGGTCCACCGGCCAAGCCGCCGGCCAGCTCGACCAGTACTGCACCCGCGAGTCGGGCACCACGCTGGCCACGCTGCTCGGTGGTCGCGACCCTCGGGTCGAGGTTAGTGCGGTCGAGGGTGACCAGGCCACCGCGGTCGTATCCACCTCGGTGGTCGGGGTGTCGGTGCGCGTCGACCTCAACATGCGGCACGAGGACGGCGAGTGGAAGGTGGCGCAGGTCGTGCCGCCGGCCGGGCTGCCGGCTGACCTTCCGGTACCCGGCGGCTGACCGACACACTGGGGCGACTGGGGCGGCACCACCCTTGTGCTCGCGGCGGGCCTCAGGGCTGTTGCAGGCCCGGCAGCGCCGCGGGGGCCGCGCCCCACTCGAGCAGCCGCCGGGCCGCGTCTCGTAGGGCGTCGCTCGCGCCGGCCCGGGTGCCGTCCCGACCGGCAGGTGCCGCGCTCACCAGCGACGCGTACAGCACCGAGCAGCGGTCTTCGACCTGCCGCGCCACCCGGCGGGCCGTACCCGCCGACGTGACCGGCACGACCAGCTCGTACGCCGGCGCCGCGGCGACCGGCTCGGCCCCCGCCGCGCGCAGCCCGAGCGCGAGCGCGTCCCGGCGGTCCCGGTGCACCACGAATGCGCTGATCGCTGCCGCTACCTGACTCGGGCCGTCCGCGTGCCGCCCACCGATCACGCCGTAGGCGTACAGCGCGGCGTGCTCGCCGGCCAGGACCTGCTGCGCCACCCGCGACGTGGCCGGATCGACGGTGCCGCGACCGAAAGCCGCAAGGTCGCCGGCCGGTCCGAGCACCGAGCCCA